>NZ_QGGF01000122.1 GCF_003857015.1 Micromonospora globispora | reverse complement strand
CTTGCGGCCACCGCGAAGGAGCAGGGCGTCCCCGCGTACGTGATCTTCCACGACGCCACGCTGCGCCAGATCGCCACCGATGCGCCCGGCTCGCTGGCCGAGCTGGCCCGGATCAACGGCGTCGGCGACAACAAGCTCACCAAGTACGGCGAGCAGATCCTCACGGTCCTCGGCGAGGTTCAGTCGGCATGAACCGGACGGGGTGGCGGCGGATGCGCCGCCCCGGCATGATCCACCGGTGCGCCGCCTTCCCCTGCTGACCAGCGTCGCCGCGATCGGGCTGGTCGCGCTCCTGGTCGCCGCCCTGCTCCACACGCGGCGCGAGAACGAGTGGGCACACGGCGGTGACGCGGTGGCGGTGGACGTGGTGTACCGGGTCGCCGGGAAGGACGACGCCACGGAGGCCGCCCGGGCGCTCGGCTGGCCGGTCGGTCCGTTCGACGGACAGCTGGGGGTGCTCGGGGACCAGGCCCTCGTCGTTCGGGGCGGGCGCTGACTCTGCGGCCGCAGGCCGTCGCGCTCCTCGTCGAGGAGGGTCGGCGCGGTTAGTCCGTAGCCGGGGCCTTCGCCTCGCCGTGCAGCGCCGCGAGGATCGCCTCCGCGGTCCGCTTCCCCAGACCCGGGACCTCGGTGATCTCGTCGACCGTCGCGGCGGAGAGCCGCTTGAGCGAGCCGAAGTGTCGCATCAGCGCCTTGCGCCGCACCTCCCCCAGCCCGGGGATGGTGTCCAGCGCCGACTCGGTCATCCGCTTCGAGCGGCGCTGCCGGTGGAAGGTGATGGCGAACCGGTGCGCCTCGTCGCGGACCCGCTGCAGCAGGTAGAGCCCCTCGCTGGTGCGCGGCAGGATGACCGGGAACTCGTCGTCGGGCAGCCACACCTCCTCCAGCCGCTTGGCCAGCCCGCAGAGCGCCACGTCGTCGATGCCCAGCTCGGCGAGGGCCTGCGCGGCCGCCGCCACCTGGGGCGCACCGCCGTCGACCACGACCAGCTGCGGCGGGTACGCGAACTTGCGCGGCCGCCCGGTGGTGGGGTCGATGCCGGGCCGGTCCGGGTCGGCGGCGGTCTCCTCGCCGATCTCTCCCGTCTCCGCGCGGGTGTCGAGGTAGCGGGCGAAGCGCCGCCGCAGCACCTCGGACATGGCGGAGAGGTCGTCGGTGGCGCCCCGGACGATGAACCGCCGGTACTCGCTCTTGCGCGGCAGCCCGTCCTCGAAGACCACCATGCTGGCCACCACGTCGGTGCCCTGGATCTGGGAGACGTCGAAACACTCGATGCGCAGCGGCGACGTCCGCATGCCGAGCGCGTCGCTGATCTCGTCGAGGGCCTTGCTCCGGGTGGTCAGGTCGCCGGCCCGCTTGACCTTGTGCCGGGTCAGCGCGTCCTTCGCGTTGCGCTCCACGGTCTCCAGCAACGACCGCTTGTCGCCGCGTTGCGGCACCCGCAGCGACACCCGGCTGCCCCGACGGGCGGAGAGCCAGTCGGCGAGCGCGTCGGCGTCGCCGGGCAGCTCCGGGACGAGCAGCTCGCGCGGTACGTCCGCCTCCCCCTGCTCGCCGCCGTAGACCTGGGTGCAGAAGTGGTGCACCAGGTCGCCCGTGGTGAGGTCCTCGGTCTTCTCCACCACCCAGCCGCGCTGGCCGCGCACCCGGCCGTCGCGGACGTGGAAGACCTGGACGGCGGCCTCCATGGGGTCGTCGGCGAAGGCGACCACGTCGGCGTCGGTGCCGTCGCCGAGCACCACGGTCTGCTTCTCCATGGCCCGGCGCAGCGCGGCGATGTCGTCCCGCAGCCGGGCGGCCCGCTCGAACTCCAGGTGCTCGCTGGCGTCGGTCATCTCCCGTTCGAGCTTGCGGACCATGGTGTCGGTGCGGCCGCCCATGAAGTCGCAGAAGCCGTTGACGATCTCCCGGTGCCGCTCGGCGGTGACGCTGCCGACGCAGGGCGCGGAGCACTTGCCGATGTACCCCAGCAGGCAGGGGCGGCCAACCTGGCCGGCCCGCTTGAACACCCCGGAGGAGCAGGTCCGGGCCGGGAAGACCCGCAGCAGCAGGTCGAGCGTCTCGCGGATCGCCCAGGCGTGCGAGTACGGCCCGAAGTAGCGCACCCCCTTGCGCTTGGCGCCCCGCATCACCTGCAGCCGCGGGTACTCCTCGTCGAGGGTGACCGCCAGGTACGGGTACGACTTGTCGTCCCGGTAGCGGACGTTGAACTTCGGGTCGTACTGCTTGATCCAGGTGTATTCCTGCTGGAGCGCCTCGACCTCGGTGGCGACGGTGATCCAGTCCACGGACTCGGCGGTGAAGACCATCTGCCGGGTGCGCTGGTGCAGGTTGACCGGGTCGGCGAAGTACGAGTTGAGCCGGCTGCGCAGGTTCCTCGCCTTGCCGACGTAGATGACCCGACCGGTGCCGTCGCGGAAGCGGTAGACCCCTGGCGCCTCCGGGATCGTGCCGGGCGCGGGACGGTAGGTCGAGGGGTCAGCCACGTCAGCAAGCGTAGTCCGCACCCCCGACACCCCACGCCGCCACCGCGCGGCGCCCCACCATGAACGGGTGCGGGTGCGGGCGCGGGTCAGGCGAGGGCGATGCGGTCGCCTTCGACCTTGAGCGCCTTGGGGGCGAGGGGCTTCGTCGCCGGGCCCTGCTTCACCGAACCGTCGGCGATGGAGAACCTGCTGTTGTGGCAGGTGCAGTTGATCGTGCCGCCGTCGACGTTCGACACCGGGCAGCCCTGGTGGGTGCAGATCGGGTCGAAGCCCTTGAACTGCCCCGGCTCCGGCTGGGTGATCACCACGCCCTTGCTGGCGTAGACCGCGCCGCCGCCGACCGGGATGTCCGTGGTGCGGGCCAGCGGACCGGTGGTGTCCCGGTTGCCACCCTCGGGATCACCGGCGTTGGTGGCGCGGCCCGGGCCGCCGCTGCTGGGAGCCGGGCCGCCGGCGGTGTCGCCCGCGTCGTCTCCGCAGGCGGCCAGCACCACGGCAGCCCCGACCGCGCCGGCACCGGCCAGCAGCGCCCGACGGGTCTGCGTACCCGGCGCGTCCAGCACCTGATCCTCACTCATGTCCGGCCTTCCTCTCGGCTGCCGCCGCCGCCCGTCATCATCCGCGGCCGCACTTCTGGACACGGATCACTGTGCCGCACAGTTCACCGGAGCGTGCCGTGACTCGGGATATGGGACGGGCGGGCCGGTTTCCCGACCCGCCCGTTCTACCGTCGGCTCAGCGCGCCCCGGCGGGCACCTTGCGGGCTCGCGACCGGGTGGCGCCACTGCCGTTGGCCTTGGCCGCCCGCGACGTGGCCGCCTGCGCCCCCTTGGCCTCGCCGTCGAGCTTGAGCACCTGACGCAGGAACTGGCCGGTGTGGCTCTCCGCCACCTCGGCGACCTCCTCCGGGGTGCCGGTGGCGAGCACGGTACCGCCTCGGTGGCCGCCCTCCGGGCCCATGTCGATGATCCAGTCGGCGGTCTTGATCACGTCGAGGTTGTGCTCGATGGTGATGACCGTGTTGCCCTTGTCCACCAGGCCCTCGAGCACCATCAGCAGCTTGCGGATGTCCTCGAAGTGCAGGCCGGTGGTGGGCTCGTCGAGCACGTAGACCGTCCGGCCGGTGGACCGCTTCTGCAGCTCGGAGGCGAGCTTGACGCGCTGCGCCTCGCCGCCGGAGAGGGTCGGCGCGGGCTGGCCGAGGCGGACGTACCCGAGGCCCACGTCGACCAGCGTCTTGAGGTGCCGGTGGATGGCCGGGATGGCGGAGAAGAACTCCGCCGCCTCCTCGATCGGCATCTCCAGTACGTCGGAGACGGTCTTGCCCTTGTAGTGCACCTCCAGCGTCTCCCGGTTGTACCGGGCGCCCTTGCAGACCTCGCAGGGAACGTAGACGTCCGGGAGGAAGTTCATCTCGATCTTGATCGTGCCGTCGCCGGAACAGGCCTCGCAGCGGCCGCCCTTGACGTTGAACGAGAACCGGCCCGGACCGTACCCGCGGACCTTGGCCTCGGTGGTCTCGGCGAAGAGCTTCCGGACGTGGTCCCAGACCCCGGTATAGGTGGCCGGGTTCGACCGCGGCGTCCGGCCGATCGGCGACTGGTCGACGCCGACGACCTTGTCGACGTTCTCCAGCCCGGTGATCCGGGTGTGCCGGCCGGGAACCAGCCGGGCGCCGTTGATCTGGTTGGCCAGTACGGCGTGCAGGATGTCGTTGACCAGGGTCGACTTGCCGGAGCCGCTGACCCCGGTGACGGCGATGAGCTGGCCGAGCGGAAACGAGACGGTGAGGTTGCGCAGGTTGTGCTCGCGCGCCCCGTGCACCACCAGCTCGCGGTCCGGGGTCTGCGGGCGGCGCTGGCGCGGCGTCGGGATCGACTTGCGACCCGACAGGTACGCCCCGGTGACCGACTCCGGGTTCTCCAGCAGGGCCGGGACCGAGCCGCTGTGCACGATCTTGCCGCCGTGCTCGCCGGCGCCCGGGCCGATGTCGACGATCCAGTCGGCGGTGCGGATGGTGTCCTCGTCGTGCTCCACCACGATCAGCGTGTTGCCCAGCCCGCGCAGCCGGACCAGGGTCTCGATCAGCCGGTGGTTGTCCCGCTGGTGCAGGCCGATCGACGGCTCGTCGAGCACGTAGAGCACGCCGACCAGGCCGGAGCCGATCTGGGTGGCGAGCCGGATGCGCTGGGCCTCCCCGCCGGAGAGCGTGCCGGCCGGGCGGTCCAGGGAGAGGTAGTCCAGCCCCACGTCGAGCAGGAACTTCAGCCGGGCGTTGATCTCCTTGAGCACCCGCTCGGCGATCAGCTTCTGCCGGTCGCTCAGCTCGATGCCGGCGAGCAGGTCGGCCGCTTCCCCCACCGACAGGTTGCAGAGCTCCGCGATGCTCTTGCCGGCCAGCGTGACCGCGAGCACCTCGGGCTTGAGCCGGGCGCCACCGCAGGCCGCGCAGGGCACGTCCCGCATGTAGCCCTCGTACTTGTCCCGCGACCACTCGGACTCGGTGTCGGAGTGCCGCCGCTCGATCCACTGCACCACGCCCTCGAAGCCGGTGTAGTAGGAGCGTTCGCGGCCGTACTTGTTGCGGTAGCGGACGTGCACCTGGTCGTCGGAGCCGTGCAGGATCGTCTTCTGCGCCCGGGACGGCAGTGCCCGCCACGGCGTGTCGATGTCGAAGTGCTGGACCTCGCCGAGGGCCTCCAGCAGGCGGAGGAAGTACTCCAGGTTGTGCCCGGTCGACCAGGGCTGGATCGCGCCCTCGCGCAGGGTGCGCTCCGGGTCGGGGACGATCAGCTCGGCGTCGACCTCCTTCTTGGTGCCCAGGCCGGTGCACTCCGGGCAGGCGCCGTACGGCGCGTTGAAGGAGAAGACCCGGGGCTCCAGGTCCTCGATCGCTAGGGGGTGGTCGTTGGGGCAGGCCAGGTGCTCGGAGTAGCGACGCTCGCGGTCCGGGTCGTCCTCGGGCAGGTCGACGAAGTCGAGCAGGACCAGGCCGCCGGAGAGGCCGAGCGCCGCCTCCACCGAGTCGGTCAGCCGCTGCTTGGCGCTGGCCTTGACGGTGAGCCGGTCGATGACCACCTCGATGGTGTGCTTCTCCTGCTTCTTGAGCTTCGGCGGCTCGGTCAGCGGGTGCACCACGCCGTCGACCCGGGCCCGGGCGTACCCCTTGGCCTGGAGCTCGGCGAAGAGGTCGACGTACTCCCCCTTGCGGCCGCGGATGACCGGGGCGAGCACCATGAACCGGGTGCCCTCCGCCATCGTCAGGACCCGGTCGACGATCTGCTGCGGGGTCTGCCGGGAGAT
Organism: Micromonospora globispora; assembly: GCF_003857015.1. GTDB lineage: Bacteria > Actinomycetota > Actinomycetes > Mycobacteriales > Micromonosporaceae > Micromonospora > Micromonospora globispora. Next base: position 607 of record NZ_QGGF01000122.1, on the reverse strand, counting down.
CCGCTCACCACAGACCGGGCAGTGCGGCTCGCCGATGCGGGCGAAGAGGAGCCGCAGGTAGTCGTAGACCTCGGTGATGGTGCCGACGGTGGAGCGCGGGTTGCGCGAGGTGGACTTCTGGTCGATGGAGACCGCGGGGCTGAGGCCCTCGATGAAGTCGACGTCCGGCTTGTCCATCTGGCCGAGGAACTGCCGGGCGTACGAGGAGAGGGACTCGACGTAGCGCCGCTGCCCCTCGGCGAAGATCGTGTCGAAGGCCAGGCTCGACTTGCCCGACCCGGAGAGCCCGGTGAAGACGATCAGAGCGTCCCGGGGCAGGTCGAGACTGACGTCACGCAGATTGTGCTCGCGCGCGCCACGGATGATCAGTCGGTCGGCCACGGTCCGTGTACTCCCGGGTGAAGAAAGTGAGGTGGATCTGTCCGCTCGAAGGTGCTGACGAGCGATTTTCGCGCGCAGGAAGAACGCTCCGGCAACCTTAGCCCCGAGGTACGACACTTTTCCGCGCCGGCACATTCCCCCAGGTCACACCCCGTGGCTCGGGTCGGCCGGCGGACCGGCCGACCCGGCGACGGGCCGACTCAGGGGCGGGTGGCTCGCCGGCGCC
>NZ_QGGF01000369.1 GCF_003857015.1 Micromonospora globispora | reverse complement strand
CCGCAGGGCGACCACCACCACGAGGTCGCCCAGCGCCACCCCGGTGAGGACCAGTGCCCAGCCGGCTGCCGACGGCCGGGACGCCACCGCCAGCAGCGGCAGCACCGGCTGCCCGACCAGCAGCGCCGCGAACCACGGCACGGTCAGCCGGCTGAGTCGCGCGTACCCGGCGGCCACCGCCGCGCCGACCGCCGCGACCAGCCCGGCGTACCGGGTCGCCGGCCAGCCGGCCACCCCGGCGAGGTTCACCGCCCAGGCGGCGTACCCGTCGAGAAGCACCAGCAGCAGCCCCACCGCGGCGAACGTCTCGGCGGTGCCGCGCAGCCCGCGCCGGACGCTGACCATAGGTACGGCCAGCGCGAGCGCGGTGAACGCGGCCAGGATCAGCGCCCGGCCAGCCACCCCGACGGAGGCCCAGGCGACGGCGGTGAAGACGATCGCGGCCGTGCCGAGCAGCAGTCCACCGAGGACGAAGAGCAGACCCTGCACGGTTCGGGTCGAGGTCTCCGGCCGCCCCGGCGCCGGTACCGGCGTGACCGGCACCGGCCGTGGCGGAGCGGGTGCCGGGAACCTCGCCCGGGTCCCGGCGGCCAGTTCGGCCCGGCGCTGCCGGGTCTCGTCCAGCCGCCTCAGCAGCCCCTGGTACGTCTGCCGGGCCTGCTCCACCTCGCGGTCGAGGACACCGATCTGCCGGTCCAGCCGGACCACCTCGGCGGCGGGCGGGTACGGCCCCAGACCGCAGCCGGAGCAGCCGGTGACCAGGTTGGCGGATGCCCCGCAGGCGGGACACGGGTAGCTGGTGTTCTCCACGGGGCCAGCATCGTCCCGGGCCGGCGGGCCGCCCAGAGTAGGAATACCTAGGGACGGGTGTGCTGGTGCACCCAGGTCGCGTAGTCCGGATTGCCGCTCTCCACCCGGGTCACCAGGATCTCCGGCACCTCGTACGGGTGGTTGGCACGGAGCTGGTCGACCAGCGCGGTCACCCGGTCCGGCGCGGTCTTGAACTGCACCGACCACTCGGCGCTGGTCTCCACCGCGGACTGCCACCAGTAGGTGCTGTCCACCTGCCCACCGACCTGGGCGCACGCCGCCAGCCGCCCGGCGACGGCCGCGGCCGCCAGTACGTCGGCGACGGCCCGCGCGTCCACCACCGTCGTCACCACGCAGATCTGCTCCACGTGCGCACCTTACGCGGGATCACCGCCGGCACGGTCACCGTTCTAGGTGGTGGACACGCCGTCGCGGTTCGCCGAGACCCACTGGTCGATCCGGGCCCACCAGTCGAAGAGCCAGTCGATGCGCTCCTGTCGCCCGGCCGGGATCTCCTCGGGCGGAACCGACCAGAAGCGCATCACGATCCGCTTGTCCATCGGCAGTTCCCGCCAGACGTCGGTCACCGTCAGCATCCGGTCCAGCCCGGTGTGCGCCACGAAGATCACCCCGGCGTCCGGCGCGGCGTCCAGGGCGGCGAGCAGGCCGCCCGGCTGCGGGGCGAGCACGTGCTGCATCCGTTCGGCGCGCAGCGCCATCCGTTCCAGCCCGAGCGCGCGTAGCCGGGCGATGGCCCGCAGCCGGCGGCTGGGGGTGAAGTTGCCGCCCTCGGGGAAGATCACGAACGCGTCGTCGTCGTCCAGGCCCGTGGCGAGGTGGCCGATCTGCTTGATCACCGACTCCCGGCCGTCCGGTCCGGGCGCGATGAACCGGTTGGGCAGCCGGTTGAGCAGCACGTCGATCACCGGGTCCCACTGCAGGCTCTCCTTCAGCACGATCCGGGGCTCCCGGTGGAACCAGTTCACCAGCGCGTGGATCAGGATGAACGAGTCGCCCGGCCCGGCGTGCCGGCAGAGCACCAGCTCCGGCCGGCCGGGCAGCGCGGTGTCCGGGTCGGTACCGACCACGTCGATGCTGAGCCGGAGCGTCCAGCGGGCCTGCCAGAACAGCACCTGGAGGAAGCGACCGGCCAGCAGGTAGTGCGCCCGCTGGAAGGCCGGTGAGCGCTTCCGGGCGCCGAACCCGGAGGCCAGCCAGAGGGCGAAGAGGGCGAGCAGCGCGGCGGCGTCCCAGACCAGGTAGACCGCGCCGATCCAGAGCAGCCGCAGCGGTCGCAGCCGGCCGGGCACCAGCGGCGAGGCGGCCAGCGCGAGCAGCGCCCAGATCGGCACGGTGACCGCCACCGCCACCGCGAGCAGCACCACGCCGGGAGCCAGCAGCAATCGGCGTACCCACCGCGGCGGCAGCGGCATCAGCGGTCCAACTGCGCCAGGTAGTGCCGGGAGGCGGTGTACGCCCGACTGATCCGGCGCCCCACCGCCGCCATGTCCCGGTACGCCCACGGGCTGTCGTCGCGTGGCGTCCCGCCGCCGGTGGGAAGGACGTGCACCTCCACCCCGTCGGGCAGGGCGGCCATCTCCCGGGCGAACCGGTGCCGCCGGGCCACCTCGAAGGCGACCTGGGCGATCTCCCAGGGCCGGCGGGGCGGGGACAGTTCCCGTTCGATCCGACCGACCTGGAGGACGAAGATCCGGGTGGCGCCGATGGCGACCGCCTCCCCGATCGGGATGGAGTTGACGATGCCGCCGTCGATGTAGTGCTGCCCGTCGATCTCGGCCGGCGGGAGCAGCCCCGGCACCGACGCGGAGGCGAGCACCGCCGGTACCAGCAGTCCGCTGTGGAACCAGTGCTCGGCGGCGCGTTCGATGTTCGCCGCGCAGCACCGGAACGGCACCTTCAGGTCGGCGAAGGTGGTCTCCTCGCCCAACTCGTTCTCCAGCAGCCGGCGCAGCGGCCGGGGCGAGTGCAGGTGGGTGCGGGCGGCGAAGCGGCGCAGCTGCCGGGCAACCGAGTCGCCGTACACCTCGCTCGCCTCGGGCGAGGCCCAGAGCCGAACCAGCCGGTCGGTGACCGCCTCCGTGGGGTTGGCGGCGACCAGGGCGCCGTTGACCGCCCCGATCGAGGTGCCGAGCACCATGTCCGGGCGGATCCGGGCCCGGAACAGGGCACGGAGCATGCCCACCTCGACCGCGCCGAGCACTCCCCCGCCGCCGAGCACGAACGCCACCGGACCGCGAACCATGCCGTTCATCCTGGCACGGGCGCGGAAGGGGACCCGGCGGAGCCGCCCGCCGGAGAACCGCCGTCACGCCGAGCGGTCCGTTCCGTCGCACTGTGCTACTACGAAGCGGAGACCACCAGACCGATCAGCGGGCTGCCACCCCGACCCGCTCCCGCGGGACCGGCTGGGCGCTGCCGGCGAGGAAGCGTCGGTACACCTCCTCGTAGCCGAGGGCCATCCGCTCCACCGAGAAGTTCTCCACCACGTGCGCCACGCAGTCGGCCGGATCCAGGCGGGACGACTCGCGCAGCGCCGCCGGCAGGTCCTCCTCGCGGTCGCAGAGCAACCCGGTCACCCCGTCGCAGACCAGCTCCGGCACCGCGCCCCGACGCAGCGCCACAACCGGCGTACCGGTCGCCATCGCCTCCACCATCACCATGCCGAACGGCTCGTCCCACTGGATCGACATGATCAGGCAGCGCGCGTCCAGCAGCAGCTGCTTGGTCATCTCCCGGTCGGCGTTCAGCACCAGGGTCACGTCCTCGTCCAGCATCGGCTCGACGACCCGTTCGAAGTAGCGGCGCTCGGCCGGCTCGTTGCACTTGCCGGCGAGGGTCAGCGGCAGGCCGGCCGCCCGGCAGGCGCGGATGGCCAGGTCCGGACCCTTGTCCGGGCTGAACCGGGCGAGCCAGAGGACCGGCCCGCGCCCCGGTGTCCGCTTGTGCGTGAACTCCTGCGGCGGCAGCGCGTTGTGCACCGTCCCGACCCAGGGCAGGCCCGGGTTCGCCCGGCGCTGGGCGTGCGAGATGGCGACCAGGCCGACCCCGCGATCGGTGTCGCTGAGCACCTGGCCGTACTCCCCCACCGGGTTGCCGTGCACCGTGGCCACCGTCGGCACCGCCCGCCGACCGGCGACCATCGGCCCGATCGTGGTGTGGTCGTGGATCACGTCGAAGTCGTCGGCGGTGATGAGCTGGTTGACCCGCGCCAGGTGGGCCAGCTCGGGCAGCGACTCACCGAGCCGGTCGTACTGCAGCTCCGGCACGGTGGAGACGAAGTCGGCGGCGGTGCCGTTGTGCCGGCCGGCGCCGAAGAGCGTCACCGCGTTGCCGCGCGCGACCAGCGCGTCGATCAGGCCGGCCACCAACTGCTCCAAGCCGCCGTACCCGGGCGGCGGCAACGAGAGCCATGGCGGCACGACCATCGCGATCCGCAGCGGCCCTTCACGGGAGCGGTCCGACGACGGGTGGTTCACGGCCACGAGTCCTCCCCGTTGGTCCCCGGTGATCGGCGGCGCTTTCCCGCCGCCGGTGGGGGTAAACGACGGCTCCGCCTCACGCGGCGACCACGATGCGGTCGTGCACCTCGCGGACCCCCGGGGTGGCCCAGGCGGCGCGTTCTGCCTCCTCCCGCTGCCACCAGGAGCGGACCACCCCGTCGAGCACCACGGTGTCCCCGATGACCCCGATCTCGATCCGCTCGGTGCCGGTCCGCCGCATCAGCACCCGCTGCAGCTCCCGGCGGGTCTCGTCCTCCCTGCTCGGGGTGGGCGGACGGACCTCCACCAGGTTCGTGACCCCGCGTACGCCGCGCAGCCGGCGCAACTCCCGCTCGGCGGTACGCCGCTGGAAGCCGTACTCCACCTCGCCGCGGAGCATCACCCAGCCGTTGGCGACGGTCACGTCCAGCCGCTCGGCGGGCACGAAGCTGTCCCATTCCAGCGCCCGGCTGGCCGCGATCGCGATGTCCGCGTCGGTGCGCTCGTCGGCGCCGTCCAGCCGTACCTCGATGTCGCTGGCGACCGCGCGGACCCCGCCCACCCGGTGCGCGCAGCGCTCGGCCGCCCACCGGCGGACGTAGCTGTCCACCCAGCCGGTCAGGGTCACCACGCCCCCGGAGACGGTCACGCCGATGTCGTTCGGCTGCACCTGCGCGTCCCAGGCGAGTTCGTCGAGCACGTCCCGCTGGATCTCCGGATCGGTGCGGACGGCGGCTGCGGTGGTCATGACGTCCCTCCCCGTACGGTTCCCGTCCGTCGAGGGTGCCGCCGGAGGGGGTGAGCCGGGCTCACCCGCTGCGGGTGAGCCCGGAAAAAAGGCGGCGGGCGACGGAACCAACCCCCTTGGCTCCGTCACCCGCCGCCTGGAGGAGGCAGGTCTCTGTTGGTTATGACGTTTCGGCGAGCGTCACGGTTGCCGTCTGGGTCGAACCGTTCCGCTTGAATTCCACGTGGACCCGGTCGCCCACCTTGCCGGACTGGACGGCGCCGACCAGGTCGTTGGAGTCGTTGATCACCTTGTCGCCGAACTTGGTGATCACGTCGCCCCGCTGGAGCCCCGCCTTCTCGGCCGCGCTCCCCGGGGTCACCGCGGCGATCAGCGCCCCGCCGTCCTCGGCGGCGTTGACGCTCACCCCGAGCGAGGGGTGGCTGACCTTCTCGCCGCGCTGGAGCTTCTCGGCCACGTCCTTGGCCTTGTTGCTCGGGATGGCGAAGCCGACGCCGATGTTGCCGTTGCTGCCCTGCCCGGCGGTGGCGATCGCGGTGTTGATGCCGATCACCTCGCCGCGGGTGTTGACCAGCGCACCGCCGGAGTTACCCGGGTTGATCGGCGCGTCGGTCTGGAGCAGGCCGGAGATCGAGCTGGCGGCCTGCTGCGGGTTCTGCTGCTGGCCCTCCTCGCCGGCCTGGATGGTGCGGTCGCGGGCGCTGAGGATGCCGGCGGTCACCGAGCCCTGGAGGCCCAGCGGGCTGCCCAGGGCGAGCACCTGGTCGCCGACCTGCATCGCGTCGCTGTCGCCGAACTTGGCCGCCTTGAGGCCACTCACCCCGCTGGCCTTGACCACCGCGAGGTCGGTCTTCGGATCGGTGCCGACGATCTTCGCCTGCGCGCTCTTGCCGTCCGCGAAGACCACCTTGACGGTGTCCCCGCTCGCGGAGGCGACGACGTGGTTGTTGGTCAGCACGTAACCATCGGCGCTGAGGATCACCCCGGAGCCCTCACCGTTGTCCGTGATGATCGAGACGACGCTGTCCTGGACGGAGGCGGCGATCTTCGGCAGATCCGCGCTGTTGAGCACCGGGGCCGCCGAGTAGGTGCGGGTGACGCCGCCCGAGTGGTCGCCGACGGCGAGCGCGAGGGCGCCCCCGGCCACACCGGAGCCGAACATCAGGGCCAGCACCAGGGCGCCGGCGCCGACGAACTTCGCCGCCCGGCCCGGCCGGGCCGCCGGCGGCTGGGCCCACGGCGGGACCGGCTGGCCGGCGTGGTGCGGCGGGTACGGCTGGTGCCCCTGGTACGGCGGGACCGGCCCGCCGGCGTGCGGGGGGTACCCCGGCGCGCCCTGGTG
>NZ_QGGF01000101.1 GCF_003857015.1 Micromonospora globispora | reverse complement strand
GTGCCGCCCGCGCCGAGCACGGTCACCGTCGCCCCGCGCGCCACGCCGGCGCCGGTGAGCACGTCGACCATGCCGGCCACGTCGGTGTTGTCGGCGTACCAGGTGCCGTCCGGGCGGCGTACCAGCGTGTTGGCGGCGCCGACCGCGGCGGCGACCGGCGAGACCCCGTCGGCCACCGCGAGCGCCGCCTCCTTACCCGGCATGGTCACCGACAGCCCGGCCCACTCCGGGCCGAGGCCGGCGACCAGGCCGGCCAGCTCATCGGCCGCGCACTCGAACCGGGTGTACGACCACCCGGTCAGCCCGGCGGCCGCGTACCCGGCCTCGTGGATCACCGGGGAGAGCGAGTGGGCGATCGGCTTGCCGACGACGGCGGCCCTCACCCGCAGTTCGTCCCGCTCAGGACGCCGTTGTCGCACATCTGCTTCTGCAGCTTCCGGAAGTCCGCGTCGTTGGAGCCGTAGCCCATCGTGCCCTTCTTGTCCACGGTCATGAAGAAGATCCAGTCCCCGGTCGGCGGGTCCAGCGCGCCCTTGAGCGCCCCCTCGCCGGGGTTGCTGATCGGGGTGATCGGCAGGCCCGCGACGTCGTGCGTGTTGTACGGGTTCTTCAGGTTGTGGATCTCGCTCTGCAGCAGGTCGTCGGAGTCCTTCGGCTCCTTGCCCTGCAGGCGCAGCCAGTAATTAATACCGCTGTCGATGCCCAGACAATTGCAAGGGATCTTGCCGGCGTACACCCGGTTGTAGACCACCCGGGAGACCTTCGGGAAGTCCTTCGGGTCGACCGACTCGGCCTGGGCGATGGAGGCGGTGATCAGCGCCTCGTACGGGGAGATCTTCCGCTCCTTCTGCACCCGGTTGACGAAGTCGATCTGCTGGGCGACGCGAAGGAACTCGTCCACCATCATCTTCAGGATCTGCTCGGCGGTCGCCTTCGGCGGGATCTCGTAGGTGGAGGGGTAGAGGAAGCCCTCGATGCTCTTCTGGCTCTTCTTGCCGTCCTGGCGGTTGAACCAGTACGCCGGCACGCCCAGCTTGACCGGATCCTTCGCGGCGGCCTTGAACTCGGCGACCGGGATCTTGGTCTGCTTGGCGAGGATGTCGTAGATCGCCAGGGTGATCGTGCCCTCGGGGATGGTCACCCCGTTGACCACCCGGTTCTTCGGGTCGAGCAGCATGATCACCGCGTCCGCGGCCTTCATCTGCTTGCGGACCTTGTACCGGCCGACCTGGATGTTCTTGCTGCGCGAGTTCGCGTCCGCGGCCTCGATGAACGCCTTGGTGCTCTTCACCACGCCCGCGTCGTACAGGGTGTTGCCGATGTCGGTGAGGGTGTCGCCAGCCTTGACCTCCACCAGCGCCTGACCGGTGCCGGGGCCGTCGTAGTCGGGGGTGATGAAGTGGTTGCGGATCCGATCGAACCCGATGTACGCGCCACCGCCGATGCCGCCCAGCAGGACGAGCGCCATGAAGAGGGCGAAGATGGTCTTCCCCCGGCCGCCCGACTTGCCCTTGCGCTTACGCACCGCGCCGCGCCGATGGCGGCCCTTGTCCCCCCTCTCCGCCTCGTCGAACACCAGATCAAGATCGTCGATCATCGCGTCGGCCTCCGCTGCGCATCCAGCCAGCTCTGCAGAATCTCCACCGCGGCGGCCTGGTCGACCACCGCCCGTTGCCGCTTTCCCCGGACGCCCCGTTCGGCCAGCCTACGACTCGCCACCACGGTCGACATCCTCTCGTCCGTCAGCGTCACCGGTATCGGCGCTATTACATGGGCCAAGCGGGCAGCGTACGCCGATACGTTCGCCGCCGCAGGGCCGTGCTTTCCGGCGAGGTTGACCGGAAGGCCGACCACGACCTCGACCGCCTGGTGCTCGGCGATCAGCCGGACCAGCTCGGCCATGTCCGCCGGCACGGCGTCCGGGGCCGCGGTCAGATCGCGCGCCAGGGTGACCAGCGGCGTGGCCAGGACGGCGTGCGGATCGGACCGGGCGACACCAACCCGGACCTGCCCGACATCCACCCCGAGCCGCACCCCGCGGGACAGTTCAGCCATCTACCGGACACTCCCCCGCCAGGACGGGCCAGGGCGGACCGGCTCGGTCCGCCCTGGCTGCGTTCGGTGCGTTCATCACGCCTCGGCGATCGCCTTCTCCACCGTGAGCAGCAGGTTCGGCGCCTCGGCCGCCGGCAGGCCACCGCCCTGGGCGAGGTCGTCGCTGCCGCCGCCCCGACCGGAGAAGGCCGCCTTGACCAGGTCCTTCGCGGTCAGGCCGCGACCGCGGGCAGCCGGGTTCACGGCCACCACCAGGGACGCCTTGCCGCCCGACCGGGCCGCCACGGCGACCACCGCCGGACGGGCCGGGTCGATCCGGCCGCGGATCTCCTGGGCCAGGGTCCGGACGTCGTTGCCGGCCGCACCCTCGGGCGCCTCGGTGCCGACGTACGCCACCCCGCGCACGTCCTTCGCCTGCGCCGCGAGCGCCGCCGCGCCGCCGAGCACCAGCTGGGCGCGGAGCTTCTCCAGCTCCTTCTCGGCGTCCCGGAGCTGGGTGACGGTCTGCTCCACCCGGTCGGCCACCTGGTCGCCGGGTACCCGGAACAGCTCGGCGAGCCGGGAGACCAGCAGGTGTTCCCGGGCCAGGAAGCCGAAGGCGTCCATGCCGACCAGCGCCTCGATCCGGCGGACACCGGAGCCGACCGACGCCTCGGAGAGGATCTTCACCAGGCCGAGCTGGGCCGACCGGGCCACGTGGGTGCCACCGCACAGCTCCCGGGCGTAGTCGCCGACCTCGACGACCCGGACCCGCTCGCCGTACTTCTCGCCGAAGAGCGCCATCGCGCCGATCCGGCGCGCCTCCTCCTGGGTGGTGATGAAGGCGTGCACCTCCAGGTCCGCCAGGAGCACCTCGTTGACCTGCTGCTCCACGTCGTGCAGCACGCTCGGCGCCACCCCGGTCGGGGTGTTGAAGTCGAACCGCAGCCGGCCCGGCGCGTTCAGCGAACCCGCCTGGGTCGCGGACTCACCGAGGAAGTTGCGCATGGTCTGGTGCACCAGGTGCGTCGCGGTGTGCGAGCGGGAGATCGCCCGCCGGCGGGACACGTCGATCTCGGCGTACCCGGTCTCCCCGGCGCGCACCTCGCCCCGGACCACCTTCGCCCGGTGCACGATCAAACCCGGCACCGGCTGCTGCACGTCGAAGACCTCGAGCTGGCCGCCGCCGACCGTGATCAGGCCCTGGTCGGGCTGCTGGCCACCGCCCTCGGCGTAGAACGGGGTGGTGTCGAGCACCAGCTCGACGGTGTCCCCCTCGACCGCCGCGCCGACCTCGGCGCCGCCGGCGAGCAGCGCCCGTACCCGGGACTCCCGGTTCAGCTCGGTGTAGCCGGTGAACTCCACCGGCCCGCCGCCGTCGAGCACCGACCGGTACGCCGACACGTCGGTGTGCCCGGTCTTGCGCGCCTGCGCGTCCGCCTTCGCCCGGCTCCGCTGGTCGGCCATCAGCCGGCGGAAGCCCTCCGCGTCGACCTGGAGACCCTGCTCGGCCGCGATCTCCAGGGTGAGGTCGATCGGGAAGCCGTACGTGTCGTGCAGCTGGAACGCCTTGTCGCCGGAGATCGCCGCCTGGCCCGACGACTTGGTTTCCGCGATCGCGGTGTCCAGGATCGTGGTACCCGCCCGCAGCGTGGCGAGGAACGCGTCCTCCTCCGCGTACGCGTACTGGGAGATCCGGCCGAACTCCGCGGCCAGCTCCGGGTACGACGGGGACATGCAGTCCCGGGCGACCGGCAGCAGCTCGGGCAGCGCCCGGTCCTGGTAGCCGAGGAGGCGGACCGCCCGGATCGCCCGGCGCATGATCCGGCGCAGGACGTAGCCGCGGCCCTCGTTGGACGGGGTCACCCCGTCACCGATCAGCATCAGCGCGGTGCGCACGTGGTCGGCGATCACCCGCAGCCGGATGTCGTCCGGGTGCGACTCGCTGGCCACGTGGCCCGAGCGCGCGCCGTACCGCTTGCCGGTCAGCTCGGCGGCCCTGTCGAGGATCGGCCGGACCTCGTCGATCTCGTAGAGGTTGTCGACGCCCTGCATGATGGACGCGATCCGCTCCAGGCCCATGCCGGTGTCGATGTTCTTCGCCGGCAGCTCACCGAGGATCGGGTAGTCCTCCTTGCCGGTGCCCGGACCCCGCTCGAACTGCATGAAGACGAGGTTCCAGAACTCCATGTAGCGGTCCTCGTCGACCGCCGGGCCGCCCTCGCGGCCGTACTCGGGGCCGCGGTCGTAGAACAGCTCCGAGCACGGGCCGCACGGGCCGGGAATGCCCATGGACCAGAAGTTGTCCGCCTTGCCCCGGCGGACGATCCGCTCGGCGGGCACGCCCACCGAGCGCCAGATCTGGAACGCCTCGTCGTCGTCGAGGTAGACGGTCGGCCAGATCCGCTCCGGGTCCAGCCCGAAGCCGCCCTGATCGACCGGCTTGGTGACCAGGTCCCAGGCGAGCGGGATCGCCCCGTCCTTGAAGTAGTCACCGAAGGAGAAGTTGCCGTTCATCTGGAAGAACGTGCCGTGCCGGCTGGTCTTGCCGACCTCGTCGATGTCCGGCGTCCGGATGCACTTCTGCACGCTGACCGCGCGCCGGTACGGCGGGGTCTGCTGGCCCAGGAAGTACGGCACGAACTGCACCATGCCGGCGTTGACGAACAGCAGGTTCGGGTCGCTGATGGCGGGCAGCGGAGCGGACGGCACCACGGCATGGCCGTTCGCCTCGAAGTGCGCGAGGTACCGCCGCTTGATCTCCGCCGTCTTCATCGCTGGTGCTCCTCCGGGAAAATCTCTCGGTCGCCGATGCGGGGGTCCTCCCGCAGGTCGGCGAACTGGTCGTCGAACGCCTCGCCGCGGGCGAACGCCTCGTGGATCTCCTGCTCGCGTTCGGCCATCCCGATCCGGACGTCCTCCACGAAGCTACGCACCGACTCGACGAGGCCGCCAGCGGATTGCGACAGGCCGCTGGCGATGCCGGCCGGCGTGTACGCCTGCGCGGTGCGGGTCGCCTTGCGGACCACCAGCACGCCCACGCCCAGCCCGATACCCAGCCAGAACAACCGCCTCATGTCAGATCCTCCCGCTCGGCCGGATCACCGGTTGGCGCGCCTGTCGGCGCGACGCCGCTGCTTGATGATGTCGGCGGCCTCCCGCTCGTCCTCGGCGTGCCGACGGGCCGCCGCCGCCTTGCGCACGCCGTAACCGAACGCGGCCACCTTCACCAGCGGGTTGGCGGCGGCGGCGGAGATCACCGCGGCCAGGTTGGCGACGTTGGCGGTGACGTTCTGCGCGTGGGTGGTCATGGTGTCCACCTTGGCGAGCTGGAGGTTGACCCCGTCCAGCGAGGTCTGCACCTGCTCCAGGGCGGTGTTGACGTTCTTCACCGTGGTGTTCACGTCGCCGAGCAGCGGGGTGGTCCGGTCGTTCAGCTCATGGATCATGCGGGTCGTCGCGTCCACGGTGTGGCGCAGCCGCAGGATCGGCACCGCCAGCACGAGCACCAGCATCAGGAACGCGCCGGCCGCGATCAGCGCAGCGATCTCTCCACCATCCACGCGCATGTCCTCCTCAAGCAGGCGTTCCGGGACCCGACGCCCCGGAACGCGCGACCGTCCTACCCACACCGCACACGCCGACCACCGGTCAGCGGGCGCAGGCGGGCCCGCCAGCCCCAGACCCTACCGTCCGTGATGGAAACCGGCTCACGACGGTGACCGTGTCAGCTCGCCGAGAGGATCGTCGGTGAGCGTCGGGAACGGATCCTCACCGGTGAGTGACGGATCAGTGCTCGGCTGTGGTCCGGTCCGCTCGTCGTCGATCGCGTTGCGAACCTTCACCGACACCAACGAGCCGGTGCACTTTCCCGCTGCGGGCGAGGGCGGCGCAGACGGCGCCGGTTCCCCGTTCACCGGCGGCGGCACGCAGGTGGGGTCGCGTACCCAGAGGTCGAGGGTGAGCTCGTCCCGCCGCCAGCAGGTGTAGGTGCCCTTGACCTTCTGCTCCGGGCAGCGGCCGACCTTCCAGCGCTGCCAGCCGTCCCTGGCCAGGGCCGCCTCGTAGACCAGGGCGGTCTCCTTCCAGGCCTTCTGCGACTCGACGGTCCGCTCCCGCAGCCGGCAGTCCTCCAGGCACCAGCGACTGCCGCTGACGTTGTCCACGGTCTTCGCCGCCGCCCAGCCCGGCACGTTCAGCTCGTCGAGGGTGTCGAAGACCGGGTCGCGGGCGAGCGTCCGGATCCCGAAGTAGAGCGGCACCGCGCCGAGCAGCACCAGGCTGACCAGGACGAGGATGCCCAGCCGCAGCCGCCGCCGCTCACGCATCTGCCGGCGCAGCTCGGATCGGGCGCCCCGCAGGCCGCCGGGCGCGGTGGGATCGCCGTCCACCGGCTCCGCCTCGGCCCGGCGCAGCTG
>NZ_QGGF01000789.1 GCF_003857015.1 Micromonospora globispora | reverse complement strand
AGATGTGTATAAGAGCCAGGCTGCGGCGAGTACCGGCGCAGCAGCCGCACGTTCAACTGGGTGGCCGTGATCAGGCCGACCGCGCCAGCTCCGAAGGCCAACCCGAACTGCTGCTCGTCCAGCCCGTACTGCTGCTGGAAGACGAACGACGACCCGGCCACGTACGCGAACAGCGCGGCCATGGCGAGCCCGGCGACCAGCACGAGCCCGACGAACGTGCGGTCACGCAGCAGCGAGCCGTAGTCGCGCACGGTGGCGGCCACGCCGCCGTGGCGGCGTCGTGCCGGCGGCAGCGTCTCCTGAAGCCCGAACGCCGCGACCGTCACGAGCAGCACGCCGAACACCGCGAGAGCGAAGAACACCCCACGCCAGTCCGACCAGCGAAGGAGCCCGCTGCCCAGGGTGGGGGCGAGGATCGGCGCCGCCCCCATCACCAGCATCAGGCGCGAGAAGAGCTTGGCGAAGGCGGCGCCGCTGAACAGGTCACGCACCACCGCCACCGCCACCACCGCGGCGGCCGCGACGCCCAGCCCCTGCAGCATCCGTAGGGTGCCGATCGTGGCGATGTTGGGCGCGATGACGCACAACACCGACGCGACGATGTGCAGCGCGATACCGGCGAGGAGCGGTACCCGCCGCCCGACCGCATCGGACAGCGGTCCGATCAGCAACTGGCCGAGGGCGAGGCCCGCCAGCGTGCCGGTGAGGGTCAGCTGCACGGCCGCCGACGTCGTCTGGAAGTCGGCGGCGATGGCCGGAAGCGCCGGCAGGTACATGTCGATGGTCAGCGGCCCGATCGCGATCAGCGAGCCGAGCACGAGGACGAGTCGCAGCCGTTGCCGGGAACTCATCAGATCGCCGCTGAGCTGGGGCGGCGTGGGCGTCTCGGTCAGCTCGGCGGTCGCGGTCATGGGGCCTCATCCGTCCGGAGCCGGGCAGGGAACTTCGCAGCGGTCACACCTGCCACCAAATCCCTGGAGCTTGATCTCATTCCCGACCGGGCCGAAGGTGCCTCAGCTCACAGCCGCTGGTGAACCCTGGTCCGCTCCGATCGTTGAACCACCAGCAGGCCCGCCAAAAGAGCATTGGAGGACACGGTGCCGGACTATCCGAAGGCGATCGCGCCGATCGACCGCATCGAGCCGGTGCCTCGCCGGATCCGCGCCTTCCTCGCCGGGGAACAGGTGCTGGACACGAGGCGGGCGCGGTACGTGTGGGAGTGGCCGTCCTACCCGCAGTACTACATCCCGGTCGCGGACGTGGACAGTGGCCTGCTGATCGATGAGCAGCGCACGGAGCAGTCGCGGCGCGGCACGGCGCGCTGCACGGGCTGCGGGTCGGCGAGACGTCCCGTCCCTCGTCCGCCCGGCTGTACGGCGATGACGCGCTGCCCGGGCTGGCGGACACGGTCCGGTTCGACTGGGCCGCCCTGGACGGCTGGTTCGAGGAGGATGAGCAGGTCTTCGTGCATCCCCGGAACCCGTACGCCCGGGTGGACGCGCTGCGGTCCACGCGCAGCGTACGGGTGGAACTCGACGGGGTGGTCCTGGCCGAGTCCACGTCGCCCGTGCTGGTCTTCGAGACCGGTCTGCCGACCCGCTACTACCTCAACCGCACCGACGTGAACTTCGGCCATCTCGTGCCGTCGGCGACGACGACGGCCTGCCCGTACAAGGGGCGAACCAGCGGCTACTGGTCGGTCCGGGTCGGCGACACGGTCCACCCGGACCTGGCCTGGTCGTACGACTTCCCCACCGGGGCGCTGCTGCCGATCGCCGGGCTGATCGCCTTCTACAACGAGAAGGTCGACCTGACCGTCGACGGGGAGCGACTGACCCGACCGAAGACGCATTTCTCCTAGTGCGGTGTCCACTGGCGTTCACCGGGTTTGCGGTGGTTGTTGTGGATCCTCGCCGGGCGGGCGAGCGACTCCCCACGGGGTGGTGGGGCGGACCTCCGCGGGCCAACTGATCCTCTCGCCGCCTGTAGTGGGCGGCGGGGTCACGCCGGGACCGGCCGGCACCGGGGAGGTGCCGGCCTGCTCGACGGTGCGTGACCACCCGCGGCAGTCCGAGGCCTGACGGGGTGGTGGGTCCGCCGCCGGGGTGCGGGTGACGATGGCGGCGGCCGCGACCAGGCGGCTGGACCGAGCATGCAAACCCCGGCAGACGCCGGCGAGCCCAGCGCCCCGCCGCGAAACGCTCGCCGCGACGGCGCCCTGGTGGGGCGCCGCAAGCGATAGTCAGCTCAGTACGTCAACGGCGGGTGGGCGACTGTCTCCTAGCCCACGACGACCAGATGACGACCGCCCCCCAGGATTCGCGCGAGCGGCGGCCGTACCGTTCTTGTCAGTGGCCAGTTGGCGGGATCGCCGAAGGTTTGTCCGCATGCTTGGCCTTCTTCGCCGCCCGCTTTTCCTTCAAAGTCATGGCTGGCTTCTTCATATTGCTCTTTTGGGGAGACTTGTCGGACATGTCGACCCTTCCCTAACAACATCAGGACGGCGGTCCGCGGCGGCGACTTCGGATGTCCCGCCAACCGCGATCCGCCGGACGAAACCATAGACAACAGGCGATGCCTGCCGGTTGGCCACCCTGAGTCAAGAAACATGGTCAGACGACCATGCCCCCTAGCCTAGTACTCCGACAGCGCTTTGTGACCGTGGTCAGTGTTGGGCTGGGGGTTGCCCAGGGTTATCCGCTGACAGTGCTGACGATCTGGAGAGCGTGGGACGCCTCATCCGCGACCTTCGACCAGCCCTGCCGGCTGGCACGCCCCTGCGCGGAGAATTTCTACCAACATTTGCTGGTGATAAACTTCCGGCATGGCAACGGCCCCCTGGCAGGCGGTGACGGTTCTCGTCGACCAGGTACGACGGGCGCTGTATGAGTACGTCCGCAGCCAGGACCACCCGGTGACGCGGGACGAGGCCGCCGAGGCACAGTACATCTCCCGCAATCTGGCGGCGTTCCACCTCGACAAGCTGGTCGGCGCCGGGCTGCTGCAAGCCCGGTACGAGGCACCGACCGACCAGCCGCGCGGCCGCGGTCGAACGCCGAAGGTGTACGAGCCGGCGTCCGGGTGCATCTCCCTGACCATCCCGGAGCGCCGCTACGACCTGATGGGCGAGATCCTCGCCCAGGCCGTCGCCGAGGATCCCACCGACGCCCGGTCGGCCGCGCTCCGCCTCGCAGAGCAGCGCGGGGTAGCGATCGGTCGTCAGGTCGGCAGGGGCGGGCCGGTCGCGCCCGTCCTGGCCGAGCTCGGCTTCGAACCGGCCGACGACGAATCCCTGATCCGGCTGCGGAACTGCCCCTTCCACCAACTCGCCGCCCAGCAGACGGAACTGGTGTGCGGCCTCAACCAGGCGTTCATCGCCGGTCTGCTCGACGGGCTCGGCCGGACGGACCTGAAGGCGGAGCTGGCCCCCACCCCGGGAGCCTGCTGCGTACGGATCCATCCGGCCTGACCCGCCCGCCGCGCCCTGGTCGGCAGACGGCTGCTCAGCTCAGCAGATCGCCGAGCGGCACCCCCGGGTCGGCAAGCCTGTCCAGGTCGACGGCTCGGCCGCCATGGCCGGCGCGCACCAGCGCCTGGATCTGGTCGGTCACGTCCCACACGTTGGCGTTCATCCCGGCCAGCACCCGGCGGTCGGAGACCCAGAACGCCATGAACTCCGGCGCCCTGCCGTCCGGCACGGCCGGATCGCCGCGGAACACCACCCGGTCGCAACCATCCGGGGCCACCCACCCCGAGTACTCCATCCCCAGGTCGTACTGGTCGGAGAAGAAGTACGGCAACCGGGCGTACTCGACCTGCTGGCCCAGCATGGACCGCGCCGCGGCCGGGCCGCCGTTGAGCGCGTTCGCCCAGTGCTCCACGCGGATGTGCCGGCCCACCAGGGGGTGGTAGGCGTTGGCCACGTCGCCCGCGGCGTAGATGCGCGGGTCGGAGGTACGCAGCCGGGCGTCGGTGACGATGCCGTTGTCCACCTTCAGGCCCGCCGCCTCGGCCAGCTGCGTGTCGGGCAGGATGCCCACGCCGACGACGACGGCGTCGGCGGTCAGTTCGGTGCCGTCGGTCAGCAGCACCGAGGACACCCGCCCGGCGCCTCGCAGTTGCCGGACCCCGGCGCCGAAGTGGAAGGTGACGCCGTGGCCGCGGTGCAGGTCGGCGAAGACCCGGGCGACCTCGTCGCCGAGGACCCGCTGCAACGGCAGGTCGGCGGTTTCCACCACGGTCACCGTAGCGCCGTGCTGGCGGGCGGCGGCGGCGATCTCCAGACCGATCCAGCCGGCACCGATCACCACGAGGTGAGCCTGGTCGGTGAGGGCTTCGGCGATCCGATCGGAGTCCGCCAACGTGCGCAGATACCACACGCCGTCCAGGTCGGCGCCGGGAACATCGAGGCGGCGGGGCGTCGAGCCGGTGGTCAGCAGCAGCTTGTCGTATCCGAGCCGTTCGCCCCCGTCCAGGACAACCTGTTGGACGTCGCGGTCGATGCCGGTGACCCGGGTCCCGGTACGCAGCTCGATATCGTTCGCCTCGTACCAGCCGGCGGCGTGCACGTACACGTCCGGCCGCGGGGTGGTTCCCAGCAGCAGGCCCTTGGACAGCGGTGGCCGCTCGTAGGGCCGTTCGGGCTCCGCACCGAGCAGGATCACCCGGCCGTCGAACCCCTCCTCGCGGAGTGTCTGGGCGGCCTTGGCACCAGCGAGGCCGGCTCCGACGATGACGAATGTGGGGGTGCTTCCCATGCCGCTCTCCAGTTCGGTTCAGTGGGCTCCGGTGAGGGAGAAGAACTCGGCCCGGGAGCGGGCGTCGTCCCGCAGGGTCCCGAGCAGGGTGGACGTCACGGTGGTGGCCCCGGTGGCCCGCACGCCACGCAACGTCATGCAGAGATGCTCCGCCTCGATGACGACACCGACGCCCTTGGGAGCCAGTTCCAGGGCCAGCCAGTCGGCCACCTGCTTGGTCAACCGCTCCTGCACCTGCGGTCGGTGGGCGAAGAGTTCCACGACGCGGGCGAGTTTGGACAGTCCGAGGATCCGCTCGCCGGGCAGGTAGCCGACGTGCGCCACACCGACGAACGGCAGCAGGTGGTGTTCGCAGACCGACCGGATCGGGATGGACCGGGCCAGCACCAGCTCGTCGTAGCCCTCGTCGTTGGGGAAGGTGGTCAGGTCGAACGGGCGCGCGGTGAGCAGTTCGGCGTACGCCCGGGCCATCCGGCGGGGCGTGTCACGCAGGCTCTCGGAGTCCAGGTCGATGTCGAGTGCGGCCAGGAACCGGGCGGCGGCCTGTTCGGCGGCGACCAGGTCGGGCGCCGGCTGCTGATTGACGCGACGTGGAGCCGGTGCGATGGTCACGTCAGCTGTCCCCCGGCTTGTGAACGTTCCACGCCGCGTCCTCCGTTATCACCAATGGCTGTTGCTCTTAATCGCCATCCTGGACCGGTGGAGCGGGAATTTCAATAGCGCACGCTGACGAAATTGTCTTCGAGCCGGCGAGCTCACCGAACCAGCGCCCGGCGGACCGGAAGACGTCCCGGACCACCAGTCCGGCGGCGGCGGCCACGCCGTGCACGGCCACCGCGTCCACGTGTGCCCACCGGAACACCGGGCCGTGGCGCACCTCGCCGCCGACGGTACGGAAGGCGAGGCGGGCCTCCCCCTGCCACAACCCGTGCCCGGGCGCCTCCAGTTCAACGAGGACACTTCCGCTGCCACCGGTCAGGGATCGGCACCTGCGCAGCAGGGCGACTGGGTCCCCGCCGATGCCGATGTTGCCGTCCATCAGCAGGACGTGCGCCCACCGTCCCTCGCCCGGCAGCGGCGAGAACACATCCCGCCGCACGGCCACCGCGCCGCGGGCCCGGGTCAGCCGGACCGCGTGCCCGGACACGTCCACCCCGACCGCGGCCAACCCGGCGTCGGCGAGGGCACGGGTGAGCCGACCCGGCCCGCAGCCGACGTCGAGGGTCGGGCCGGTGCACCGGGCGACGATCGGGGCCAGCTCCGGTTCAGCCGGGCCGTGCCAGCGTCGTACCGCCAGCGCACTGCGCCTGCCGTCGCTGCGCACCAGCCAGTACACGCCGCGCAACGCCGCCGTTCCGGCCGGCGCGGAGTCCGACGGTAGGAGGGCAGCCGCATAGCCGTCGGTCCGGTCGTCGGACCACGGGCGGGATCGCGGACCGACCGCCGCGACGCCGGCGCTCACCCTCGACCGCCCCGCACCAGGGTGGGGCGCACCGCCGCCACCTGTCGGGCGAACCGGGTCCCGGGGGCGGCGGCGGCCACGGCGAGGGCGTCGGCCCACTCGTCGACGTCCTGCGCGACCGGTAACGCGGCCACCCGCAGCCCCTGCTCGCGCAGCGCGGTCCAGGTGCGGCGTCCGGTCTCCGCGGTCGACATGGGCACGCCACGCAGCACGGCGGCGTGCCGGGGATGCCGCCGTGCTGCGT
>NZ_QGGF01000338.1 GCF_003857015.1 Micromonospora globispora | reverse complement strand
ACGCCGAGCGCCCGGGCGGCCGCGCGGGCCAGGTCGGCCGCCGACGGCTGGTGGCCAGGCAGGGCCGTAGCGCCGGCCGGCTCGGGGCCGGTCTCGGAGCTGGTGGAAGGGATGGTCGGCACGGCGACGGCTCCGGGGTGTATTTGCGAGGGATATGGCAAAGGTCAGGTTCCGCAGAACGAGTGCTGTCAAGGGTACGGGGGTCGGCGGAATTGCGTGATCGTGCTCGTGGAAGCGTTCCCAAAGACCGGTACGGACGCGGATAGTGGTGACGGTTGTGCCGATTGTCACGAACGGTCCCGGCCCCCTCGATGTTCGCTTAACCTTCGCCCACCGATCGCTGACGACGCCGGGATTACCGGCGGTCGGCCCCGGGGTATCAGCAGACTGAACCTTCGTTAAGTGTCAATGGCGCGCGTGGGAGGCTCTGGTGGCAGCGCAAGAGACGGTCGAGCACAAGTACGTCTACGACTTCGCCGAGGGCAACAAGGACCTCAAGGACCTGCTCGGCGGCAAGGGGGCCAACCTGGCCGAGATGACCAATCTCGGCCTGCCGGTCCCGCCCGGCTTCACCATCACCACCGAGGCCTGCAACGCGTACCTGAACACCGGCCAGGAGCCGGACGGGCTGGCCGACCAGATCGCGGCGCACCTGGAGTCGCTGGAGCGCGGCATGGGGCGCAAGCTCGGCGACCCGGACGACCCGCTGCTGGTGTCGGTTCGCTCCGGCGCCAAGTTCTCGATGCCGGGCATGATGGAGACGGTTCTCAACGTCGGCCTCAACGACCGCAGCGTGGTGGGGCTCAGCAGGCAGGCCGGCGGGAACGACCGGTTCGCCTGGGACTCGTACCGGCGGCTGATCCAGATGTTCGGCAAAACCGTCTGTGAGGTGCCGGGCGAGGAGTTCGAGCACGCGCTCGACGAGGCCAAGCGGGCCAAGGGTACGAAGAACGACCTGGACCTCGACGCGGACGATCTGCGCGGGCTCGTCGACGCGTACAAGAAGATCTTCGCCAAGCACACCGGGCGGGAGTTCCCGCAGGAGCCCCGCGAGCAGCTCGACCTGGCCATCCGCGCGGTCTTCGAGTCGTGGAACGCCGAGCGAGCGATTCTGTACCGCCGCCAGGAGCGGATCCCGGCCGACCTCGGCACCGCGGTCAACGTGGTCGCCATGGTCTTCGGCAACCTCGGCCCCGACTCGGGCACCGGCGTCGCCTTCACCCGCGACCCGGGCAGCGGTGCGCAGGGCATCTACGGCGACTACCTGGCCAACGCCCAGGGCGAGGACGTGGTGGCCGGCATCCGCAACACGGTGCCGCTGCAGGAGCTGGAGAAGCTCGACAAGAATTCCTACGACGAGCTGCTCGGCATCATGGCCCGGCTCGAGGAGCACTACAAGGACCTCTGCGACATCGAGTTCACCATCGAGCGTGGCAAGCTCTGGATGCTGCAGACCCGGGTCGGCAAGCGGACCGCGGCTGCCGCGTTCGTCATCGCCGGCCAGCTCGTCGACGAGGGCCTGATCGACCTCGACGAGGCGCTGCACCGGGTCAACGGGGCGCAGCTCGCCCAGCTCATGTTCCCGCGGTTCAAGCTCGACCACGACTTCGAGCCGGTGGCCAAGGGCATCGGGGCGTCCCCGGGTGCCGCCGTCGGCAAGGTGGTCTTCACCTCCGCCCGCGCCGTCGAGCTGGCCGCCGAGGGTGAGTCGGTGATCCTGGTCCGCCGCGAGACCAACCCTGACGACCTCAACGGCATGATCGCCGCCAAGGGCATCCTGACCTCGCGGGGCGGCAAGACCAGCCACGCCGCGGTGGTCGCCCGCGGCATGGGCAAGACCTGTGTCTCCGGTGCCGACGAGCTCGACGTCAACATCCCGGCGAAGAAGTTCACCGTCGCCGGGCAGACCGTCAGCGAGGGCGACATCGTCTCCATCGACGGCACCACCGGCAAGGTCTACCTCGGTGAGGTGCCGGTCATGCCGTCCGAGGTGGTGCAGTACTTCGAGGGCAGCCTCGACCCCGAGCACATCGACAACCCGCTGGTCCGGGCCGTACACCGGATCATGACCCACGCCGACGCCAAGCGACGGCTGCGGGTCCGGACGAACGCCGACACCGGCGCGGACGCCGCCCGGGCCCGGCGCTTCGGCGCCGAGGGCATCGGGCTGTGCCGCACCGAGCACATGTTCCTCGGCGACCGGCGGGAGTTGGTCGAGCGGCTGATCCTCGCCAACACCGACGAGGAGCGGGAGGCCGCGCTGGACGCGCTGCTGCCGCTGCAGCGGGAGGACTTCATCGAGATCTTCCGCGAGATGGACGGCCTGCCGGTGACCGTGCGGCTGATCGACCCGCCGCTGCACGAGTTCCTGCCCCCGCTGGAGCAGCTCGCGGTCAACGTCGCGGTTGCTCAGGAGCGCGGCGAGGACGTGGCCAAGGAGGAGGCGCTGCTCGCCGCCGTCCGGCGGATGCACGAGGAGAACCCGATGCTCGGCCTGCGCGGCGTCCGCCTGGGCCTGGTCATCCCCGGGCTCTTCGCCATGCAGGTCCGGGCGATCGCCGAGGCGGCGGTCGCGGTCACCCGCGCCGGCGGGTCGGCCTGCCCGGAGATCATGGTCCCGCTGGTCGGCGCCGTGCAGGAGCTGGAGACCGTACGCGCCGAGGCCGAGAAGGTCATCGCCGAGGTGGTCGGCGACAGCGGTGTCGAGGTGCTGATCGGCACCATGATCGAGGTGCCCCGGGCGGCGCTGACCGCCGGTCAGATCGCCGAGGCGGCGCAGTTCTTCTCCTTCGGCACCAACGACCTGACCCAGATGGGCTGGGGCTTCTCCCGCGACGACGTCGAGGGGGCGTTCTTCTGGCGCTACCTGGAGCTGGGCATCTTCGGCATCTCGCCGTTCGAGTCGATCGACCGGGAGGGCGTCGGCCGGCTGGTCCGGATCGCCGCCGAGGAGGGCCGGGCGGCCCGCCCCGACCTCAAGCTCGGCGTCTGCGGCGAGCACGGCGGTGACCCGGACTCGGTGCACTTCTTCCACGAGGTGGGCCTGGACTACGTCTCCTGTTCGCCGTTCCGGGTGCCGGTGGCCCGGCTGGAGGCCGGCCGCGCCGTGCTGGAGACCACCGGCTCCGACTCCCGCTGACGCGCGTGACGAACCTGGGGCCGTCGGCGCTTACGTCGGCGGCCCCGCTTTTGTCCGGCGCGCCGATCGGTTCAGCCGGGCGTAACCTGGGCTCGCCCGTGCACGCGTAGATCAGGAAGGGTGGCCGCATGACCAGCGTCTGGGAGAACCTGACGGTCGACGCCCAGGACCCGTCCCGGCTCGCCCACTGGTGGGCCGAGGCGCTCGGCTACCAGGTGATCAGCGACAAGCCGGACGAGGTGGAGATCCGCCGCGCGCCGGACGAGCTGCCGGGCATCGTGTTCGTCCCGGTCACCACGCCCAAGGAGGGCAAGAACCGGCTGCACATCGACCTGCGCCCGGCCGACCAGGAGGCCGAGGTGGAGCGCCTGGTCGACATGGGCGCAAGGCACGTCGACGTCGGGCAGGGCGACGTCGGGTGGACCGTGCTGAGCGACCCCGAGGGCAACGAGTTCTGCGTGCTTCGTGGGCGGGGATAGCGGTTGAGTGTGGGCCCGGCGGAGCGCCGCCCCGACGACGCGGCGGACGCCGCGCGCCTGGTCGAGGAGGCGCCGAAGGACACCGGGTACGGGCGGTCGCCGTACGAGCGGGACCGGGCCCGGGTGCTGCACTCCGCGGGTTTCCGCCGGCTCGCCGCGAAGACCCAGGTGCACACCGCGGGCACCGACGACTTCCTGCGTACCCGGCTGACCCACTCGCTGGAGGTGGCGCAGGTCGCCCGCGAGATGGGTGCCCGGCTGGGCTGCGACCCGGACGTGGTGGACACCGCCGGGCTGGCCCACGACCTGGGGCACCCGCCGTTCGGGCACAACGGTGAGGACGCGCTGGACCTGCTGGCCGCCGACTGCGGCGGCTTCGAGGGCAACGGCCAGACACTGCGCGTGCTCACCCGGCTGGAGGCGAAGGTGCTCGCCCCGGACGGCCGCTCCGCCGGGCTCAACCTGACCCGCGCCTCGCTCGACGCGGTCACCAAGTACCCCTGGCCGCGCCGCCCCGGCCGGCGCAAGTTCGGCGTGTACGCCGACGACCGCCCGGTCTTCGACTGGCTGCGCGCCGGCGCCCCGCCCGACGGCCGCCGCTGCCTCGAGGCGCAGGTGATGGACTGGGCCGACGACGTGGCGTACTCGGTGCACGACGTGGAGGACGGCATCCACGGCGGGTACGTCAGCCTCCGCCCGCTGCTGGAGGACGCCGACGAGCGGCGGGCCCTCTGCGCGGACGTGGCCGCGACGTACTCCGGGGAGTCCCCGCAGGACCTCGGCGGGGTGCTGGTCGACCTGCTCGCCGACCCGGTGCTCGCCCCGCTCGCCGCGTATGACGGCAGCCACCGGGCGCAGGCCGCGTTGAAGACCACCACCAGCGTGCTCACCGGCCGGTTCGTCTCGACGGTGGTGGCCGCCACCCAGGAACGCTTCGGTTCCGGCCCGCACCGCCGCTACGCCGCCGACCTGGTGGTGCCCCGGCGCATCCGGGCCCAGTGCGCGCTGCTCAAGGGCATCGCGCTGCGCTACGTGATGCGCCGCCCGGGTGCCGGCCCCCGATACGCCAGCCAGCGGGAGATCCTCGCTGAGCTGGTGGCCGTCCTGCTCGACCGGGCCCCGGACGCGCTCGACCCGCTCTTCGCGCCGTTGTGGCGGGACGCCTCGGACGACGCCGCCCGGCTGCGGGTGGTGATCGACCAGGTCGCCTCGCTCACCGACCCCGCCGCGCTGGCCTGGCACGGGCGTCTGCTGCGGGGCGGGTCGGCGTTCGATCGACCGGCCGGGCTCTCCGGCCTTCCGGGCGACGGCCGGTGGGGGACCGGCGGCGACTGAGGCTAGCCTAAGCAGCATGACGGAGCGCCCGAAGAAGGTCACCGCCGCGAAGGTCCTGCGGACCGAGCGGCCCACCCCGCACCTGATCCGGCTGGTGCTCGGCGGCGAGGAGCTGACCGGGCTGCCGGTGGGCGCCTACACCGACCACTACATCAAGTTCGTCTTCCCGCCGGCCGGCGTGGTCTACCCCCACCCGGTGGAGCTGGCCACGATCAAGCGCGAACTGCCGCGCGAGCAGTGGCCGCGGCTGCGGGCGTACACCGTGCGCGCCTGGGACGCCGCGGCCGGGGAGCTGACCGTCGAGGTGGTGCACCACGGCGACGAGGGCCTGGCCGGCCCGTGGGCCGCCGCGCTGCGCCCCGGCGACGAGGTGCTCTTCACCGGCCCGGGCGGCGCGTACGCCCCGAGCCCGACCGCCGACTGGCATCTGCTGGTCGGGGACGAGAGCGCCCTGCCGGCGGTCGCCGCCGCCCTGGAGCGGCTGCCCGTCGGCGCACCCGCGAAGGTCTTCGTCGAGGTCGAGGGCCCGGCCGACGAGCTGCCGCTGCCCAGCCCCGGCGCGGTGGAGCTGATCTGGCTGCACCGGGCCGGCCGCCCGGTGGGCGAGGCGCTGGTCGAGGCGGTCCGGGCGCTGGACTTCCCGCCCGGGGCGGTGCACGCGTTCGTGCACGGTGAGGCCACCTTCGTGAAGGAGCTGCGCCGGCTGCTGCGGGTCGAGCGCGGGGTGCCCCGGGAGGCGCTCTCCATCTCCGGCTACTGGCGGCGCGGCATGACCGACGAGGGCTGGCGCTCCACCAAGGCCGACTGGAACGCCCAGGTGGAGGCCGAGGAGGCCACCGCCCTCCCCGCTTGAGGGGCCGCCCGTGGTGCTCGCACGACCCCTGGCCGCTCGTCCGGTCACGCCCCCTGCAGCGCCAGTCGGTAGAGCTGCGGCAGCAGCCACGGGGCGATCCACTGCTGCACGCCCTCCGGGGTGAAGTGCAGGCCGTCGCTGCGTACCCGCACCCCGCCAGCGTCCCAGGTGAACCGGCCGTCCGGGCAGACCCGCCGGTTCAGGTCGAGCACCGTCGCCCGGTGCCGGTCGGCGGCCGCCCGCAGCAGCCGGTTCCACGCGTCCACCCGCTCGGCGTCGTCCTCCGGCCACAGCCCGCCGTCCGGCCGCTCGGCCCGCCGGGTGTACGGCGCGGTCAGCAGCGTGACGTGAGCCCCGCGGCTGGCTGCGATCTCGATGGCCCGGTCCAGCTCCTCGGTCAGGTACCGGTCGAACGCCGGGTCGCCGACGTGCTGCCAGCGGCCGTCCAGCTTGCGGTCCATCAGCTCCCAGCGGTCCAGCAGGATCACCGCCACGTCGGGGTCGTCGGCGCGTACGC
The DNA here is from genome assembly GCF_003857015.1 of Micromonospora globispora. Classification (GTDB taxonomy): domain Bacteria; phylum Actinomycetota; class Actinomycetes; order Mycobacteriales; family Micromonosporaceae; genus Micromonospora; species Micromonospora globispora. The sequence continues at coordinate 234 of NZ_QGGF01000338.1, read as the reverse complement.
CCCGTTGCCAGCGGGCGTCCCAGTGCTCGCAGCCCGGGTAGTTGGGATGCGGCTCGCCGATGTAGCGCAGCTCGGGCAGGCGGGCGATGCCGCAGCCCTGCACCGCCCGCACGCTGACCGCCAGTTTCTGCTGCTCCGGCAGGTAGCTGCCGAGGGACCAGGCGACGGAGTCACCGAGGAAGGCGACCCGCGGTTCGCCCGGCTTGCGCCCGGGGCGGCGGACCGGGGGCACCG
>NZ_QGGF01000102.1 GCF_003857015.1 Micromonospora globispora | reverse complement strand
CCGCCCCGGCCCCCCGCCCCAGCTACGACGACGCCACCTGACCGCCGCGCACACGGCGAAGGGGCACCCGTGGTGGGTGCCCCTTCGTCGTCAGTCGGGTGTCAGCGGCCGGCGGGCTTGAGGCCCAGCGGCTTGCCGAGGAGGGACTCGCGGCGTACGGCGAGCCGGTCGGCGACCTGGTTCAGCGCCTTGGCCGCCGGGGCCTCCGGCTCGGCCAGCACGATCGGGGTGCCGGCGTCGCCGCCCTCGCGGACCCGGGTGTCGAGCGGGATCTGACCCAGCAGCGGCACCTGGGCGCCGATGGTCCGGCTCAGCGACTCGGAGACCGCCTCGCCGCCGCCTGCGCCGAAGACCTCCATCCGCGAGCCGTCCGGCAGCTCCAGCCAGGACATGTTCTCGATGACGCCGACCACCCGCTGGTGGGTCTGCAGGGCGATCGCGCCGGCCCGCTCGGCCACCTCGGCGGCCGCCGTCTGCGGGGTGGTCACCACGAGGATCTCGGAGTTCGGCAGCAGCTGGGCCAGCGAGATGGCCACGTCGCCGGTGCCCGGGGGCAGGTCCAGCAGGAGCACGTCCAGGTCGCCCCAGTAGACGTCGGCGAGGAACTGCTGCAGCGCCCGGTGCAGCATCGGGCCGCGCCACACCACGGCGGCGTTGCCCGGGGTGAACATGCCGATCGAGATGACCTTCACGCCGTGCGACTGCGGCGGCATGATCATGTCCTCGACGCGGGTCGGGGCGCCGTCCGCGCCGAGCATCCGGGGCACCGAGTGGCCGTAGATGTCCGCGTCGACCACGCCGACGGCGAGGCCGCGGGCGGCCAGCGCGGCGGCCAGGTTGACCGTGACGCTGGATTTGCCGACGCCGCCCTTGCCGCTGGCGACCGCGTACACCCGGGTGCGGGAGCCGGGCTGGGCGAACGGGATCACCGGCTCCGCGGTGGCGCCGCCGCCGCGCAGCTTCGACTGGAGCTCCTGGCGCTGCTCCGGGCTCATCACGCCGAACTCGATCTCGACGCCGGTCACGCCGGGCACCGCGCCCACGGCGGCGGTGATGTCCGAGCGCAGCTTGTCCTTCAGCGGGCAGCCGGCCACGGTGAGCAGCAGCTCGACGCGAACGACACCGTCCTCGCCGACCTCGGCGGAGCGGACCATGCCGAGCTCGGTGATGGGCCGACGGATCTCCGGGTCGTTGACGGTGGCCAGGGCGGCCTGGATCGCGTCGGACACGGTGCTGACGGGTGCTGACATGCCCGCAATGCTACGTCGGCGGTGATCCGTCGCCGCGAGCAGCGGGGGCCGGTGTGAGCGAATCGATGGCCGCGGTTGGGGCTGGACGACCAGCGTCACGAAGTGGGATCATCGGGACGAACGCCGCACGCCTGGCCCCTTGAGGCGCGCGGCGTTCAGTATGCCCGGGGGACTCCACCCGGCTCACCCACCACGCCGGCTCACCGCTCGCGGTCGTCCCGGGCGTAGTCGCCGTCCAGGTCGTCCCGGGGCTCGTCGAGCGGCTCCCCGCCGCCGGACCGCTGCGGTGCCCTCTCCTGCTGCCGGCGTTCCAGCCGCTGCTGCCGCCGCTGCGCCGCCTCGTCCAGCTCCTCGGCCAGCCGCGCCAGCTCCGAGCGGAGGAAGTCCCGGGTGGCCACCTCGCCCATCGCGATCCGCAGCGCCGCGATCTCCCGCGCCAGGTACTCCGTGTCGGCCTTCTGCAGGGTCGCCCGCCGCCGGTCCTCCTCCAGCGCAACCCGGTCCCGGTCCGCCTGCCGGTTCTGCGCGAGCAGGATCAGCGGCGCCGCGTACGACGCCTGCAGGGAGAGGACCAGGGTCAGGAACGTGAACGTGTACGGGTCGAACTGCAGGTTCGGCGGGGCGAGGGTGTTCCAGGCGAACCAGAGCGCGATCACCACCGTCATGTAGACGATGAAGTTCGCGGTGCCCATGCCGCGGGCGATGCCCTCGGACCACCGGCCGAAGGTCTCCTGGTCGATCCGGGGCAGCCGAACGCCCCGGGGCTCGCGCGGCTGGTCCAGCCGTTCGGCCCGTCGCTGGTCAGCCACCGGCGGCGTCCGTCGTCTCGGTGGCGCCCGGGGCCGGTACGGCGTCCCGGTCCCGCCAGTCGGGGGGCAGCGAGTGGTCCAGCACGTCGTCGACGGTGACCGCGCCGACCAGTCGGTTGTTGCGGTCCACCACCGGCATGGCGACCAGGTCGTAGGTGGCCATCCGGCGGGTGATCTCCGGCAACGGGGTGGTCGGCCGCAGCGGATCGATGTCGTTGACCACCACCCCGCCGAGCAGGTCGGCCGGGGGCTCGCGGAGCAGCCGCTGGAAGTGCACCATGCCCAGGTAGCGGCCGGTCGGGGTGGTCATCGGCGCCCGGGTCACGAACACCTGCGCGGCCACCGCCGGGGAGAGCTGCTCCTCCCGGATCCGGGCCAGCGCCTCCGCCACGGTGGCGTCCGGCGGCAGGATCACCGGCTCGGAGGTCATCACGCTGCCGGCGGTGCCCGAGGCGTACCGCAGCAGCTGGCGGACCGGGTTGGCCTCGTCCGGCTCCATCAGGTCGAGCAGGACGTCCTGCTCCGGCGGGGGCAGCTCGTTCAGCAGGTCGGCGGCGTCGTCCGGGTCCATCTCCTCCAGCACGTCGGCGGCGCGTTCCCGGTCCAGCGCGGCCAGGATCTCCACCTGGTCGTGCTCCGGCAGCTCGCTCAGCACGTCGGCGAGGCGTACGTCGTCCAGCGCGGCGGCCACCTCGTTGCGCCGGGCGTCGGGCAGGTCCTGCAGGGCGTTGGCCAGGTCGGCGGGGCGCATGTCCTCCAGCACGGCGAGCAGATTGGCCGTACCCCGGTTGGCCGCGATGTCGCTCAGGCCGCGCACCCGGTCCCACTCGACCTGGTGCAGGTGGCCGCGGCGGGTCAGCCGGCCGGTCTGCTCCCGGACCGCGACCCGGGTCAGTGACCACTCGCCGCCCCGGGCGCACTCCATGGCCACGTCGACCACCGTGCCCGCCTGACCGCCCTCCAGCTGTACCCGCCGGTCCAGCAGTTCCTGGAGCACCAGCAGCTCGTTCGGGCGCTTCTCGAAGCGGCGCAGGTTGAGCGTGCCGCTGCCCAGCACCACCGCGTCCGCCTCGATAGAGGTGATCCGGTTGATGGAGAGGAAGATCCGCCGGCGCATCGGCATCTCGGCGACGAGGCCGACCACCTCGGGTGGCCGTTGCGTCTGCCGGAGCCGAGCCACGGCGTCGCGCACCCGCCCCACTTGGTCGCCGTTCGGGTCGAAGACGGCGACTCCGGCGAGTCGTGCGATGTAGACCCGGTTCGGCGTGCTCACGGCACCAGCCTAAGCGCCTAGTGTTTATCAACATGTCGACCCTGGCCTACGAGATCGTGGACGTCTTCACCGACCGCCCGTTCGCCGGCAACCCGCTGGCGGTGGTGTTCGGCGCCGAAAAGCTCGCCACCGAACAGATGCAGGCGCTCGCGCTGGAGTTCAACCTGTCCGAGACGGTGTTCGTGCTGTCGCCCACGCAGGTCGGCGCCACGTACCGGGCACGGATCTTCACCCCGGCCGAGGAACTGCCGTTCGCCGGGCACCCGAGTGTCGGCGCCGCGGTCACCGCGAGCCGACGCGGCATGTTCGGTGTGGGCAGGGTCACCCAGGAGTGCGGGGCCGGGGTCCTGCCGATCGAGGTGACGGAGACCGGCGCGGTCCTCACCGGCGGCACCCCCACCCTCGGTCCAGAGCTGGACCCGGAGCCGTTGCTGGAGATGGCCGGCCTCACCGCCGCCGACCACGCCGGCCCGGCGCCACGGGTCGCGGGCTGCGGGCTGGAGTTCCCCTACCTTCCGGTACGCCCCGACGCGGTGGCCCGGGCCCGGGTGAACGCGGCGGCTGCGGAACAGTACGGCGTGGAGCACGTCAGCGTGTTCTCCTGGGACGCCGCCACGCAAACCGCGCACGCCCGGGTCTTCGTGCCCGGGCTCGGCGTGCCGGAGGACCCGGCGACCGGTTCGGCGGCCCTCGGGCTCGGCGTCTGGCTGGTCGCCAGCGGCCTGCTCCCCGGTGAGGGACGCTCGGAGTACGCGGTCCGCCAGGGCGTCGAGATCAAGCGCCCGTCCTCGCTGGCCTGCACGGTCACCGCGGCCGGCGGGGTGGCGGTCGGCGCCACCGTGGCCGGTCACGTGATGCCCGTCGCCCGCGGCGAGATCGCCGTCCCGCCCTTCGTCGGCTGACGGCCGACCGGCGGCAGTGGCCCGTCCGCTCGCGCCGGGCGCCGGGGATGCGGGAGGATGCCGGGGTGACTGACGAGGTGGAGGAGCGCGTCGCCACGCCGCTGGTGGACGAGGCGATCAAGAAGGCCGCGGTCGCCTGGGTGACGGTGGCCGACGGGCCGGCGTACGCGCTGTGGTGCCTGCCCGTCGACGGAGCGCTCGTCGTGGTCACCGGGCCCCGTGAACAGTCGGCGCCCGGTCTGGCCGAGGCCGGCGAGGCGCAGGTGAGCCTCCGCGGCGACCACGGCGGCCGGATCGTCACCTGGCCCGCCCGGGTCACCCGGCTGATGCCCGGCAGCGAGGAGTGGACCACCGTCGCGCCGCTGGTCGCCGCGAAGCGGCTGAACGCCCCCGGACCTTCCGCCGCCCTGGTGGACCGGTGGGCGACCGAGGGCTGCGCGCTGAACCGGCTGGAACCGGCGGGCACCCCGGCCTCCGGCGCGGACCTGCCGGCGGACTCGCTGGCGGAGCCGCCCCGGGACGCCCCGGTGGTCCGGGCCACCCGCAAGCCGTTCCGGCTGCACCGGGTCCGCCGCCGCTGATCCGGCGGACCGGGCGGCCGGAGCCGCCCGCTCAGCCGGTGCCGCAGCCGATGGGTTCCGCCGTCGGGTCGACGAGCCCGACGACCTCGGCCAGCGAGCCCAGCACCGGGCCCTCCCACCCCTGCTCGGGGTTGAAGACCAGGTGCTCGGCCAGATCCGGGACGGCCAGCCGGACTGCGGTCATCCCGGCCCGCTCGGCGCCGGTCAGCTCGTGGCTGCCGCCGTCGCCGACGTAGAGGCAGTCCGCCGGCGGCAGCCGCAACCGGCGGCACGCCGCCAGGTAGAGCGCCGGGTCCGGCTTGCAGCGCCCCACCTGCACGGAGAAGACCCGTACGTCGAGCAGCGGGGCGACCGCGAGCTGCGGCAGGAACGCCGGCAGCTCGTGCGTGCAGTCGCTGATCAGCCCGGTGCGTACGCCCCGCTGGCGCAGCGCCGCCAGCACCGGCACCGCCTCGGCGCGCAGCCGGGTGTCGGCGCGTACCGCCCGGTTCCGGGAGGCGACGGCGGCGCGTACCGCCCCGTCGGAGGGGTGCACGCCGGCCTGGGCGCAGACCCAGCGCAGGGTCGCCTCGGCGTTGCCGAGCAGGCCGCTGGCCCGCTGGTAGTAGGTGCGGTCGAGCACCTCGATGAAGGTGTCGCTGGGGCAGCCGAGCAGCTCGGCCGTGCCCTCGTGGGCCGGCCCGCGCCGCACGGGACGGGTCAGCGTGCCGAAGAAGTCGAACAGCACCGCCTGGTACCTGGGCATGCGGGAAGCGCCTCCCGACGTCGAGGGGGTCGCCGGCGCGGACAGGCATGAGCGTAACCGAGCGCTGACTGTCCGTGCTGACCCTGCGCGTGTGAGGATTGCTCCCCGTGTCCTCCGTTCCGCATCGCCCACCCCTCGATCCGCTGACCGCCGGCGTCGTCGTGGTCGCCGTGGCGGCCGTGTCGTCCTCCGCCCCGCTGGTCGCCTTCGCGGCCGCGCCCGCGCTGGCCATCGCGTTCTGGCGGAACGTGCTCTCGGTCGCCGTGCTGGGTCCGTTCTCGCTGGCCCGGCGGCGGCCGGAGTTCCGCGCGCTGACCGTCGGCGCCGGTCGGCGGGAGGGCTTCTACTGCGTACTGTCCGGGGTGGCGCTGGCCGCGCACTTCGCGACCTGGATGCCCAGCGCCCAGCTCACCTCGGTCGCCGCGGCCACCGCGCTAGGCGCGACCCAGCCGGTCTGGCAGGGGCTGATCGCCCGCTGGCAGGGACGGCGGCTGCCGCTGGCGGTGTGGGCGGGCATCGCGGTGGCGGTGCTCGGCGCGGCGCTGGCCACCGGCGCGGACTTCAACGTCTCCAGCCGGGCCTTCGCCGGTGACCTGCTCGCCGTCGCGGGCGGCATGTTCGCCGCCGTCTACACCGCCTTCGGCGAGCGGGCCCGGGCCACCATCAGCACCACCACCTACACCACCATCTGCTACGGCGTCTGCGCGGCGATCCTGCTGGCGGTCTGCCTGCTCGGCGGCGTACGCCTGCACGGCTACGACGGCGGCACCTGGCTCGCCATCCTCGGCCTGGTCGCCGGTGCCCAGCTGCTCGGCCACTCGATGTTCAACTACGCCCTGCGGCGGGTCTCCGCCACCACGGTCAGCGTGCTGGTCCTGCTGGAGGCGCCCGGGGCGGCGCTGATCGCCTGGGCCTGGCTGGGTCAGCTGCCCCGCCCCCTGGCCCTGCCCGGCCTGGCGCTGCTGCTGGCGGGCGTCGCCGTGGTGGTCCTCGGCGGCGCCCGCACCCGCCGCCCCCAGTC
>NZ_QGGF01000103.1 GCF_003857015.1 Micromonospora globispora | reverse complement strand
GGGTGTCCTTCTTGTCGAAGTCGATCCCGCGCAGGTCGAGCACGGCGTCGCCGGTGACCGCGCCGCTGCCCCCCACCGGGTACCGGGAGCCGTTCGCGCCCCGCGGCCCGTACGCCGGGCCGTACCCGCCGACGCCCGCACCCACCGCGCCCCCGGTTCGGGCGCCGAAGCGACCGAAGGAACGGTCGGCACTTGGCGCGGTGACCTTCTCGCTGATCTTCCTGGCGCTGGGCGTGGTCGCCGTCCTCGACCTGCTGGACGTCTTTTCCGTCGGGGCCGCCGGCTACTTCGCCGCGGCGCTGGCAACGATCGGGCTCGGGCTGCTGGTGGGCACGTGGTTCGGTCGGGCCCGCTGGTTGATCGCACTCGGCCTGGTGACCGCGGCGGCGCTCGGCGTCGCCACCGTCGCCGAGTCCTACGACCGGGTACGCGGCGTCGACGGCAACGTCACCTGGGCCCCCACCGACTACCGCGACCTGGCCACCCGGTACGAGAACAACTTCGGCGACGCCGTGCTCGACCTGCGCGGGATCGACTTCGACAAGAAGGACACCCAGATCACCGTGGCCATCAACCTCGGCAAGGCGACCGTGGTGGTACCGCCGAACGTCGACGTCACCACGGTGGCCGACGTGAACGCCGGCGACGCCACCATCTTCGGCCAGCACTCCGGCGGGCTGGACGGCAGGCTGCGGGAGAGCACCGACGTCGGCCCGGACGGGCCCGGTGGCGGCACCCTGCGCCTCTACATCCACGTCAACGCCGGCAACCTGGAGGTGACCCGGTGAAGGCCCACCGCACGGACATCGTCTCGTTCGCCTTCGGGCTGGTCTTCCTCGCCCTCTCCCTCTGGTGGCTGCTCGCCCGGATCCTCGGGCTCACCCTGCCGCCGGTGGGCTGGTTCCTGGCCGGCGCGCTCATCCTGATCGGAGTGCTGGGCCTGGTCGGCGCACTGCGCTCCGGGCGGCACGCCGACCGGGAGGCTCCCGCCGCCGCCACGGACACCGAGACCACCGTGTCGGCGCCGTACGAGGAGGGCGCCCGGCCGTGGGTGGGGCCGCCGGCAGCCGAGGCCGACGAGTGGCCCACGGACGCGATGGCCGACATCCCGGTCGGGGCGACCCAGGACCGCCCGGTCAGCGGCACTGGGGGCGACCCGCACTGGTCGCCGTCCGCCCCGCCGGACGAGCGGGCGGGCGGCGACACCGAGCCGGCGATCCGGGAGCAGCCGACCCTCGGCGACGACACCGAACCGGCGACGCGGGAGCAGCCGACCCTCGGCGACGAGCCGGGCCGGATGACGGGTCCGCCGACCAGGGAGGACCGGCCGACAGGCTGACCGCGGCGGTGCGGGGCTGGGGCGGCGACGCCTATGCTGGCTGGTGGAGATCTCGCCTCCGCAGGCCGGCCCACGCCGTGGGGCCCCGGCCGCGGCCGGGCCGCCGGGTTCCGCCCGGGCCGGCAGCCGTGGTCGCCGAGCCCGGGCCGCGGCCCAGCCGACCAGGTCGCTGTGGCGGTCCCGCCGCGATGTACGCCTCTACCTCGTCAGGAGCCCGTCCGACATGACCCAGTCACCCGCCGTGCGCACCCCCGGCCCGTCCGGTCCGGTCCGCATCGGCGAGCGCGCCGCCCGTACCCTCGTCGCCGAGCTCGCCCGGCGAAACGACCCGAAGGCCGCCCTGCTGGTCGGCGCGGCACCGGAGTCCGCGGTGCTGGCCGCGGCGGTCGAGGCGCTGCTCCCCGGCGACCGACTCACCGTCGTGCCGGCGGAGGGGTCGTCCGCCGCCGCGCTCCGCGACCACGTGTCGGCCCAGGGGCGGTGGGTCGCCGACCGGGTCCGGGTGGCCGACACCCTGGCGGAGGCGGACGCCGCCGAGGTGGTCATCGCCGCCGACCCGTTCACCGGCACCGCCGACGAGGCCCGCGTGGCGGTGGACGGGCTCGCCAAGTACCTCGCCGACGGCGCGGTGCTGAGCGTGGCCACGCCGGTCTTCCGGACCGAGGGCGCCGCCGCCGAGCTGGACCGGCAGAGCGTGCTGCACGGCGTCCGGACCGATCTGGTGCTGCGCAACTCGCCGCCGGTCCGGGTGCACCACCTCCGCTTCACGCCGGCCAGCGCCGCGGTGGCCGCCCGGCTCTCCCCGGCGTACCGGCCGTCAAGCGTGCCGCTGACCCGGACCATGCACATCGACTCCAACGGGGTCGCCGCGGCCGGCATCACCCTCGGGCTGGCCGCGCTGGCCCGGGTGACCCGGCCGAAGTCGAAGCTCTGGCTGCTCCCGGCGCTGGCCGCGGCCCCGGTGGCCGCCTTCTTCCGCGACCCCGAGCGGGACGTCCCGGAGGACCCGTCGGCCGTGGTCGCCGCCGCCGACGGCCAGGTCCTCTCGGTCCAGCGGCTGCACGACGAGCGCTTCGGCGAGGGCGAGTGGCTGCGGATCGCGGTCTTCCTCTCCGTGCTGGACGTGCATGTCAACCGCGCCCCGGTCGCCGGGAAGGTGGTCGACTACTTCGTCGCCGACGGCGGCTTCGTCAACGCGATGAAGCCGGACGCCGAGCACAACGTGGCGGCGTACACGGTGCTGGAAACCGACCACGGCACGGTGGTGGTCGCGCAGCGCACCGGCCTGATCGCCCGGCGGATCGTGCAGCGGGCGCCGGTCGGGGCGCTGCTGGCCAGGGGCGAGCGGTTCGGGCTGATCCGGTTCGGCTCGCGCACCGACGTCTACCTTCCGGTGGACGCCGCCGAGCCGCTGGTCGGCCCGGGCGACAAGGTGGTCGGCGGCTCGACCGTCATCGCCCGCTGGGTCTGAGCCGACAGACGCGAGAAGGGGCGCCGCGGTCGCGGCGCCCCTTCTGCGTACGTGGAGTGGATCAGGCGGTACGGCGCTGGTGCAGCCAGAGCAGCGGGCCGCTGACCAGGTAACCCACCACCACCAGGGCGAAGGTGAGCCGGATGTCGATCAGCGCGCCGACCACCGGGGCCAGCCAGAGCCACGGCGGCAGCTTCACCAGCCGGGCCAGCTTGGCGTACGGGAAGCTGGAGACCATCGTGAAGGCGAGCAGCGCCACCGCGGCGACCATCACCAGGCCGGGGACGGGCAGGCCGATCGCCACCGTCAGGGCCAGCACGGCCGCCGCCATGGTGGTCGGTACGCCGCAGAAGAACCGGCCGTCCTTCGGCGAGACGTTGAACCGGGCGAGCCGGATCGCGGCACAGGCCGCGACGAGAGCGCAGGCCACCGCGGCGGCCCCCGGCGGCACCGAGCCGGCCAGTGAGGCATAGACCACCACCGGTGCGGCCAGGCCGAAGGAGCACATGTCGGCCAGCGAGTCCATCTGGGCGCCGAACGGGCTGGCCACGCCGAGCTTGCGGGCCAGCGCGCCGTCGAGGCCGTCGAAGGCGACGCAGGCGATCAGGCAGAGCGCCGCGATCCGGACCTCGCCCTGCATGGCCAGGAAGATGGCCAGCATGCCGAGCATCAGGCTGCTCAGGGTGCAGGCGTTGACCAGGGCGAACTTCATCCGACGCGCGGCAGTGCGCTCACCCGGCAGCAGCGGGATGGACATCGACGGCGTGTCGTCCACCGGCGCCGTCGGGGGCAGAGCCGGGCTGACCGGCATCACCGCGTCGACCTCGGCCCGGTCGAACCGGTTGCGGCCGTAGCGACGGCGCTGCCGGTCGGCGTAGCGGTGGTCGGGAACGACCAGGTCGGCGCCGACGACGGTGTCGCCGTCACGGCGACCCACCCGGACCAGCAGCACCTGGCGGGCGAACGTGCTGCTGCGGCGCAACCGGCCCGCCCAGCGACGCCCTGCGGGGCGCGGACTGTCAGTCGTACGACGCCGGCGCCATGGGGCTCTCGGCACGTTTCCTCCATCACCGGATCGGCTTACCGCCACGGGGCGGGCGTCCGGCTGTCTCGTGCCGGACCGTTTCTGGCCCGGCAGCCGTTTGCGGAGTACACCATTGCATAAGGGGACGGGGCTTGGCGATAGCTGCCGGCGGTACTTATATCTCCGTTAACCCGCGCGAACCGCTCTCTTATTCCCATCTCGGGCTTCATCGCCCGTTTATCCACCAACCCCGACTCTCGACTGTACCGGAGGCGGCCAGGTTCGGCGCGGCGAGTGGGTGCTACCTACCCGGACGTACGGTTGCCCGGGCCGCGACGTCGGTCAACCTCAGCCCGCCGACCTGCTCCTGGGCGAACCAGGCGGCCCGCGCGGTGGAGCCGCCCGCCAGCTCCGTCACCACCGCCTCGGTGGGCACGTCCACCCGAACCCGGTAGATCACCCGGACGCTGTGCCAGTCCAGCGGGCGCCCCTCCGGGCCGAGCGCGGCCGGGTTGTGCAGGTTGTCCACCGCCATCAGGTCGACCACCCGGCCGAGCTGGCCGGCCTCCTCGACAAGCTCACGGAGCAGCCCGGCGGCCGGCTGCTCCCCGTGATCGGTGCCACCGCCGGGCAGGTGCCACTTCCCGGCGCCCGGGTACCCGTCCGCGATCATGGTCAACAGCACCCGCCCGGCCGGATCGGTCACCAGCCCGTACGCGGCGAACCGCTGCCGCCGGTCGGTGGAGAGCGGCGCGAACGCACCCCGAGTGGTGGGCTCGGGCAGGGGGTCGACCGGCAGGCCGAGCAGCTCGGCGGTGAACGGCAACAGCGGCAGCTCGGCCGCCTCGTCGAGAGTGCACCAGCGGGCCAGGTCGGTGGTGGCGTCCGTCTCGTCCCGGAGCGTCCCTCCGACGGGTGTGACGTCGAAGATGACCCGGTCGGTGTGCAGCGCGACCCCGAGGTCGGGGTACCGCGTCACATCCGACACGGCGGCCCGCACCCCGGCCACCTCCACGGCGATGCCGGTCTCCTCGGCGAGCTCGCGGACCACCGCCGCCTCGGGATGCTCGGCGTGCCGGAGCCCGCCGCCCGGCAGCTGCCAGACCCCGGGGAAGTCCGCCGCGGCCGACCCGCGAACGAGCAGCACCCGCCCGTCCTCCCGGCACAGCCCGTACGCCCCGATCCGCCGCCGCTCCTCCACCAGCCCTCGCCTCCCGTTCCCCGGCCCGCCTGACCGTTCCGTCGATCATGAACCTATTGCCCGTTGCAGCGGCGTGGCGTGGCAATAACTTCATGAACACCGGAAAAACCGGCGGGCGGGGCGGGAAGGGTGGGGACGGGGGTCAGATGAGGTGGGCGGCGTGGACGGCTTCGGCAGTGACCTCGGTGAGGCGGTCGGTGGGGAGGGCGCCCAGCTCCTCGCGGCGGAACCAGCGGGCCTCACAGGTGGAACCGCCGACGTCGGCCACGGTGGGCGGCGCCGGCTGGTCGACGACGACGCGGTAGAAGGCGCGCACCCCGTGCCAGTCGATCGGGTAGCCCTCGGGGCCGAGCGAGGCGGCGTCCCGGTGGCTGGCCACCCCGAGCAGCTCGACCAGGCGGCCGGTCTGCCCGGTCTCCTCGACCAGCTCCCGGATCAACGCCGCGCCCGGCTGCTCGCCGTAGTCCGTGCCGCCGCCCGGCAGGTGCCAGCAGCCGGCCCCCGGGTACCCGTCGGACACCCGGGTGAGCAGCACCCGCTCCTCCGGGTCGGTGACCACGGCGTACGCGGCGAAGCGCTGCGCCCGGTGCAGGCCGTCCGGGCCGGGGACGGCGTAGAAGGAGGGGAACTCGGGGACCTCCTCCGGCACCACGTCGGCCGAGGAGGTGGGGAGCCCCAGGGCACGCGCGGCGAACGACCGCAGCGGCAGCTCCCGGGCCTCCTCCGGGGTGAACCAGCGGGCCAGATCGGTCGGGCGGTCGACCCGGTCGGTCAACGTGCCGCCCCGGACCGCGACGGTGTAGAGGAGGCGGTCGGTGTGGATGGTGATGCCCCGGTCGGGCAGCGCCCGCATGTCGGCGAGCACGTCCCGGAGCCCGGAGACGGCGACCGAGAGCCCGGTCTCCGCCGCGGTCTCCCGGACGACGGTGTGGTTGGGATCCTCACCGTGGTCGACCGCCCCGCCAGGCAACGACCACGTGCCGGGGGTGCCGGAGCGCTGCGATGCGCGGACCAGCAATACGCGGCCGTCTGAATCAGCACAAACTCCATATGCCGCGATCCTGCGGAGCGGCTCCAGCAAGGTGGTCACGGGTGGAAATTCTCCCCCGCTGCGGTTACGTCCATCGAAAAGAGTCAGATTCCTGACTCTTCCCTGGCGCCTCAGGGATCGATCAGGGTAGGAGTCCGGGCGGTCACTGAGGTCGCCCGCCCTCCGGCGCGGGACCGTGGAGACATGACGTTCACCAGCACCCCTCAGACCCCGTACCGGCAGCTCCGGCGACCGACCACCGACCGCATGGTGGCCGGCGTCGCCAGCGGCCTCGGCCGCTACTTCGCCGTCGACCCCACCCTGGTCCGGGTGATCTTCGCCGTCGTCACGCTGGCCACCGGCGGGCTCGCCGCGATCGCGTACCCGATCATGTGGTTCCTGATGCCCGAGGAGCCGGCGGGCGCACCCGCCGGCTCCTCGGGCATCAGGAACCACATGATCGGGTACGCGATCGCGGCGAGCCCGCCGGTGGCCAGCGTGACGACGGCGAAGATCACCCGGAC
>NZ_QGGF01000104.1 GCF_003857015.1 Micromonospora globispora | reverse complement strand
GCCCGGCAGGGTGGTGGCGTTGGCGGCCAGGGTGGCGGCGGCCGGGGGAGCGTCGTACTCGGCCGCGGTCGGCTCCTCGGTGACCGCGACGGGCGCCTCGTCCACGACCGCCTCCGGTCCGTCCTCGTCGACGGTGGCCGTCGCCGGGGCGTTCACCTCGGTCACCCCCGCCACCGGGTCACCCTCCACGATGGGTGCCGTCGGGCTCGCGGCCGCCCGGAGACCGCGCAGCACCCACCCGCCGAGCAGGCCCACCAGCAGGGCCAGGATCACGATCAGCCATTGCCCAGAACTCTGCAGCACGGCGAACCTCCCTCTTATGTCTGTCAAAAAGTCGCGAGAAAACCCGGGGCAGCTTCGCATACGGACGCCGCGGACAACAGGGAGGTCGGCGGCTTCTCGCGCTGATGGGACAGGCGGTGTCGGCGGGTGGCGACGGGATGACCGAACGTGTAGCGAATTGCGCGTCGGTCGCCGTTAGCCGGCGACTCCGCCGTCGCGGTTCCGCTCGTCGATGCGGCGGCGCACGTCCGCGCCGGCCTGTCGGGCGCGTCGCGGCAGCCAGAAGGCGAGACCGACCATCACCAGGATGAGTACGAGGAGCAGCCAGCGCATGTCGGCCTCCGTCCATTGCGGCGACCACGGTCGCCTCTCGGCCGCAGTGTGCTCGCCCGCCGGCCGACGCGCTCGCCGGGCCGTCCCCGGTCCCGGCATCAGCCGTTGACCATATGGTGTTGTCCGCCGGTGTGCCCGGTCGCGGCGACGACGCCACGGTGACCAGCGGGGATGCGGGGAGTGGTGCGGGTGCAGGTGGCGGTGTGCGGGTCGGCGGACGCGAGCGAGGCCGAGGTGACCGCCGCCCGGCGGGTGGGGGAGTTGCTGGCCGAGCGGGGGGTCACCGTCCTCTGCGGAGGTGGCCGCGGGGTGATGGGCGCGGTCGCCGCCGGCGCCCGTTCCCGCGGCGGCCTGGTGATCGCGGTACGCCCCGACGACGGCACGGATCCCGGGCCGGCCGACGTCTCCGCGTCCGTGGTGACGAACATGGGCCAGGCGCGCAACGCGATCCTGGTGTGGAGCGCCGACGCGGTCATCGCCGTCGGCGGCTCGTGGGGCACCCTCAGCGAGGTCGCCCTCGCCATGCGCAGGGGCCGCATACCCGTGGCGGCGCTCGACGGCTGGCGGATCCTCGACCGAACCGGCGATGCGGTGCCCGGGCTGTATCCGGTCGGCACTCCCGAGGAGGCGGTACGCGTGGCGCTCCGTCTCCCGGCCTGACGTCAGACCCGCCTTGGGGCCGATGCTCCCGAGAGCCTTCGGCCGGCCGAGGGGATCCGGCCCCCCGGGCTCAGCCGATCAGCGACAGCAGCTCACGGGGGTGACCCGCGATGCGGTCCGCCGCCTCCCGCGGGTCGTACTGGTGGCCCCAGCCGGCGGCCACCGCGAGGGCGCCGCTGCGCCGGGCCGCCCGCAGGTCGAGCGGCGAGTCACCCACGTAGGCGGCGCGGGCGGGTGCAACGCCCAGCCGGCGGCAGGCGAGTTCGATGCCGTCCGGCTCCGGTTTGGGTCGGCTGACCTCGTCTCCGCCGACAACAACCCGGAAATGTCGGAGGAGACCCACCCGGTCGAGCAGGATCTCCGCCGCCCGATGGCTGGCACCGGTGAAGAGTCCGATCGGCGCACGGCCGCCGACGTCGCCGAGCAGTTCGGCCACGCCGGCGTAGACCGTCACCTGCCCGGCGAGGGCGGCCAGATGAGCGTGGTAGCGGGCGAGGTCCTGATCAGTGGCCGGCCGTCGGAGCAGGTGCGTGATGAGGACGGACGGTGGTCCGAGCGGATACCGGGCGATGATCTCGGCGTCCGAGAGCTCGGGTCCACCGCCGTCCAGGATGGCGGCGCGGTACGCGGCCGGCACCACCGTGTGGGACTCGATCAGCGTGCCGTCCATGTCGAAGACGACGGCATCCATCCGCTTGTCGGCGGCGATCCCGCCCGGCCATGGGTGCACGTGGGTGTCCTCCGTTGCGAGCGCGATCACCACCGTAGACCTGGAAGAGGCGCCTTGCGGTCCCGGCGGGCCGGCCCTGCCCGGTCAACCGTCGGGACCTGTTCCGGACCATAGCGGTCGGCCCGTCAGGCGGTGCGGCCGAGAGCCTCCGCACTGCCGCACGTGCCGAGGCTGCACCAGCGGCGCATCCCGCTCTCGTCGAGGAACAACCAGCCGCAGTCGCGGTGCGGGCAGGCCCGGACGGTGAGCCGGCGGGGGTCGGCCACCAGTTCGGCGGCGCTCCATGCGGCGGCGTGCACGGCCACCCGCAGGCCGGCGGCGAGGTCCGGCCACCACCGGCCTCGGCCGTCCGCCCCGCGCCGGAATACCAGCACCTTGGCGGCTGCCTCCGCGCAGCGCGCCACGGCGTCGAAGGCGGACCGGTCGTCCGGGTCGGTGAGGCAGGCGTACAGCCGGGTCCGCAGGACGCGGGCCTCGTCGAGGACGGTGGACGCCTGGCCGAGATCACGCCGGGCGAGCTCCGACAGCCTGCTCACCGCGACGTCGTCGATCAGTCCGACGTGGCCGGCCCACACCGCCAGGGTGCGGTAGCCGCGCAGCCACTCCGCGCCGGGCGGCGGCGCTTCGTGCTCCCATCCGGCGAAGGTGTTGCAGAAGTCCAGCGCCGGATGCCCGCCGACGCTCCACGGGAGGCTCTCGCCGCGTACCCGTACCTCGTAGAGGCGTCGATCGGGCCGGTCCAGCCGGTGGTCCTCGCGGAGGATCCGCCGGTGCACCTCGCGCAGTCTCGGCCCGGGCTCGACGCCGAGCCACTCCACCAGCGTCTCCCGGATGCTCTGGTAGAGCGTGAGGGCGTCGGCCTGCCGGCCACCCTGGTACAGCGCGGTCATCAGGGTGGCGACCAGCTGTTCCCGGGCCGGGTGTCGGGTGGCCAGCGGGGTCAGCTCGGTCACGACGCGGGCGTGCCGGCCCAGGGCGAGCTGCGCCTCGGCCCGCAGCTCGACGGCGGTGAGCCGGAGGTCCTCGAGCGGGCCGTGCAGCCGGTCGCGCAACTCCTCGTCGGCGGTGTCCGCGAGCAGCGGGCCGCGCCAGAGGGCCAGCGCCCGGTCGAGCAGCGGCACCCGGTCGACCGGGTCGATGGCACCGCTCGCCTGGTGCGTGAGTCGGCTGAACTCCTCGACGTCGACGTGGTGTCCGTCGGCCTCCACCAGGTAGCCGTCCCGGTGACTGGTGATCCGGACGCCGTGCGGGTGCAGGGCGGCGCGCAACCGACCGATGTAGGTGTGGATGGCGCCGCGGGCGGAGGCCGGTGGGTGTCCGTGCCAGAGCAGGTCGATGAGTCGGTCGGTGCTGACCAGGTGGCCCAGGTCGAGCAGCAGGACGGCGAGGACGCACCGTTCCTGGCGCCGGTTGCTGAGCGCGACCGGGTGACCGTCGTGGCCCGCCTCGAAGGGGCCGAGCAGTCGGAACTCCATGTCTGCTCTGACCGTCTGGCCCCCGTGGCAGGTTGTCGTGCCGGCCGACCGGATGGTGAGGATCTGGTGAGCGGCGTCGGTGAGCCTGGTCCGGATCGTCAGTCAACGGATGGAGTGATCATGCGTCGGACAGTGAGCGTTGGGACCACCCTGGCCGCGGCCGCACTGGTGGTGGCCGGGCCCGTTTCCCCGGCCGCCGCGGCGGCCGGCGACGAGGGCGGGCACGGCTGGGTGCCGGCTCCGCAGACGCCGTACGAGATGCCCGCCGGGGTGCGCTGCGACTTCCCGATCCGCGTCGAGGCCGTCGTGGACGACGTCCGCATGCTGGTGCTGGAGGAGTACCCGGACGGCTCGCCGCGGCGGGAGATGTACGAGGGTGACCTGCTGACCAAGGTGACGAACACGGCGACCGGGGTCAGCACCCTGGTGGACGCCGGTGGCAGCGCGATGGTCGAGCACTTCACGGACGGCTCGATGACCTGGTACGTCACCGGGCCGGTGCTCTTCGGCTTCGGTGAGAACGCCGGCACCCTGCCGCGCGGCGTGTGGCAGATCGACGGGCAGTTCAAGGTGGAGTTCACCCCGGTGCCGGGCTCCCCGACCTACTACAAGACCCTGACCATGGTGCACGGCACGACCCACAACGTCTGCACCGACCTCGACTGAGGTTTCAGCGGTTGCGCGGCGGCGGCCCCGATCGGGCCCGGTAGCTTCCGGTCATGGATCTTGCGGAGCTCCAGGCCCGGGCGAGGGCCGTCGCCGACCGGTACGACCAGCACCACGTGGCCGCGGGCCGCGCCCCCTGGAGCACCGGCGTCCTCGCCCTGGGCTTCGTCGGCGACGTCGGGGACCTGGCGAAGCTGGTGATGGCGGTCGACGGCCGGCGGGAGATCCCCGACGCCCGGGATCGGCTCGGCCACGAGCTGGCCGACTGCCTCTGGTCGGTCCTCGTGCTCGCCGACCGCTACGACGTCGACCTGGTCGCCGAGTTCGGGAAGATGACCGAGGGGATCGAGCGGCACCTGGGCTGAGGGCGGTCAGCCCTGCCCGGCCGCGCGGAGCAGCGCGATGTCGTGGTGGTCCACGTCGCGCAGCGGGTAGCCCTCCCGGAACCGGAGCTGCTGGGCGACCGACAAGCAGGGCACCCGCCGGCCCGCGACAACGCCCTCGGCGAAGCCGTCCGCCGCGTACTCGAAGGTCTGCCCGTCCAGTCCCTCCTGGACGCCGCTGCCGTCCCGCTGGAAGGCCACCGGGTGGATGTCCACCTCGCGGCCGTCCGGCGCGGTGAGCTCGGCGCGGACCGGCAGCCAGTCGACGGTGGTGACGAAACCGAGCCGGTCGAGCAGGTCGAGCAACTCCCGCTGCTGGGCCGCGTCGATCGCCAGGTCCAGGTCGCCGTGCGGCCGGGTCCGCCGGCCGGTCACCGCGTCCACGGCCCAGCCGCCGGCCACCCACACCCGCAGCCCGTGCGCGGCGAACTCGTCCAGCAGCGCGGTCACCTGGTCCCCGTTCATCCGCGGATCTTGACAGACTGGTCCCCTGTGCCGCCAATGCGAAAGGATCGCGATGCGGAAGATCATCCTGTGGATGTCGGTCTCCCTCGACGGCTTCTTCGCCGGACCGGACGGCGAACTGGACTGGCACCGGGTCGACGACGAGATGCACCAGCACTTCAATGACGAGCTGCGCCGGATGAGCGCCTTCCTGGACGGCCGCCGGACGTACGAGCTGATGGCCGATTTCTGGCCGACCGCCGACCAGGATCCGGGCAACAGTGCCCCGAGCCGGGAGTTCGCCGGGATCTGGCGGGACATGCCGAAGATCGTCTACTCCCGCACCCTGCCCCGAGCCGACTGGAACAGCACGGTGGTCCGGGAGGTGGTACCCGAGGAGGTCACGGCGCTCAAGGCGCAGCCCGGCGGTGACATGGTGCTCGGCGGGGCCGACCTGGCCGCCACCTTCCAGCGGCTCGGCCTGATCGACGAGTACCGGATCTACCTGCACCCGGTCGTCGTCGGGCGGGGCAGGCCGCTGTTTCCCGCCGACGCCCGGCTCGACCTGCGGCTGGTGGAGAGCCGGCCGTTCGGCAACGGTGTCGTGTTGCTGCGTTACCTGAAGGAGCCGGCGCGACCGGCCACCGGGCAGGCCGATGGCTGACGGCGAGCTGCCGGACAACCCGGCCCGACCTGTCGCGGTGGACGTGGCCGGGTGGCCGCCGAGCCTGGCGGACTTTGCCGAGCCGGCCCGTTCGGCCGTGCCACCCGAGGTCTGGGACTTCATCAACGGCGGCAGCGGCACCGAGACCACGCTGACCGCCAACCGAACCGCCCTGGACCGGGTCGCCGTGCTGCCCCGGGTGCTCACCGGCGTGGACCGCCCGCGTACCGAGGCGTCGCTGCTCGACCGGCCGCAGGCGATGCCGGTGGCGGTCGCGCCGATGGCGTACCAGCGGCTGGTCCACCCCGACGGCGAGCCGGCGCTGGCGGCGGCGGCCGGAGCGGCCGGGGTGCCGTACGTGGCCAGCACGCTGAGCAGCACGCCGATCGAGGAGGTCGCCGCGGCCGGCGACCAGGTCTGGTTCCAGCTCTACTGGCTGCGCGACCGGGGCATGGTCGCCGACCTGCTGGACCGGGCCCAGGCGGCCGGCTGCAGCGCCCTGATGGTCACCGTCGACGTGCCGGTCCTCGGCCGACGGTTGCGCGACGTGCGCAACGGCTTCGCGCTGCCGCCGCACGTGACGACCGCGAACCTGCCCGGCGGGCGGGACGACCTGGCGCACCAGGGCACGCCCGGGGTTTCCGCCGTGCCCTCCGGTGCGGTCTTCGCGCCCGCGCTGGGCTGGGCCGACCTCGAATGGCTGCGCGGCCGTACGCCGCTGCCGCTGCTGGTCAAGGGAGTCCTCGACCCGCGGGACGCGGTCCGCGCCGCGGAGATCGGGGTGGACGCGGTGGTGGTCTCCAACCACGGCGGACGCCAGCTCGACGGCGCTCCGGCCACCGCCACCGTGCTGCCCGAGGTGGTGGCCGCGGTGGGGAACGGATGCGAGGTGCTGCTGGACAGCGGCGTACGCGGCGGGGTCGACGTGCTGCGCGCGCTGGCGCTCGGCGCGGCCACCACCTCGGGC
>NZ_QGGF01000097.1 GCF_003857015.1 Micromonospora globispora | reverse complement strand
CGGCGCAGGCGGCCCCGGCGGCGGTGGATCGCCTCCGCAGAGCCGTCGCCGCGCCCGTCACCGTCGGTGCCGCCGGCCCCGGTGAGGGGCCGACGGGACTGCGCGATGCCCACCGCGACGCGCGGCACTGCGTCGACGTCCTCTGCGCGCTCGGCAAGGCCGGCACGGCGGCCGGTCCGGCCGATCTCGGGGCGTTCGGGCTGCTGTTCGGTCCGGCCGGCCGTGAGCGGGTGGCCGCGTTCGTGCAGCGCACCCTCGGCGCGGTGGTCGACTACGACGCGCAGCGCGGAACGGAGCTGTTGCGAACGGTGGAGGCGTACTTCGACGCCGACGGCAGTCACGTTCGCGCCGCGGCGGCGCTGTTCATTCACGTCAACACGCTCTACCAGCGCATCGAGCGCATCACCGCGCTGCTCGGTGAGGGCTGGCGGACCGGGGAGAAGGCGCTGCAGCTCCAGCTGGCCGTCAAGCTGCACCGGATCGTCAGCTTCACCGACCAGCATTCGGGTTAGTGGTTGATTCCTCCGTCAAACTGACCCAGCGGTGTGGAGAACCTCCATCGTCCAGCACGCTGAACGAGCCCTAGGTTTTCGCACATGGAGTACCGCTCGTTCGACCCGCGCCTGCCTGTCGATGATTTCCGGCCGCGGTGGTCGGGGTTCGCCGCGTTCTTCCGTGACCGCACCGACCTCGACGCCCCGTACCTGACGGAGCTGCACCACGCGCGGGGCACCCGGCACGCATGGACGGTCGGCCAGTGGCGGTCCCGGGTGGAGGCGACGGCGGCCTGGCTGCGGGAGCAGGGCACCGGGCCGGGGGACGCGGTGGCGACCCTCGCCGGCAACACCGCCGAGGCCCTCGCGGTGGCGTACGGGTGCTGGCTGGTCGGGGCGTGCTGCGTGCCGCTGAACGCGCAGGAGGCCGCCGACCAGCAACTGTTCGTGCTGCGCGACTCCGCAGCACGCCTGCTGGTTCACGCACCGGAGCACGTCGAGCGGGCCACCGCCCTTGCCGAGGCGACCGGCCTGCCGCTGCACCACACCGCCGAACTGCCGGCGGAGAGCACGACGGCGGTGGCGGACCCGGCGGTCGGTCTGGATGTAGCGGCGCTGCGGCTCTACACCAGCGGCACCACCGGCGAGCCGAAGGGCATCATCACCACCGTCGGCAATCTGCTGACCGACCTGGACGCGCTGGCCGGCACCTTCGGCTGGGACTCCGACACCCGGGTCTACACGGTGCTGCCGGTGCACCACGCCAACGCCCTGGTCATCTCCAGCCTGCTGCCGTGGCACACCGGTGCCTCCGCGGTCCTGACCGACCGGTTCCGCACCGAGCGCTTCTGGGCCGACGTGGCCGCTGAACGGGCGACCACCGCAAGCCTGGTGCCGACCCTGCTGGAGTTCCTGCTCACCGGCGGCGGCGAGGCGCCCGAGTGTTTCGCCGAGGTGCTGTGCGGCGCGGGGCCGCTGCTGGTGGAGACCGCCCTCGACTTCGAGAAACGCTTCGCCGTTCCGATCCGGCACATCTACGGGCTGTCGGAGACCACCTGCGTCGCCTCCGCCATGCCCGCTCTCCCCGACGAGCAGCGGCGTCGCTGGCACGCCGACTTCGGCTTCCCCAGCATCGGCAGCGCGCTGCCGCACGCGCGGATGACCGTGCTGCACCCGGTCACCGGAGAGGAGCTGCCCGCCGGGGTCCGCGGGGAGCTCGCCGTCCGTGGCGCGATCATCATGCGCGAGTACGCCGGTCGCCCCGAGGCCACCGCCGAGGCGTTCCGCGGCGGTTGGTTCCACACCGGCGACGAGGGCTTCTGGCGCCCCGGCCCGGACGGGCGGCCCGTCTTCTTCATCACCGGACGGATGAAGGAACTGATCATCCGGGGTGGGCACAACATCTCCCCGTTCGAGATCGACGAGGTGCTGCGCACCCATCCGCGGGTGGCGTTCGCCCTCGCCGTGCCGTTCGAGCACCGCGTCTACGGCGACGAGATCGCCGCGTACGTCGTCGCCGACGGGCCCCTGACCGAGCAGGAGATCCTCGACCACTGCGCGGCTCGCCTCGACTTCGCCCACCAGCCCAAGGTCGTCATCTTCGGCGACGACGTGCCCTACACGGCGACCGGCAAGGCCAAGCGCCTCGAATTGAAGAACCGCCTCGCTACCGAACTCGCCGCCTACCGCGACGCCGCTTTCCGCCGTCCCAAGGTCGCCCCCGAGGAGCAACCGTGAACCCCGAAGAACTCGACGTCCCCGTGGCCGGCGGCACTCTACGGGTTTGCCGCTGGCCCGGCGAGACCGGCCCGACCGTACTGGCCGCGCACGGCATCACCGCCAATGCCCTGTCCTGGGCGCCGGTCGCCGATGCCCTGGTCGGCCGCGCCACGCTGATCGCCGCGGACCTGCGCGGACGCGCGAAGAGCAACGCCCTGCCCGGTCCGTACGGGCTCGCCCAGCACGCCGACGACCTCATCACCGTCCTCGACCACCTGGGCCTGCACCGGGCGCCGATCGTCGGGCACTCGATGGGGGCGTTCGTCGCCGCCGTCGCGGCGCTGCGTCACCCGGACCGGGTCTCGTCGGTGCTGCTCGTCGACGGCGGCGTCACCCTGCAGGTGCACGAGGGCGCGAACATCGACGACATCCTGGAGGTCGTCATCGGCCCGGCGATGCGCCGTTTGCGGATGACGTTCGACAGCGAGCGGACGTACCTGGACTTCTGGCGGGTGCATCCCGCACTGTCCGCGGCCTGGTCACCCGCGGTGCGGGACTACGCGCTGCGCGACCTGGTCGGCGAACCGCCCGCGCTGCGCTCCTCCTGCTCCCTCGAGGCGGTGCGCCGGGACGCCACCGACACGCTGCTGGACGAGCAGACGACGACCGCGGCTCACCGGATCCGGTGCCCGGCAACCCTGCTGTGGTGCGAACGCGGCATCCTCGACGAACCGCAGGGCCTGTACGACGAGGCCCGCCTGAAGGCCGCCGGAATCGACCGCAGCGGCCTCACCGTGGAGAAGGTGCCCGACGTCAACCACTACACGATCCTGCTGTCGCTCAAGGGCGCCGGCACCGTGGCCGACCACATCGGACGGCTGACGTGAGGCCCGTCCTGGTCGCGGGCGTGGGCATGATCCCGTTCCGCCGGCCGTCGCAGAGCCTGGCGTACGACGTGATGGGCGAGACGGCCGCGCGGGCCGCCCTGGCCGACGCGGGGGTGGACTACGCGCTGATGCAGCAGGCCTACGTCGGTTACGTCTACGGCGACTCCACCTGCGGCCAGGCCGCCCTCTACGGCCTGGGCACCACCGGCATCCCGATCGTCAACGTGAACAACAACTGCGCCACCGGATCCAGCGCCCTGTGGCTGGCCCGGCAGGCTGTCGCCACCGGCGCCGCCGAATGCGTCCTGGCCCTCGGATTCGAGCAGATGACCCCGGGCGCCCTCGGGATGGCGTTCGGTGACCGCGACAGCCCGCTGGCCCGCGGTGACGCCGCCCGTTCCCGCCTCCAGGACGACGACGGCGTGCCGTTCGCGGTGGCCTACTTCGGCGGCGCCGGCGCCGAGTACGCCCGCCGCCACGGCACCTCGGCGGAGACGTTCGCGGCGATCGCGGTGAAGGCCCGCCGGCACGCCGCCCACAATGCGAACGCCGTCTTCCGCGACCCCGTCACGGTCGAGGAGGTGCTTGCCTCGCCCGCGATGTACGGGCCGCTGACCCGGCTGCAGTGCTGTCCACCGACCTGCGGCGCCGCCGCGGCCGTGCTGTGCAGCGCCGACTTCGCCCGTCGGCACGGCCTCGACGGGACCGTGACCATCCGCGCGCAGGCGTTGGTCACCGACAAACCGGGCACCTTCGACGAGACCGACATGATGCGACTGGTCGGCTATGACATGACCCGCGCCGCCGCTGATCGCGTCTATGCCGAAGCCGGGGTGGACCCGACCGACGTACCGGTCGTCGAACTGCACGACTGCTTCACGGCCAACGAACTCATCAGTTACGAGGCGCTCGGCCTGACACCGGAAGGCACGGCCGAGAAGTTCATCGCCGATGCCGACAACACCTACGGCGGCCGGGTGGTCGTCAATCCCTCCGGCGGCCTGCTCGCCAAGGGCCACCCGCTGGGCGCCACCGGGCTCGCTCAGTGCGCGGAACTCACCTGGCAGCTGCGCGGTACCGCCGGCACCCGCCAGGTGGAGGGCGCGAACCTGGCCCTCGCGCACAACATCGGCCTCGGCGGCGCCTGCGTCGTCACCCTCCTGGAGAGAACCGCATGAGCAACCTGCAGGGGCGCGTAGCGCTGGTCACCGGCTCCGGACGTGGCATCGGCCAGGCCATCGCGCGCAAGCTCGCCGCCCACGGAGCCCACGTCGTCGTCAACGACCTCGATCCCGAGCCGGCGGCGGAGGCGGTCGAGCTCATCGAGAAAGCGGGCGGGCAGGCGATCGCGGTCGCCGGCAGCGTCACCGACCCGGACTTCGCCGAACGGTTCGTCGACACCGCCGTGTCCGCCTTCGACGGGTTGGACATCATCGTCAACAACGCCGGCTACACCTGGGACGCGGTCATCCAGAAGACCAGCGACGAGCAGTGGAGTGCCATCCTCGACGTGCACCTCACCGCCCCGTTCCGCCTGCTGCGCGCCGCCCAGCCCGTGATCAAGCGGTTCGCCGAGCGGGACCGCGCCGCGGGGACCACCCATCACCGCAAGGTCGTCAACGTCTCGTCGATCTCCGGTCTGGCCGGGAACCCCGGCCAGGCCAACTACTCCGCCGCCAAGGCCGGCGTGGTGGGCCTGACCAAGACCCTGGCCAAGGAATGGGGCCGGTACGCCGTCAACGTCAACGCCGTGGCCTACGGCGTCATCCGCACCCGCCTGACGGACCCCGCAGGGCCCGGCAGCATCGATGTCGACGGTCGGCAACTGGTTGTCGGCCTCAACCCCGGCATCGCCGCGGCTCTGGACCGGTCGATCCCGCTGGGGCGGGCCGGGACCGTCGAGGAAGCCGCCGGAGCGGCCTACCTGTTGTGCACACCGGAAGCGGACTACATCACCGGCGAGGTCCTCCTCTGCGCCGGTGGCTACAGCTTCTGAGCCTGCTACGCGCCGCACGCGGTCAGCCCCGGGCGGGGCACGCACCGCAGAGGGGCTGTTACTGCGCGGCGACGGGCACCGGCGCGCTGAGCCGGCCCTCGTTCCCGCTGCGATCCAGTCCGGAGACGCAGTACGAGAGCGGGCGGTCGGGCGGTGCGGTGCGGTCGATCCAGTCGGTACCCCGGGCGGTGCCGACGAGCCGGGCCGCGTCGCCGTCCACGCGGTAGACGGCGAAGCTCGCGGCACCGTCCCCGCGCCAGCTCAGCGCCACCCCACCGGCGTCCGTACGCCGAACGCCGGTGACCGTCGGCGCGCCGGGCGGCGCCGCCGGCAGCTGCGCCATCGTGGGCACCAGCGCCGGGCCGACGTAGTGCGACTCGCTGTACCGGCTGACCGCCCCGAGCTTGTCCGCACGCACCTGCCTGGCGCTGAAGTGCACGCTCCCGCTCACGCCGTACCGGCGGTTGAGGGCGAGCTGGCGGTCCAGCTCGGCCGGATCGCGCCAGGCGCCGCGCTCGCCCACCCGGTAGTCGGCCTGGCCGATGTAGAGCTGCACCCGGGTGCCCCGCACCGTGGCCGCCCACCACGGCAGCAGCTTGGCGTAGTCGGCCTTGCCGAAGCCGATGTGCCAGTAGAGCTGCGGCACGACGTAGTCCAGCCATTGCTTCCGAACCCAGAGTCGGGTGTCGGCGTAGATGTCGTCGTAGCTCTGCAAGCCCGCGGTCGCGGAGCCGGCCGGGTCGGTGCGCTTGTTGCGCCAGATGCCGAACGGGCTGATGCCGAACTTCACCCACGGCTTGATCGCCTTGATCCGCTCGCTCATCTCACGGACCAGCGTGTTCACGTTGTCCCGCCGCCAGGCATGCTTGTCCGCGAAACCCTGGCCGTACCGGGCGAACGCCGCGCCGTCCGGGAAGTCCTGCCCCGCCTCGGGGTACGGATAGAAGAAGTCGTCGAAGTGCACACCGTCGACGTCGTACCGCTGGACCGCCTCGAGCATCGAGTCCTCGACGAACCTGCGTGCCTCCGGGATGCCGGGGTTGAAGTAGAGGCGGCTGCCGGGCCGGTCGGCGCTGGGATAGGTCACCACCCAATCGGGGTGCTGCCGCAGCGGATGTGTCGGTGCGAGCTGGTCCAGCCGGGGGCCGGGCCCGCCCACCGTGGCCGGCTGCCCACCCCGGTACGGGTTGAACCAGGCGTGGAACTCCAGATTTCGGGCGTGTGCCTCGGCGACCATGAACGCCAACGGGTCCCAGCCGGGATCGCGGCCGTCGCGGCGTCCGGTCAGCCACTCCGACCACGGCGCGTACCTGGACGGCCAGAGCGCGTCCCCGCTCGGCCGCACGTGCACGAAGACGGCGTTGTGATTGCGCCGCACGGCCAGGTCCAGCCAGCCCCGGAACTCCGCCCGCACCGTCTCGGCCGGTAGCCCACGCCGGCTCGGCCAGTCGATGTTGTTCACCGTGGTGATCCACATGCCGCGCAGCTCGCGGGGCGCCCGGGTCGGCCGGCCGGC
>NZ_QGGF01000110.1 GCF_003857015.1 Micromonospora globispora | reverse complement strand
CGGTCCCCTCCGGCCCGGGCGCGGGCCCCGGTGCCGGACGTTCGATGCGGTGGAGCACGACCGTCGGCGCGCCGCGGTCGTGCTCCACCTCCTCGAGTGAGGATCGGGTCAGGCTCACGCACGCACTCCGGTCGGGGCGAGCGCCCCATTCCACTGCGGCCACGCGGGCAGCACCACCTGCGGCTGGATGACGGGCAGGTCGCCGCGCTCCTCGCGCAGCAGGCGCGGGATCTCGTCGGCCCAGCCGAACCGGTCCGAGGCGACCACCCGGCTCCGGACGTGGGACAGGAAGTCCGTGAGGATCTCCCGCTCCCGCTCGCGCAGCTGCGCGTACCCCTGGTCGCCGATGGTGATCGCCGGCGCCAGGTACCGGAACGGCGGGAAGCCGTACGCGTCGTCGGTGTTCTGGATCATCCGTTCCAGCGTCTCGGCCTGACCGAGCTCGCCGATCCGGGGCGTGCCGCGCTCGATGATGAACAGCTCCTCCACCCGGGTGCTGGTGCCGATGCGGCACGGCACCAGCCGGTCGACGCTGTACTTGGGCGGCGGCACGAGCCGCTGGGTGATCGCGTTGATGCCCATGATCGGCACGTTGAACTTGCTCAGCGTCAGGGCCAGCGAACGTCCGCCCTTGGAGTGCAGCCGGCTCTGGAACTGCAGCCGGCGCCACTCGGCCGGGGTCAGGTCCTGGGCCTGCACCGCGCGGAGGGTGTGCGCGCTGATGGTCAGCGGCTTGGGGAAGCACATCGCGACGCCGTCGGGGCTGATCAGGGTCATGTCGTCGGAGAGGAAGAGCCCGCCGTGGTCCCGCAGCAGGCGGAGCACCGTGGCGGTCTTGCCGGTGTCGGTGAGGGCCGACAGCATCACCCCGACGCCGTTGAGGCTGATGCACGCCGAGTGCAGGAGCATGTGTCCCCGCGACACGAGCACGAACCGCAGCAGCGCCTCGACGATGTTGGTGTAGACCACGTGCGGCGAACGGGCCAGCAGCGGCCCGACCTGGATGTCGATCGGCGAGCCGAGCTGGATCCGGAAGTTCGCGCCGAGCCGGCCCAGGTGTTCCTCGTACCGCAGCACCGACTGGTGGGCGTACTCCGTCATGGCGGCCCGACGGCGCGGTCCCCGGCCGCCCACGTCACTGACCCGCACCGCGATGTCGACGTCCGAGTCGGCGACCCAGCCCGCGCGGAAGAACTCCAGCTCCGGCAGCATGATCTGGGAACCGATGGTGACCACTCCGGCCACGTCGTAGCGGTACTTGAGGTACTGGTACCGCTTGCGCGACGGCGCGGCGGCCGCCTCGGGGGTGTCCAGGTTGACCAACATGCGCACCGGGTCGCGCCGGCCGGTGCTGCCGGAGGTGTAGATGACCCGGTCGTTGACCAGGAACCGGACGAGGAAGAGGGCGACGAGCGTGAGCGCGTTCGCGGTGAGGATCCCGACGCCGGCCCAGACCAGGGCCTGCAGCACCGGCAGGCGCAACAGCAGCAGCAGATTGTTGAGCAGGAAGAAGCGGGCCGCCCGTCCGGCCAGCGAGCCGTGCCGGTTGCGGCGGTAGATCAGGGCCTCGACGAGGGCGAAGTTCCACGATGTCGACAGCTGCGTCGCCAGCGCGGCACCCAGGAGGTGGTGCAGGCTCACCGCCTCGTAGAAGAACCACAGCGCGGCGGTGTTGACCACCATGCCGGACAGTCCGACCAGCCCGAAGGCGATCATCCGGACCAGCTCGCGCAGCCGGTCCCGGGCGGCGGCTGGGCGTTCCCGCATCTGGCCGACCAGCCGCTGGCTGCGCAGCCGCGACAGGTGCCGCAGGAACGTCAGCCCTTCCCGCAGGGAGGCCTTGGAGCGCCCGGCGTGCCGGGGAGCCATCTCGTAGGCGACCTCCGCCACTCGGGCGGCGGGGTGGCGGACGAGCAGCTCCAGCAGGACCTTGAAGCCGATCGGGTTCACCCGGTCCAGGTCGACGGCGTCCCGGCGGAAGGCGAACAGGCCGCTCATCGGGTCGCTGATGGTGCTCAGCCGGCGCGGGAAGAGGCTCTTGGTGACCCGGGTCGCCCACGACGAGGTGGCCTCCCGGGCGGCACCGTCCAGTCCCTCGTTGGAGCCCTCGCCGGCGTACCGGGTGCCCACCACCACGTCCACGTCGTGCCGCATCGCGATGCCCGCCAGCATCGCGGCCGACTCCGGCGGGTGCTGGAGGTCCGCGTCCATCACGAGGACCCACTCGCCGCGGGCGTGCCGCGCGCCGAGCACCACGGCGCCGCCCAGCCCGCCGTGGCGGGCGCCGGGTGGCCGGTGCAGCAGGCGTACGGCGACCCGGGCGTCGGCGGCGTGCCGGGCGAGCACCGCCGGGGTCTCGTCGTCGCTGTCGTCGACGACGATGATCTCCGCGTCGAGCGGCCGCAGCGCCGGGCCCAGCCGGGACAGCAGCAGGGGGATGTTCTCCGCCTCGTTGCGCGTCGGCACGACGACGCTCAGCCGGATGGGTCCGCCCGGCGCCGGTACGTGCACATCGGACGGTGTCGGGTGCGGGCCGGCCTCGTCGTGGCGTCGCCGGACCGCACCGCGCGGATCTCCGGGCTCCTCGTCCTCCGTGCCAATCGAGGGTGCGGGTGCAACGTAGGTCATTCGACCCTCCGTGGATTGCGCTGTCAGGGCAGTGCCGAGCTGCCGGACATCCGGCTCGGAAACGGCGATGAGAGCCGTCTCCCGGCGGGAGACGTCGCCGGATCCACACCGATCCGGCCTCGGCGGGGTGGGAACGTGAGGGATTGACCGCGGTTGCGAGAGACCGTACGAAGGGTGAACGGAGGGTGTCCAACGCCTGACGAGTCGTGAAGGCGACAGTGCGTTCGGGGAAACTCCAACCGTTCGGCCAACCCCCGCGACCTGCGCCGAACGCGCATCAGCGAGCTGCCGGACACGCTGGGTTACGTGTTGGGCGGTGCCGACGGCCGGCGCCCGAGGGCCGGCCGCCGGGCCGAAGTCCCATCCGACAACGGCATCGTGTGCCGCTGTGTCGCGCCGACGCCCGGTGGAAGCGCGGCAATTGGACGTTCACGCTCTGCGATGGTCCGGGCATTGTCGACGGTCAGTGCCGGTGACCGTTCGGCGGAACCCGTGGGTGCGGAAAGGATTGGGGGGTCAACCGTCCCACCCGCAACAATTCACCGAACGGCGCGGCGCGACGGCCAGTTCCACTGCCCGAGTGGGCGATCGACGACGGACCGCCCGGCGCGGTGCCGCGGTCCACTCGGCGGCACCAATGAACTCGACCGGCTCGTCGACACGTCCGTGTCGCTAACGGATCGCCCGAGGCGGAGGAGGGGATCAGGCTGATGCCTGTGCGGGAACACCGGACCATCCACACCGGAGAGACGCCGATCCGCGCCCCCGGCCCGCACCAACCGAGCGGCGAGGGCCGGAATCGACGGATCAGGCGGCGCTACCGGCGGAGTTCGCGCGCGACCGTGTCCCGGACCAGGACGCGCAGCTGCTCCATCGGGTCGCCGTCACCGGCACCGAGCCGATTGCGCACCGCCGCCACGGTCAGCCCCAGCCGCGGGTACGCGTAGGCCAAGCTGCCGCCGCTGCCCGCCGTGCCGAACGAACCGTCCTCGTCCACCGCGTACCCGAGCCCCCAGGCCACCTCCTGGCCGAAGACCCACTCCGGCCCGCGCGCCGCCACGGCGGACACGGCACGCAGCCGTTCGGGCGAGATCAGCCGTACGCCGTCGACCGGACCGAGCAGCGCCGCGTACATCCGGGCCACCGCGCGGGCCGTCATCGTGCCGACGGCCGGTACGTCGGCGCGGAGCACGTCCCGGCGGCTGCCGATCGTCGCGTCCGGGCGGACGGCGGGCGGAGCGACCGCGTCGAAGTTCGGCAGGTTGGCGCTGGCGTACTCCATCAGCGCCGCCAGACCGGCGTCCTCCAGCCGGGCCAGCCGGTCCAGGTCCGCCGCCGGCACCCCGAGGAAGAGTTTACCGGTCACGCCCAGCGGGGCGGCCACGTCCTCCGCGAGCACCTCGGAGATCCGCCGGCCGGTGACCCGCCGGACCACCTCGCCGACGATCCAGCCGAACGTCCAGGCGTGGTACGCCAGCCGCTCGCCGGGTGCCCAGCGGGGCTCCGCCGCCGCGACCACCGCGCACATCCGGTCCCAGTCGGTGAAGTCCTCCGGGGTGATGTCGGCCGGCAGCGCGGGCACGCCGGCGGTGTGGGTGAGCGCGTGCCGCAGGGTGATCCGGTCCTTGCCGTGCTGGGCGAACTCCGGCCACACCTCGGCGATGCGCAGGTCGTAGTCGAGCCGTCCGCGCTCGGCGAGCACGTGCACCACGGTGGCGGTGAGCCCCTTGCCGGTGGAGACGGCGTGTACCGGGGTGTCGGCGGTCAGCGGCCGTCCGGTCGCCGGGTCGGCCAGGCCGACCTGCTCCTCGACGATCGGCCGGCCGTCGAGGTAGGCCGCCACCTGCACCCCGGTCTCGCGGCCGGAGGAGACCAGCTCGTCGATCGTCCTGCGTACCTCGGCCCGCAGGCCGTCCCAGCGTCCGTCCACGAGGAGCCACCCTGCCAGAGCGATCGCCGCCGGTCGCGTGCTTTCCGCCGAGCCCGTCCGGAGAACCGAGGTGGCGGCCGGGGCGCGACTCAGGCGGACGCGGAGAGGTTCCCCGGCCGGCTCTCCGGCTCGTCGACGCGCTCCAGCGCGGGTCCCCGGGGCGCCAGCCGCTCGTAGAGACTGTCGATCCGGGCGGCGACGCCCTCGATGCCGTACCGCTCGCACAGCTCGGGGATCGGCATCCGGGGGTGCAGCGGCGCGTCCAGCTGGGCGCTCAACTCGCGGCGCAGCGCGATCTCCTCGCCGGCCACCTGCCGTGCCCGGTCCGTGACGACGCCGTCCAGTGCCGGGCAGGTGGTGTAGAGCAGGGGCAGCCCGTTGCCCAGTGCCTCCAGCATCGCCAGCCCGAACGTCTCCTGCGCCGACGCGGCCACCAGCATGTCGAAGGAGGAGAGCACGGCGCCGACGTCCCGGCGCGCGCCGGCGAAGAGGACGTGGTCGGCGACCCCGGCGTCCCGGGCGGTCTGCTCGAGCCGCTGCCGCTCCTCGCCGTCGCCGACCACCAGCAGGCGCCGCTTCTCGCCGAGCAGCGGCGCCGCCGCCCGGATCACCAGGTCGACCCGTTTGTTCGGGTCGAGCCGGCCCAGTACGCCGATGATCTGCACGTTCGGCCCGATGCCGAGCTGCATCCGCACCTGGACGCGGGCCGCCGGGTCGAACGCCACCGCCGCGAAGTCGACCGCGTTCGGAATGACGGTGATCTTCCGCTCCCTCACGCCCCAGCCGACCAGCCGGTCGTGCACCACATCGGAGACGGCGATGGTGCCGTGGGAGCAGCGCTCGGCGGCCAAGTACAGGGCGCGGACCGGCCGGCTCATGGGCCGCCGCTCGATGTGCGTCTCACCGATGGAGTGTTCGGTGGTGACGATCGCCGCGACCCCGGCGAGCCGCGCCGCGACGTTGCCGTAGACCTGTGAGCGGTACAGGTGGGTGTGGACGACGTCGTAGTGCCCCTCCCGGATGATCCGCTGCAGCCGGCGCAACGCCCACACCTCCGTGTTGCGGGTCATGCCCAGATCGCGCACCCGTACCCCGTGCGCCGCGATGGTGTCGGCGACCGGACCGGCGTTGTAGAGCGTCACGACGTCCGGCTCGTGCCGGGTGTGCCGCAGCAGCAGTTCGAGCTGCAGCTCGGCCCCGCCGATGCCGAGGCCGGTGATGATGTGCAGAACCTTCACGGTGAACCTTTCTGGACGTGCCAGCGGTAGAGGAAGCGTTTGGCGGCGAGCCGGACGACGCCGTCGTGCTCCCCCACGTAAACGCGGGGGAGGGCGGAAAGGCTCTGCGCGGCCCGGTCGGCGAAGACCGCGCAGCCGTACGCGTAACCCGCCTCCCGCACGGCGGCGCGGGCGGCGGCGTCCATCGACCCGTACGGGTAGGCGAAGCCGGCGACCGGACGGCCCAGCAGCGCCTCCAGGTCGAGGCGGCTGTCGGACGTCTCCGTGCGGACGAGAGCCGGGTCCGCGCCCGCGAGCCGACGGTGGGTACGCCCGTGCGAGCCGATCTCCAGCCCGGCGTCGGCGAGCCGGCGTACGCCGGCGGCGTCGACCAGGGGCCACGGGGTGCCGGCGTCCCAGTCGTTGACGCCGCCGAGGCGGCCGCTGACGACGAAGACGGTCGCGCCGAAGCCGTGCCGGTGCAGGATCGCGGGAACGTGGTCGGCCAGATCGGCGTACCCGTCGTCGAAGGTGATGCCGACCAGCCGGCGGTGCGCGCCCCGGCGCATCGCCCGCACCAGCTCGCTCATGGCGACCCCGCGCAGGCCGAGGCGGGCCAGTGCGGCCATCTGCCCGGCGAACCGTCGCGGGGTGACCGCGAGGTGGTGCGGGTCGTGCCGGACCTCGCCGATCCGGTGGTACATGAGCACCAGCGGCACCGCTGGCCGCGGCAGCGGATCGGTGCCGGCGGCGGGCCGGTGCGCCCGGATGGTCACACCACCACCTCCGACCGGCTGCGGTGGACGGCGAGCAGCTCCTGGTACAGCCGCTGCACCCCGGCGTGTGTCCGGGACAGTGAATGGTGGCGGGTCA
>NZ_QGGF01000200.1 GCF_003857015.1 Micromonospora globispora | reverse complement strand
CCCCGCGATCCGCAGCGGGCCGAGCGTCCCGTCCGGGTGCCGGCGCCACGCCTCCAGCAGCAGGTCCAGCCCCTTCTCCGGGGAGAGCCGGCCGAGGAAGAGGAAGCCGTCCCCGAGCGGGGCCGGCGCGCCCGGGTCGGGGATCGCGTTCGGCTTGACCACGATCCGCTCGTCCGGGATGCCGTAGTCGCGGAGGTGGTCCGCCACGGCGGTGGTGAGCGCGATGAACCGGTCCACCGACTTCCAGGTCGGGCGGTGCACGGCCAGCGTGGTGGCCATCAGCGCGCTCTGCACCCGGGAGCCTCGGTAGCAGCGGTGCACGATCGCCGGCACGCCCAGCGCCCGGCCCCGGCAGTCCTGGCAGATCACCCCGTCCCGGAAGTAGAGCCCGGAGGAGCAGACCTGCCGGTAGTTGTGCACGGTCTGCACCACCGGCACGCCGTGCCGGTGCGCGGTCCGCACCACCCAGGGCGAGAGCAGCGGGTACGGGTTGTGCAGGTGCAGCACGTCCGGCCGGTGCTCGGTGATCAGGCGGTCGAGGTCGTGCTGGGCCTTCGGCGCCCAGATCGGTGAGATCGGCAGCAGCGCCTTGGCCGGTTTCGACATCGTCGGGATCTCGTCGGAGCTGCGGATGAACGGCAGCACCTCCACCCCGGCCGCGGTGAGCTGGGCGATCTCCGCGTCGACGATGGTGTTCTCGCCGGAGGGCTGGGCTTCCCGGTACCGGTTGTGCGCCACCACGATTCTCACGAGAAAGAAGGCTACCGTTGTCTGATGCCCGAACTACCGGAGGTGGAAGCGCTCGCCGGGTATCTGCGCGAGCGGGCGGTGGGGCGCTGCGTCGACCGGATCGAGGTCGCGGCGATCAGCGCCCTGAAGACGTACGACCCGGCGCCGAGCGCCGTGTCCGGTCGTACGGTGGTCGATGCCGGCCGGCACGGCAAGTTCCTCGACGTGATCTTCGACGGCGGCGTGCACCTGGTGGTCCACCTGGCCCGGGCGGGCTGGCTGCACTACCGGGAGGCGTTCCCGTCCGGCGCGCCGCTGCGCCCCGGCAAGGGCCCGATCGCCCTGCGGGTACGCCTCGACGACGGCTCGGGCTTCGACCTGACCGAGGCCGGCACCCAGAAGAAGCTGGCCGCGTACCTGGTGACCGACCCGGCGCAGGTGCCCGGGGTGGCCAAGCTGGGCCCGGACGCCCTCGGTGCCGACCTGGCCACCTTCGCCGACCGGCTGCGCAGCCGACGGGGCCAGGTGAAGGGGGTGCTGACCGACCAGTCGGTGCTGGCCGGGGTCGGCAACGCGTACTCCGACGAGATCCTGCACGCGGCGAAGCTCTCCCCGTTCGCGCTCACCGACCGGCTGACCGACGAGCAGCTGGCCACCCTGCACGAGGCGACCCGGGAGGTGCTCGGCGACGCGGTCCGGCGGTCGGTGGGCCAGCGGGCCGCCGAGCTGAAGGGCGAGAAGCGCTCCGGGCTGAAGGTGCACGCCCGGACGGGGCTGCCCTGCCCGGTCTGCGGGGACACCGTCCGGGAGGTCTCCTTCGCCGACTCGAGCCTCCAGTACTGCCCCAACTGCCAGACCGGCGGGAAGCCGCTCGCTGACCGTCGGTTGTCCCGGCTCGTACGGTGAGTGACAACACGTAACGATTACGGAGAGGAATCGGACCGGGAGTGCGGAACCTCCCGGTCCACGGCTCTACCGGGGGCCGCATCCATCGGTATAGTGGCTCGGTCCCCGGCTTCACAACTGATAGGGAGCCGGCCAGATCCCCGCAGGCACCACGGACGGCTTCTCCCCCCGGGCGGCTGTCCGGCTCGGGCCCGCGTGGGAGACTGGGACGGTGGGCGACCCGGGCCCTCACTCAAAGTGAGGGCGCGAGTCATGCGGGAGGACATGGGTTGAGGTGACGACAAGCCTCCAGCGCCCGGTAACCAACACAGGCCGGAGCAAGAGCGTGCGGCACGTCGACAGCTTCGAGATCCAGCCGCCGACACCGCCGTCGCACAACGGCGTACCCCGGTCGGCGTGGGCCCGTGCCCGCCGCCGCGTCTCCCGCTGGCACCGCCCCTACACGGTGGCCCTGCTCCTGCTCGACTTCGCCGCGGTGATGCTGGCCGACTGGATGGCCCAGGAGGCGTTCGGTCAGGCCCGGGCCGGCTTCTACAACGCCAAGGAAGACCCCACCTGGTTCTACACCGTGGCCTTCCTGCTGCTGCCGCTCGGCTGGCTGGTGATCCTCTGGGGCAACCGGGCCTACGACCGGCGCTACCTGGGGCTCGGCCCGGACGAGTTCAAGCGGGTGATCCGCGGCGGGGTCGCCGTCGCCGCCACCGTCTCCTTCATCGCCTTCGCCACCAAGACCGACCTGTCCCGGTACACGGTCGGCTTCGCCCTGCTCGGGGCGCTGGTGCTGATCCTGCTGGGCCGCTTCACGGCCCGCTTCCTGCTGCACCTGGTCCGTAGCAAGGCCGGTCAGGCCGGGCACCGAATGGTGCTGGTCGGCACCCTGCCCG
The DNA here is from genome assembly GCF_003857015.1 of Micromonospora globispora. GTDB lineage: Bacteria > Actinomycetota > Actinomycetes > Mycobacteriales > Micromonosporaceae > Micromonospora > Micromonospora globispora. The sequence continues at coordinate 28,695 of NZ_QGGF01000200.1, read as the reverse complement.
ACTGCCTGGAGGTCTACACCGCAGTCACCCGCAACCCGGGTGCCGGCCTGGTGCCGGTGGCCATCCACCTCACCGACGGGTACGCCGCCGCCCGGGGCATCGAGACCCCGGTGGCGGTCTACGCCGGGCGGGACGTGTTGGCCCTGGTCCGCGAGGTCGGCGGGGACACTATCGCGGTCTGCGGCTCGGCCAGCGCCGAGCCGGGCGAGCTGCGCCGGCTGGCCTGGCAGTTGGAGGGCTCCGGCGTCGACCTGGTGGTCGCCCCCCAGCTCACCGACATCGCGGGCCCCCGGGTGCACATCCGGCCGATCGAGGGCCTGCCGCTGCTGTACGTCGAGGAGCCGACGCTGTCGGGCCCGGCGCTGCTGGTCAAGAACCTGATGGACCGGGTCGTCGCCGGACTGGGCCTGCTGCTGCTGATCCCGCTCTTCGTCGCCATCGCCATCGCGATCCGGGTCTCCGACCCCGGGCCGGTCTTCTTCCGCCAGCCCCGGGTCGGCCACGAGGGGCGGACCTTCCGGGTCTGGAAGTTCCGCACCATGTACTGCGACGCCGAGGAGCGGCTGGCCAGCCTGGTCGACCAGAACGAGACCGACGGCCTGCTGTTCAAGATGAAGGAGGACCCGCGGGTCTTCCCGGTCGGCCGATTCCTGCGCGCCTCCTCGCTGGACGAGCTGCCCCAGCTGATCAACGTGCTCTGGGGCGAGATGTCCCTGGTCGGGCCGCGCCCGCTCCCCGCCGACGACGGCGACTTCCTCGGCGACGTACGGCGCCGGCTGCTGGTCCGTCCCGGGATCACCGGCCTGTGGCAGGTCTCCGGCCGCTCCGACCTCTCCTGGGACGAGGCGGTCCGGCTGGACCTCTACTACGTCGACAACTGGTCCCTGGCGTACGACCTGAGCATCCTGTGGCGGACCGTCGGCGTGGTGCTCGCCCGCAAGGGCGCGTACTGACGCTCTTGGCGTAGCGGCCGACAGGCGTCAGGATCGCTGCGTGAGTGGCAACCTCTCCGCCGTCTTCGGCGTCGTCTCGCTGGTCACCGCGCTGGGCGCGGCGCTCTGGGCGGTGCTGCGGCTACGCGCCCGGCGGGGCATCGCCACGGCGACCCAGCGGGCGACGTACGAGGTCCTGCACACCGCCGGGCTGGCCGCCGAGCCGCTGCGCGCCGGGCTGAGCGCCACGGGCGCGGCGAAGGCCGTACGGCATCTGCGGGCCCTGGTGGGCGCGGCCGGGCTGGCGCTGACCGACCGGGAGGTCCTGCTCGCCCTCGACGGGCGCGGCGCGCACCACGGCGAGCAGCTGCTCGCGGCGGCCCGGCGGGCGGCGTCGGCCGGACGGTCGACCGTGCTGCGTGAGTCGGAGCTGCAGTGCGACCTGGTGGACTGCCCGGTCCGGGGTGCGGTGGTGGCGCCGCTGACCGCCGACGGCCGGGTGGTCGGGGCGCTGGTCGCGATCGCCGACGGCCAGCCGGCGCCGGGGCTGGTGCAGGCCACTCTGGAGACCGCCCACTGGGCCGGCGACCAGCTCGCCCTGGCCGAGCTGGAGTCGTCCCGGGAACGCCTGGCCCGGGCCGAGGTACGCGCCCTGCGCGCCCAGATCAGCCCGCACTTCATCTACAACGCGCTGACCGCGATCGGCTCGTTCGTCCGGACCGACCCGGAGCGGGCCCGGGAGCTGATCCTGGAGTTCGCCGAGTTCACCCGCTACTCGTTCCGGGCGCACGGCGAGTTCACCACGCTGGCCGAGGAGCTGCGCTCGATCGACCGCTACCTGACCATCGAGCGGGCCCGGTTCGGCGACCGGCTGCAGGTACGGTTGCAGATCGCCCCGGAGGTGCTGCCGGTGACGCTGCCGTTCCTCTGCCTCCAGCCGCTGGTGGAGAACGCGGTCCGGCACGGGTTGTCCCGCAAGCCGGGCACCGGCATGGTGAGCATCGAGGCTCGGGACGCGGGCGCAGAATGCCACATAACGGTGGAGGACGACGGAGTGGGAATGGATCCGACGACGCTGACCGCCGGCATCGCCGAGCTGGCCGGGGCCGGCAGCGACCCGGCCGACGACCCGGGTCAGCACGTCGGCCTCTCGAACGTCGACGAGCGGCTCCGGTCGGTCTTCGGGGACCGGTTCGGCCTGGTCGTCGAGACCGGCCTGGGCTCGGGTACGAAGGTGAGCATGCGGGTGCCGAAGTTCCACCCCGGCGTACGGGCGGGGTCGTGACCGAGCGGAGCGACCGGGTCGGCGGAGTGAACGCGACCGGCTTCCTCCGGGTGCTGGCGGTGGACGACGAGCCGCCGGCCCTGGACGAGCTGGCGTATCACCTGCGGGCCGATCCCCGAGTGGCCCGGCTGCACACCGCGGGGGACGCCACGGAGGCCCTCCGGGTGCTCCGCGACGGGGACGTGGACGTGGTCTTCCTGGACATTCGGATGCCGGGCCTGGACGGGATGGAACTGGCCCGGGTGCTGCGCCGGTTCGCCCGGCCGCCGGCGATCGTCTTCGTCACCGCGTACGACGACGGCGCGGTGGACGCGTTCGACCTGGGCGCCACCGACTACGTCCGCAAGCCGGTCCGCGCCGAGCGGCTGGCCGAGTCGCTGCGCCGGGTGATCGGCTCCCGGGTGGTGCCGTCGCATCCGGCGGCGCTGGCCCGCGCCGAGGAGGACCCGACCATCCCGATCGAGCTGGCCGGCACCACCCGGATGCTGCCCCGCTCGGCGGTGCGCTGGGTGGAGGCGCAGGGCGACTACGCCCGGCTGCACACCGCCGACGCCTCGCACCTGGTCCGGGTCTCGCTGGCCACGCTGGCCGAGCGCTGGGCGGACGCCGGGTTCGTCCGGATCCACCGGTCGTACCTGGTGCAGCTCAAGCTGATCGCCGAACTGCGCCTGGTGAACTCCGGGTACGTGGTGGTGATCGACGGTACCGAGCTGCCGGTGAGCCGCCGGCACACCCGGGAGCTGAAGGACAAGCTGGTCCGCGCGGCGAAGCAGGACTGGAACCGCTGAGCGGTCCCCGTCCCGTCAGCTCCCCAGCGGCACCCGGGTGTCGGCCGCGTGCAGCGGCACGTAGTGATCGAAGAAGAGCGCCTTGACCAGCTCGACCCGGCCGGACACCCCGAACGCCGTGAACAGCGACATCATGCCGTCCTGCACGGCGTACGCGGAGATGCCCAGATCCTGGGCGATCTGACGGGTGTTGCGTTCCCGGGCGACGGCCCCGAGCAGCCGCCCCTGCCAGGGCTCCAGCCCGAGCGCCCGGATGACGAACTCGCTGACCTGGTGCGGGCGGATGCGCTGCACGGTCACCGACACCGCGGTCTCCCGCGGTACGGCGTGGAAGGCCAGCCATCGGCCGTCGTGGTGGACGCCCGACGGGTCGAGCACGCCCGACGCCCGTCCCCGGGTGACGGCCGCGCCCATCCGGGCCAGCTCGGCGGTGTCCAGCAGGTGCCGGGCGTCCTCGGTCATGTCGAAGAGCCGACCGTCGGGCGACAGGGTCAGCGAGCCCGCCAGCGGGGACCCACGCCGGTTCGGCTGCGCCGGCACGACCGCCGGGGGGACGGGCGGCCTGCCGCGTCCCCGGCGGGCCCGTGGCACCCGGAGCCAGCGGGACGCGGACGGCTCCTCCGAAGGTTCGGGAACGACCGGCGGCGGCGGGGCCACCACGGACGCGTCCCCGCGAACGAGGCTGCGGTGCAGCGCCGCCCCGAGCGGCCGGCTCGCGGGCGCGAGGTGTGCCAGGTCGGCGTCGGTGAACCGGCCGCCGGCCCGGTACAGCAGCAGGGTCCCCCACGTCCCCTCGTCGTCGTAGCAGGCCAGCCGGAGTTCGTCGGCGAAGCCCAGGGGCTGGAGGATGTTGCGGAACCGCCAACTGGCGGACGGGTCTCCCTGGGTACTGGCGGAGAGGGTGCCGATCCGGGCGCCCTCCGCGAGGTCGACGATCCGCAGCACGTCCTCCTGGCCGTACTCGTTGGCGAACAGTTCGCGCTCGAACTGCTCGTCGTGCGGGCCGCCGTCCACCACACAGGACGCCCACATCAACGTGGTCGGGTCCAGCACGGTCCAGATCGCGAGGTCGAACCCGACCGCGCCGCGCAGCAGCACGCTCGCCTGCTGCCGGAGCGCGACGTGGTCGAGTGAGCCGTCGAGGTGCCGGGCGAGCCGGGCCACGTACGGTTCGCCGGCGGAGCCGGTGGGCGGCAGCACGGCGAGCGGATCGGGCCGGACCGCGATTCGGCCCCGGTCGGAACCGGCCGGGCTGCCGCTGCCCGAGTCGGCCGCCGAGCTGTCCCGGCCGTCCGGCTCGTCCAGGTCGTCGTCGGCGGGGCGGTCCAGTGGCACCTGTACACCGGCCGCGTACGCCAGGGTGACCGCGAGCTCGTGGCTGGCCGGTCGCTGCGTCGGCTCCTTCGCCAGGCAGCGGTGCACGAGGTCGCGGACGATCGGGGGCAGGCCGGGCACCCGGGGCAGCGGGGCGGGCTCGAGGAAGGCGTGCGCCTCCAGCATCTCCGCGTTCGACTGCACGGTCCACGGCGGCTGGCCGGCGAGCAACCGGTAGAGGATCATCCCGAGCGCGTAGACGTCGGTGGCCGGGACCACCGTGTTGCCGAAGAGCCGCTCCGGCGCCACGTACTCCGGGGTGCCGAGCAGTTCGTCCCCTTCCGCGTCCGGGTCGCGCTGGCCGGCCACCGCCGCCAGCCCGAAGTCGACCACCTTGGCGCCGGCCGGGGTGAGCATCACGTTGCCCGGTTTGACGTCGCGGTGCACCACTCCCTGGGCGTGGGCGGCGGCGAGCGCCGAGGCGACCTCGGCGCAGTTGCGCAGCGCGGATTCGAGGGGGAGCGGGCCCCGCTTGAGCCGCTGGTGCAGCGAGCGACCCTGGAGGAGTTCCATGACCACGAACGGCACCTGATGGCCCTCGCCGGTCATCGACTCGCCGTAGTCGTACACCGCGGCGATGTGCGGGTGGGTCAACTTCGCGGCGGCCCGGGCCTCGGCCAGTACCCGCTGCCGGGAGTCGGCGTCCCGGGCGAACCGTGGGGCGAGCACCTTCACCGCCACCTGCCGGTCCAGCACCTCGTCGAAGGCGCGCCAGACGACACCCATGCCGCCCTTGCCGATCTGGTCCACCAGCCGATAGCGGTAGCCCAGGATCTCGTCGCCCCCCACCGGCCCAGTCTGCCCTCTCCGTGCCCCCGCGGCTCTGTCGGAAATCCGTATCCCCGCAGGCCAGCACGGCCGGACGGGACGGATTCCCGGCATGGACCCGGGTGATCGGGTCCGACCTGACCATCATCGTCCCGCTGCGCGCCCGCCGCACGGTGGGTAGGCGGTCAGTTGCCGAAGGCGTCCAGCAGTCGGATCACCCCGGGCCCGATCACGACGACGAAGAGCGCCGGGAAGAGGCAGAAGATCATCGGGAAGAGAATCTTCACGGGCACCTTCTGCGCCAGCTCCTCCGCCCGCTGGCGGCGCCGCAGCCGCATCTCGGCGGCCTGCTGCCGCAGCACCTTGGCCATCGGGACACCCAGGGTGGTCGCCTGCACGGCCGCCGACGAGAACGACTTCAGCTCGTTGACGCTGGTCCGGACGGCCATCTGGCGCAACGCGTCCACCCGCGGCCGGCCGATCTGCATCTCGTGCAACACCCGCGCGAACTCGCCGACCATCGGCCCGCGGCCGTTGCGGACCACCTGGGCCAGGGCCGCCTCGAAGCCGAGGCCCGCCTCGACGGTCACCACCAGGGTGTCCATGATGTCGGGCAGGGTGCGGCGGATCTCCTGCTGCCGCTCCTGGGCCAGGTGCAGCACGAGCAGGTCCGGGGCGAAGAAACCGGCGGCCGCGCCGGCCAGCACCCAGAACACGCCGGCGACCGGGCCGGCGACCAGAGCGGCCACCACCAGGCCCACGGCGGCACCGCCGAAGAGCAGCACCCCCTTGTACGCCAGCACCGCGTCCATGCCCAGCCAGGACGGGTTGCCTGCCTGGTCCAACCGGCGACCGAGGCCCTCGAAGGCATCCGCGGGGGTCAGCCGGCGGCCGAGCGTCCGCGCCCGGTCGGCCAGCGCCCCGTGCGGCTGGTTGGCGGGCTGCGGCGCCGACGGGAGCAGCCGGTAGCCCTGGTCGGCCACCCGCAGCGTACGGGCGACGGCCCGCCGATCCCCGCCGCCCACGACGGCGACCAGCGCCACCACCAGGGCCAGGAACAGCGTGCCCAGGCCGGCCAGCAACAGCAGCGAGTCCATGCCTCACACCTCGACCTTGATCCAGCGCGCCATCCAGAAGATGCCGATCACCATCAGGAGCGCGGCGCCGATCAGCATCGTCAGGCCGATCGGCGTCGTCCACAGCGGGCTGAGGTACTCGCGCCGGGTCAGCAGCATCCAGATGGCCATCACGATCGGCATGGCGATGAGCACGTACGCGGAGAGCCGCCCCTCCGCGGAGAGCGCCCGGACGTGCCGGCGCAACCGGTCCCGCTCGCGCAGCGTCTCCACCGTGGTTTCCAGGACCTCGGCGAGGTTGCCGCCGGTGTCGCGCTGGATCCGGATCGCCATCACCGCCCACGCCAGGTCCTCGTTCTCCACCCGCCCCGCCACCCGCTGCAGCGCGTCGTCCAGGTTGGAGCCGAGCCGGACCTCGGCCATCGCCCGGCCCAGTTCGGCGGTCAGCGGGCCGGGCGGGGAGTCCTGGACCACCGCGTCGATCGCCTGGGCGAGGGAGAACCCGGACCGCAACGAGCCGACGATGAGCTGCAGAGCGTCCGGCAGCTGGTCGGCGAAGGCCTGCCGGCGCCGGCTCTTCCGCAGCCGGCGGTGCAACCCGGGGCCCAACCAGCCCAGTGCCGCCCCGAGCAGGACGCCGACCACTCCGCCGAGCAGTCCGAGCAGGACGGCGCCGGCGACCGTGGCGGCCGTGCGCACCGCCGGGTCCGACGCTCGTACGTTCGGTTCGCTCGGCCCGCCGTGCGCGGCGTCCTCGCCGCTCCGCGCTCCCTTCAACCGGCCGGAGACGCCGAGTGCGGTCCTGGCGAAGCCGCCCGTCGGCCCAGTCGGTTGGGCCGAGCCGCCGGCACGCAAGCCGGCGGTGGCCGGGCGGAACTGCTCGACCTGCCGCAGCCGGCGCTGCCGGACCGACCCGTTCAGGCTCAGGACGACGAGCAGGGTCGAGATCAGCAGGACGCCGAAGACGAGTACGGCGAGCAGCTCCGGTCGGAGCGTCGGCAGGTCGGGGAACGCCGGGGCGGCGACGCTCCGCGTCGGTCCCGGCGAGGCGGCGGACGCCGAAGCGGCGAACCGGACCGGGACGGTGCCGGTGGCCGCGGCCGCGCCGGTGCCGGCGGTCACCGTGAGAGTGCTGGTCGTGCCGGCCAGCTCCGGCGGGACCGCCACGACGATGGCGACCCGCAGCGGGACGGTGCCGGCGAGGTCCCGCAGCACCCCGCTCAACGCGCCGGGACCGGCCGACCGGACGGTACCGCCGGCGGTGGTGACCTGCTGCCGCAGCTCGGCCAGCCCCGCCGGCACCGCCGGGACGCCGACCACGTCCACCCCCACGCCCGCGGCGCTGAGCTCCCGCAGCATCGGGGTCGCATCGCCGGCGCCGCCGTCCCGGCCACCGGCCAGCACCAGCAGCCGGCTTTCCGCGCCGCCCTTCACCAGCGCCGCCGCCGCGCCCAGCCCCGCGTACACCGCGGTGTCACCGGTGGCGCGCAGGCCGGACAGCGCCGCCCGCAGCTCACGCCGGTCCCGGGTCGGCCGGACCAGCACCGTCGGCTCGTCGGCCGCGGCCACCAGGCCGATCGCCACGTCCGCCGGCACCCGCTCGGCGTAGGCGAGCAACCCGGCCTGGGCGGCCCGCAGCGGAGCACCGGCCATCGCGGCGCCGGTGTCGAGGACCACCACGACGGTACGCGCCGCGCCGCCCTCCTCGACCGTGACGCTGGACGGCAGCAGCCACCCGTCCCGGGTGACGGTGACCGGCGGGATCGCGGCGGCCGAGGCACCCGGGACGTCCGCTACCAGCCGCACCTGGTCCCGCTTCGCCTCGTCCACGGTGACAGCCAGATCCCGGGCGGCTCCCGCCGCAGCGGCCGGAGCCAGCAGCACGACCAGCGCGGCGAGCACGGCGAGCAGCCCGCGGCGGCTCACCACGGCCGGCCCTCGAAGAGCCCGACGGGCACCGGGACACCGGCGTCGGCGAGGGTGTCGAGCAGCCGGGGGCGAAGGCCGGTCCAGCGCAGGGTGCCGAGATGCCGGCCGTGCTCGTCGTGCCCGGCCCGATGGTCGAAGACGAACAGGTCCTGCATGGTCACCACGTCGCCCTCCATGCCGAGCACCTCGGTCACGTGGGTGACCCGCCGGCTGCCGTCCCGCAACCGGCTCTGGTGCACCACGAGGTCGACGGCGGAGGCGATCTGCTCCCGGATCGCGCGGACGGGCAGTTCCAGGCCGGCCATCAGGGACATGGTCTCCAGCCGGGCGACCGAGTCGCGCGGGCTGTTGGCGTGCACCGTGGTCAGGGACCCGTTGTGCCCGGTGTTCATCGCCTGGAGCAGGTCCAGCGCGGCACCGTCGCGGACCTCGCCGATGACGATCCGGTCCGGGCGCATCCGCAGCGCGTTGCGGACCAGGTCCCGGACGCTGATCTCGCCCCGCCCCTCGATGTTCGGCGGCCGGGACTCCAGCCGCAGCACGTGGTTCTGCCGCAACTGGAGTTCGGCCGCGTCCTCGATGGTGACGATCCGCTCGTCGGGCGGAAGGAAGCTGGACAGCACGTTGAGGGTGGTGGTCTTGCCGGAGCCGGTGCCGCCGCTGATCACGATGTCCAGGCGCGCCCGCACGCAGGCGTACAGGAACTGCGCCACCTCCGGCGTGAAGGTGCCGAAGCCGATCAGGTCCTCCGTGGTGAAGGCGTCCCGGGCGAACTTGCGGATGGTCAGCACCGAACCGTCGAGCGCCACCGGCGGCAGGACGACGTTCACCCGGCTCCCGTCGGGCAGCCGGGCGTCCACCATCGGGCTGGACTCATCGACCCGGCGGCCCACCCGGGAGACGATGCGGTCGATGACCCGCCGGAGGTGCTGCTCGTCCACGAATGACGCGTCGACCTGGTGGATACGCCCGAACCGCTCCACGAAGATCTGGTCCGGGCCGTTCACCATGATCTCGGTGACGTCCGGGTCGCGCAGCAGCGGCTCGACCGGGCCGTGCCCGAGGATCTCGTCGAGCAGCTCGGCCGAGATGCGGGCCGAGTCGGTGACGGCCAGCGGTGAGTCGCTGCGGGCGAGCACCTCGTTGATCGTGTCCCGGACCTTCTTCTCCAGCACGCTGTCCGGGGTCCGGTTGTCGTACAGCTGGGGGCCGAGGATGTCGAGCAGCTCGCGGTGGATGCGCAGGCGGAGGGTGGAGGTGCTGGTGCCGACGGTGGGCCCGGTGATCGGGCCGGAGGTCCGCGTGATCGAGCCGGAGGTACGGGTGGTCCGGCCGCTGTCCCCGCCGGCCGGGTAGCGCTGCGCCAGCCGGTCGGAGAGGCTCATCGGCTTCCCGCCCGACCGATCCGCTCTCGCAACCCACGACCGGAGCGGGCCGGCGGGTCGTCGGCGATCCGCTCCAGCGCGAGCTCCCGGACGGCCCGGCTGACCGGGTGTCCCGGCTTCTCCACCACGATCGGCACCCCCCGGTTGATCGACGCGGGCACGTCCCGGCTGGACGGTACGTGCACCGCGATCGGCGTCTGGAGTACGCGCTCGACGTCCGCGCCGGTCAGGCCGACCCGGGCGTCGCTGCGGTTGAGCACGACGAGCCGGGTCTGCGTGGGCAGTTCGAGGAGATCGAGCATGTCCATGGCGACCCGGAGGTTCTTCAGCGCGGGAACATCCGGGGTCGCCAGCAGCACCTGGACGTCGGAGACGTCGAGCGCCGCGAGCACCGCCTCGGTGAAGGCCGGGGGCGTGTCGACCACGACGTAGTCGGCCAGTGTGCGGACCGCGGCGAGGATCCGGGCGACGAGGTCCCGGCCGATCCGCTCCGCGTCGGTCGGGCCGACCGGCGCGAGCAGCACGTCGACGCCGGGCGCGTACGTGGTGAGCAGCGCGCGTACCAGGGTGGGGTCGACCCGGTCCCGGGCGTTCGCCGCGTCGGCGATGCTCCGCTCGGGCGCCAATTGCAACATGATCCCGACGTCGCCGAAGGCCAGGTCCAGGTCGACCAGGCAGACCCGCCGCCGACCGCCCTCCGCCAGCGCCACCGCGAGGTTGGTGGCCAGCGTCGACTTCCCGCAGCCGCCCTTGGCCGAGAAGACCGTCACGACCCGCGCCTCCGCGGCGGCCTGCACCGGCGTACCGGCGCCGAGCAGGTGCCGGGAGACCTCCAGCGAACGCGCGCAGGCGGCCTGCACCGCGGGGATGTCCCGGGCGTCGACCACGTCGCGTACGCCGGCCCGGAGCGCCTGGCCCATCGTCTCCACGTCCAGCCGCTCCCGCAGCAGGAGGACGCCCAGGGCCGGCCGGGCGAGCCGCTGGCGGGACGCGAAGTCGAGCGCCAGCCCGGGATCGGTGGTCGGGCCGAAGAGCACCAGCGGCTCGGGGTGCTGGTCGGCGAGGAGGCGCTCCACGTCCTCGATCCGGCTCGTGGTGAGCACGCCGGTGCCGAGCTGGGAGGCCAGGTGTGCGCTCCACTGCCGGTGGGGTTCGAAGAGGATCGTCATGTCGGTTATCCGAACAGCGATCGGTTGTCGACGCCGGAGTCGGGCTTGACGTCCGAGGATTCGCCGAGTACGCCGACGTTCAGCTCACCGCCGAGGGCGACCGCGTGGGCCAGCCGCTCCGCGTCCACCTGGTTAAGCCCGAAGGTGACCGACAGCTCGTCGCTGTGGCTGGTGGGGGCGCCCGCCGGTGTGGCTCCGTCCGTCGGTGCCGGCCCCACCGAGATCACCTCGACATCCGTCAGGAGGAGTCGGGTCACGCTGTTGATCTTGCGACCCTTCTCCAGCCCCGAACCGGAGACGATGTCCCGCTTCTGCTCGTCCATCGGGGTGTACGTGTAGAAGATGGCCACCCGGGCGCCGGCGCGCAGCGAGGCCGGGCCGAACACCGCCGACTTCACCCGGGCGGTGATCGCCATCTGGCCGTCCGGGATGGCCAGCCCGCTGCCGTTCGTGACCGCGGCGCCGAACATCGCCCGGAGCATGAGCTGGCCACGCTGCACCGGGGCGGTGGTGACCAGCGCGTCGAGGCTGCCGCTCACCTGCTCCAGCGCGTCCTCGGGCAGCGTCTCCACCGGCATCCGCACCTCGCGCAGGTAACCCTTGGTCCGCAACGCCTTCCCGGACGTGCCGGCCGGGATGTGCTTGTCGGCGACCAGCACCGTACGGGCCTGCTTGCCCGCCAGCGCCCGGTCGTCGGCCGACCGGAGGTAGAGCAGGACGGCGCCGGTGCCCAGCGCCGCCAGGACGACGGAGATCAGCACCGGGATGATGCGTCGGGCCATGAGTGCGGGTTCCTACCTTCTCCAGTGTTCCGATGTCAGCCGATGGGGGCGACGACGCGCGCACCCAGATCCGGTCCCCCGATCGCCCCGCCACCGGGGACGAGGGTCTGGGTGAAGTAGCCGAAGACGCAGGACTTGGCGCCGTCGTCGCAGCTCGATCGCTCGGGCGACGGGACGTCGAGGCCGGGCAGGTGCCAGCCGGTGACGACGAACGCCGCATAGCCGGAGACGCTGTACTGGGCGTTGCCCCCGCCACCCGATATCGCGCCGAACACGGGCACCAGGACCGGGCGTCCCGCCGTGACCAGGTCACGCAAGGAGTCGCCCTTGCAACTCGTCGGCCAGCTGTCCCCGGTGTACACCCGGCGGGCGGCGCCCACGGCCGAGGTGGTCCGGCAGTCGTCGTCCGCGTCCTCCAGAAAGCGGTAACCACCCGGGCCGCCGCCCGAACCCGTCACCGGGGCGCAGGTCGTGGAGGTCTTCTCGTCGTAGACGGGAAAGGAGCGCTCGACCGCCGGGAAGGCGCGGTTCTCGGTGTACCGGTTCCATTCGCAGGCCGAGATGGTCAGCGCCAGGGTGGTCGCCCGGGCGGGCGGCCCCCAGGCCACCCGGGAGCAGGCGGCCACCTGGGCGCCCTCGAAGCCGCCCACCACCGCCTGCGCGAACACCGGCGGCAGCACGGTGGATCCGTCGGTCGTCCGGGTGCTGGTGTGCACCTCGACGTAGCTCTTGTCCTCCGGCGGCGCTCCGACGCAGTTGGTGAGCCGGTCCTGCCAGGGTGGACACGCCGGCAGGTCGCCGCCACGTCCGCAGACGGTGGCGGCGGCGGCGCCGTCGTTGGCGTTCCGCTCGGCGTACCGGTCGACCACGTCGTCGAAGTCGGTCACCTCGGGTGAGCAGTCGGCCGGGTTCGTCGCGCAGATCTGGGCGACCTTGATCGCCCCGCCGTCCGCCCCGTTCTGCAGCTGGCCACGCTCGGCGTAGAGGTTGCCCACGTCCACCACCAGAGCCGCCATGCCGAGCAGCACCCCCGAGCCGAGGAGCAGCGCGACCGTCGTGGCCACCGCCCCGCGGTCACCCGGCGCGCCGGCCATGCGGGCGCGGAGCCGACGGATCACTGACACGGCACAATCCCCGTGCCGCTGAGCGTGACCTCGCCGTCGAAGCCGCCGCCGCCGATCAAACCGATCGGCGTCACGAAGCTGAAGTCGTTGGTCACAGTCACCTCGGCGTCCCGCCCCGGTCCGGTGCAGGTGCCCTCGACCTCGACGGCCACGTCGTCCCCGGCGATGCGGGTGGCGCGGGCGGTGGGGTCGCCGCCGAACGAGGCGACCCGGGCTGCGTCCCGGGCCGCCTCGGTCAGCGCGATCTGCTTGTTGAGCATCCGTCCGAAGTCGATGATCCCGAAGATCAGGATCAACAGCAGCGGCAGGACGAGCGCCATCTCCACCGCGGCCGCCCCCCGGTCAGTCCTGCGCCTGCGGCAGCCGGCGCAGGCGAACTGAATGCCATCGGTCGACTCGCCGGCTCTCAGGTGCGGCCGAAGCCGCGCCACTAGCGCGTCTGGTTGCACTCGTTCACGCCGGCGCCGGCCGAGACGTTGTCGCAGGCCCGGTCGAACATCCAGTCGACCCGGCTACCGAGCACGTAGATGACGCCGCCGACGACGGCGGCGATGAGGCCAACGATCAGGGCGTACTCGACCGCGCTGGCGCCGCGGTCCCGGCTCTTGGCCCAAGCCATCACACGAAGGACGAAATCGTTCATTGAACAACGCTCCAAGGGGAGGGGTTCGCGGTCGATGACCGCGGCAATGGTTGACGCCGGGCAAGGAACGAGCCGAGTTTTCCCTGCTACAAGTAAATGTGTCAATGACGAGCAGGCCGACGTGGCACCGGATGATCGTCGAAAAAGTCCGGACGGGTTGCCAACGGGTGGCGGAGGGTGACGGTGGCCGGTCGGGCTAGCGCAGTGCGGCCAGGACGGTCGCGACGACCGCCGCGAGCAGCATCGCCGGACCGTAAGGCACGGCGGTCTTCCGGCCGGCCCGACCGGCGATGAGCAGGCCGATCACCAGCGGAAGGTTCAGCAGCGGGGCGAGGAGCACCCCCGCCACGACGGCGAACCACCCGAGCCAGCCCAGGTAGAGACCGAGCACCGCGCCCAGTTTGACGTCGCCGAACCCCAACTGCGAGCGGGGCAGGATCGCCAGCGTCGCATAACCGACACCGCAGGCCAGCGCCGCGAGTCCGGCGCGGAGCAGGGCGGCCCCGTCCCGCTCGACGACCCCGGCAACCACCAGGAGCAGCACCCCGCCGACGAGGGCCGCGCCGACCAGCGGGTCGGGCAGCCGGAGCACCTTGAGGTCGATCAGCGCCAGCGGAACGGCGACCGCGCTGAGCAGCAGGAACGCTGGCAGCGCTGGGGTGACACCGACGGCGGCGGCGACGCCTCCGCAGACCACGGCGCTGAGCGGGACGGTGATCCACCGCCCGGGAGTGGGCCGCAGGCCGCAGGCCGGACAGGCGCCGGAGGCCAGCCACCAGTCGGTCCGGACGGCCCCGCAGTGTGCGCAGCCCTGTCGCCACGGCGGTCGCGGAGTCCCGTCCGGCCACTCGACGGCGTACCGGTTGACCAGCCCGGGCAGCACCATCCCCCAGGCAGCGCCGGCGAGGGTGGCGGTGGCCACGAGGGGGAGCAGCACCGGCGCATGGTAGCCAACCGGGCATCGAAAGACGCCGAACGGGAATGCCGCAGCTTCGCCGTACACTGTACGGTAGACAGTACGAGTGAGTGGAGGTCGCCCGTGACCGGATCCGCGTTCGATGTCGCCGCCGAGTTCGACCGTCAGGTCGAGACCCTGATGGACATGAGCTACCCCGAGCTGGCCGGGACGTCCGCCGAGCAGTTCACCGAGCTGGTCAGCCCGCTGCGCGAAGCGGCCGTCGCCCGCGCCGCGGAGCTGGCACCGCCCACCGAGTCACGGGCGCCGTTCCTGCTGGTCGTCACCCGGGAGCTGATTGCCGTCGAGGAGCGGCTCCGGCTCACGGCGCTGGCCGGGAAGCGCAAGCCGGGCTTCGTCGACCGGCACTTCGCCGAGGGCGACCTCGTCCGGTTCGACCCGATCAAGGAGTTGGAGGTGCCGGCCGGGTCGGCGTACCTGCTCTTCGACGTCGACCGGGGCGAGGAGTTCCGCAACCTCGCGCCCTCGGTGGCCATGGAGGCGATGACGGCACAGGACCGGTTGCCGCTCACCATCGACGAGGGGATCGCCTTCATCACCCAGTTCCCGGCCGCGCTGGCCAGCAACCGGTGCTTCTCGCTGGTCGGGTCGCGCTGCGGCGACAAGCGGGTGCCGGCGCTCTGGATCAGCCAGGGTGCGCCGAAGCTCGGCTGGTGCTGGTACGGCAATCCGCACACCTGGCTCGGCTCCGCCTCCGCCCACCCGGTCCGCGTCGGGCTGGAGTGATCGGACCTCGTCGTCCACAACCCGCCCCGCTCCGTCCCCAGGGTTGTCCACAGGAGTGAGGCGTTTTCCACAGGTTGTGCACAGGGCGTGCCGGGGCCGGGCGAGAGCGCGGGTCGAGGAACTCTCAGACCCGTACCGGTAAGTGCTGCCGCTTGACATTCCCGCTGATCAGGCGAGACTTCCGGGGATGGCCGGACCGGAGGAGCAGGGCGGCCCGGGGCGGCCGGTCGAGGCCGCCCCGGTGCCGATGCCGCGCGCCTCGCAGCCGTCCCGGCGGACCCGGATCGTGCTGGCCGAGGTGTCCCGGTCGGGCAGCCGCGCCGACCGCACCCGCTCCGAACTGACCCAGCAGACCCGGGTCGGCGAGGCGCTGGTCCAGGGTCTGGTCCGGGCACAACTCGCGCTGGCGCTGCGGTTGAGTCTGGTGGTGCTGATCGGGCTGGGCGGCCTGCCCTGGCTCTTCGCCATCGCACCCTCGGTCGGGCGGGTCACCGTGCTGGGGATCAACCTGCCGTGGCTGCTGCTCGGGGTGGCCTCCTTCCCGTTCCTGATCGCCGTCGGCTGGGCGTACGTGCGGCTGGCCGAGCGGAACGAGCAGGACTTCACCGACCTCGTCCAGCGGCCGGAGCGCTGAGATGGGCAACGGCTTCGTCGTCCCGGCGATCGTGGCGGTCACCCTGGTCACCGTCGGGATCGGCTTCTACGGGCTCCGGCTGGCCCGCACCACCTCCGACTTCCTGGTCGCCTCAAGGGCGATCAGCCCGACCTGGAACGCCGCCGCGATCGGCGGGGAGTACCTGTCGGCAGCCAGCTTCCTCGGCGTCGCCGGACTGATCCTCAAATACGGCGTGGACGTGCTCTGGTACCCGGTCGGCTTCGCCGCCGGCTACCTGGCGCTGCTGCTCTTCGTCGCCGCTCCGCTGCGCCGCTCCGGCGCGTTCACCCTGCCCGACTTCTGCGAGGTGCGGCTCGGGTCCCGCTGGCTGCGCACCCTCGCCACCGTCTTCGTGATCTTCATCGGCTGGCTCTACCTGGTGCCGCAGCTCCAAGGGGCGGGGCTGACCCTGGCCACAGTGGCCGGCTCGCCGTACCCGGTCGGCGCGCTGCTGGTCGCGGTGGTGGTCACGGCCAACGTGGCGCTGGGCGGGATGCGGGCGATCACCTTCGTCCAGGCGTTCCAGTACTGGCTCAAGCTCACCGCCCTCGCCGTACCGGCGATCTTCCTGGCCCTGCAGTGGCAGGCCGACGCCCGCCCGGCGGTGACCCCACCCGACGGGCCGGCGTTCCGCACCGCGACCACCGTCGTGGTCGAGCACCGCGCGACGTTCACCTACGCCGACGGCGACATCCAGGAGGTACGCCCCGGCGACCGGCTCGAATTCGCCGCCGGTGATCCGGTGCCGGAGGTCTCCGGTACGGCCACCGACGCGGTCGACTGGCTGCTGCCGGACACCGCCGGGAACGACGACCGTGGCCTCTTCGCCACGTACTCGCTGATCCTGGCCACGTTCCTCGGCACCATGGGGCTGCCGCACGTACTGGTGCGCTTCTACACCAACCCCGACGGGGCCGCCGCCCGCCGCACCACCCTGGTGGTGCTGGCCCTGGTCGGCGCCTTCTACCTGCTACCCACCATCTACGGCGTGCTGGGTCGGATCTACACCCCGCAGTTGCTGGTCACCGGCCAGACGGACGCGGTGGTGGTGCTGCTGCCCGGGGCGGCGCTCGGCGACGGGCTGACCGGCCGGCTGCTCGCCGCGCTGGTCGCCGCCGGCGCCTTCGCGGCCTTCCTCTCCACCTCGTCCGGGCTCCTCACCAGCGTCGCCGGGGTGATCTCCACCGACGTGCTCGGCCGCGGCTCGGTACGCGGCTTCCGGCTGGCCACGGTGATCGCCGGTGCGGTGCCGGCGGTGCTCGCCTTGAACGTCTCCGGGCTGGACGTCTCCCAGGTGGTCGGGCTGGCCTTCGCGGTGGCGGCGTCCAGCTTCTGCCCGCTGCTGGTGCTCGGCATCTGGTGGCGGGGACTGACCGACCTGGGGGCCGCGGCCGGGGTGCTGGTCGGTGGCGGTGCGGCGGTCGGCGCCGTGCTGGTGACCGTGCTCGGTCCGCCGTTGAACGGCTGGCCGGCCACGCTGACCACCCAGCCGGCCGCCTGGACGGTGCCGCTGGCGTTCACCGTGATGGTGGCGGTGTCGATCGCCACCCGCCGCCGGCTCCCCGCCGACGTCGGCACCACCATGCTCCGCCTGCACGCCCCGGAGACGCTGCGGCTCTGACACCGGCCAGTCGGACCACCGATCACCGGCGTCGACGTTTACTACACTCTCCGGCATGGGCCATCCCTCCAACATGGACCGTACGATCTCGACGGTGCTGGCCGCCCTCGGCGGAGCGGGCCGGAGCGCTGACGGGGAGCCGCCCGTCGTGCAGGGCCACGGGTCCGCCGCCGACGGGCTGGTGCGGGTGACCGCCGGGCTCGGCGGCCGAATCGAGAGCGTGGAGATCGAGCCGGCCGCGATGCGGCTGCCGTCGACGGACCTGGCCGAGGAGGTCCGTGCCGCCACCAACGCGGCGCTGGCCGAGCTGCGGGCGGCGATCGCCGAGGTGTCGGGCGCGCCGGACACGACGGCGGTCCTGGAACAGCTGCGCGAGGTGCAGCGGACCGCCGTTCCCCAACTCCAAGGGTTCGTCGACACGCTCGCCCAGGTGCAGGAACGCCTCGCCTCCGGCGGGCGGGCCTGACGTTGGTCCGGGCCATCGACCCGGACGGACTGCGCAACACGGGCGATCGTCTCCAGGACGTCTCGGACCGGTTCCTCACCGAGCTGCGGACCTTCCTGGCCGACCTGGCCGCCTTCGGTGCGCCGTGGGGCGACGACGACATCGGTTCGCTGATCGGGGCAGCCTGCGAGGAGGTCACCGCGTACGCCGCGGAGTGCTTCGAGTCCGCGATCGAGGAGCTCGGCGTGGTCGGTGTCGACCTCAACGGGATGGCGCACCGCGGCGAGGAGACCGAGCGGCTGATCAGCGAGCACTTCACCGGGTTCAGCCGGGAGCTGGGGTAGGCGGGCATGGGACTGCAGCTACCGGGTGAGCTGGTCACCGTGCTCGGGATGATCGGCTACGACTGGCCGCAGGCGGACGAGACGGCGCTGTTCAGCATGGGCCAGCGCTGGCTGGAGTTCAGCGGCACGATGCAGCGCCTGACCGGGGAGGCACGGGAGGCGGCCGTGCCGGTCGGGGTGGGCAACGCCGGCGCCGACATCGAGGCCTTCCAGCGGTACTGGACGGAGCAGGACGGCCCGGCCCAGGTGCTCGAGGACGGTGCGCTGGGCGCCCTCGTCGCCGGCACCGGGCTGATGATCTGCGGTGCCATCGTGCTGGCCCTCAAGATCCAGGTCATCGTGCAGCTTGCGATCCTCGCGGTGGAGATCGCGCAGGCCGTGGCGACCGCTGTCGCCACCTTCGGCGCCTCGCTCGCCGAGATCCCGGTCTTCCAGGCGATCACCCGGGAGATCGTCGGTCTGCTGATCGACCAGGTCATCAACGAGCTCATCGATGGGTAAGCGCGCCCGCGGCAAGTTCATCCGGGCCGCCCTGTCCCACCTGCGGAAGCAGAAGAAGCGGGCGCGGCACGGGCAGCGCCGGGGTATGACGCCGGAGCGGCTGCGGCACACCCTGGTCGGCGAGCGGGACGGCCGGGCGTCCGGCTGGCACCACCGGCCGGGCGGCATCGACCCGCCGGGCGCCAAGCTGATCAAGGTCACCCGGCGGGATCCCCGTACCGGCGTCTACCACGGCAGAGTCGCCATCCAGAACCGGCGCACCGGTGAGTGGCGGGAGAAGCGCGGTGGCAGCACCTTCTTCCCCGATCATTGGACGCCGGAGGAGGCGGACAACGCGATCACCCGGGGATTCGAGGCGCCGCACGTCGTCAAGAACCCTCAGACGGGTCGGTGGTCCAGCACCTACCGTGGGGTCGATCTGCAAGGCTTCTACGACCCCGCCACCGACGCGCTGAGCCACGGCTACCCTGTCCTGCCTGGAGGCACTCCTTGAGCAGCATCGAGTTCTACCGGAACGAGCGAGGAATCGCGGACTACCGGACGACGGAACGCCGGCTGGACTGCCTCGGGATGTGGCTGACCGACGACATCCAGAGCGTGCACGAGATTTGCCTCGACCTGCTGGCCGACCTGGAGGACATCGGGGCGGGTCGCAAGGGGGGCGAGAGCTGGGAGGGCAACGCCTGGGCCGCCGAACTCAGTCCGGAGGGCGTCGACCTGCAGAACCTCTGGCGTGACGTGCTCAAGGCCCACTACCCGCTCCCCGAGGCGAGGCGCGTCGTGGCGCAGTACTGGCGGCTGCTGGCCGACGACCCGGACCGGGGCCGGGCCGTCACCGAATGGGAGCGGGACAACGGGCGGCCGCATCCGTACGGCGGGCTGTAGCGCGTACGGCTGGGGTAGGACAGGAGATCATCCTGCGGCCGGAGTGCGCGCTGGCGTCCGGCGGATACGGTCGATCTCATGACGGATCAGCACCCGGCGCTCGTGTTGCGTGGCCTGGCAAAGCGGTTCGACAGCAAGGTCGCCGTCGCCGGGGTCGACCTGGACGTGCCCGCCGGATCGTTCTACGGGCTGCTCGGCCCGAACGGCGCCGGCAAGACCACCACCCTGTCGATGGCCGTCGGCCTGCTGCGGCCCGACGCCGGCCAGGCGCGGGTGCTCGGGTACGACGTCTGGGCCGACCCGGTCCACGCCAAGGGGCTGCTCGGCGTGATGCCGGACGGCGTACGCCTCTTCGACCGGCTCAGCGGGGCGGAGCTGCTGGCGTACCACGGTCTGCTGCGCGGCATGGACCCGGCGGTGGTCGACCAGCGGGCGGCGGAGCTGCTCGACGTGCTGGCGCTCACCGACGCCGGCCGCACCCTGGTGGTCGACTACTCGGCCGGCATGAAGAAGAAGATCGGCCTGGCCTGCGCGCTGCTGCACGGCCCCCGGCTGCTGGTCCTCGACGAGCCGTTCGAGGCGGTCGACCCGGTGTCCGCGGCGCTGATCCGCGACATCCTGCACCGGTACGTCCGCGGCGGCGGCACGGTCGTCTTCTCCAGCCACGTCATGGAGATGGTCGAGCGGCTCTGCTCGCACGTGGCGATCCTCGCCGAGGGTCGGATCAAGCGGGTCGGCACGCTCGACCAGGTACGCGGCGACCGATCCCTTGAGGACGTCTTCGTCCAGGTGGTCGGCGGGCGGACGGCGACCGGCGAGGAGCTGTCGTGGCTGTCGCGGTGACCCCGCCCGCGGGGCCCGCTCGGCGGGTCACCGCCTGGCACTTCGTCCGGCTGAAGCTCCGGGTGCTCGGCAACAACTTCCGGGGCCAGGGCCGGCGGATCGTGCTCTTCGTGGTCGGCGT
This sequence comes from Micromonospora globispora, assembly GCF_003857015.1. Lineage (GTDB taxonomy): Bacteria > Actinomycetota > Actinomycetes > Mycobacteriales > Micromonosporaceae > Micromonospora > Micromonospora globispora. The sequence goes on along the minus strand of NZ_QGGF01000200.1, from coordinate 8,323 downwards.
GCTGGTCGGCCTCTGGTTCGCCAGCAGCGGCTTCCTCCTGCTGGCCGCGCCCGGCCTGGCCGGCGAATCCCGGTACGCGCTGCTGACGGCGGCCTTCGGCGGCGGGCTGCTGGTGCTCGGCTGGCTGCTGCTGCCGCTGGTCTTCTTCGGTGTGGACGAGACCCTCGACCCGGCCCGGTTCGCGCTCCTGCCGCTGACCCGGCGCACCCTGGTCACCGGCCTGTACGCCGCCGCCCTGGTCAGCGTGCCCGTGCTGGCCACGCTGCTGACGGCGTCGGGGCTGGTGGTCACCGCCGGGGCGCTGGGCGGATGGGCGGCGGCGCTGGTGGCACTCGTCGGAGTGGTCGGCGGCCTGCTGCTGTGCGTCGCGGCGGCCCGCGCGGTGACCAGCGCCTTCGCCACCATGCTGCGCTCCCGGCGGGTCCGCGACCTGGCCGCGGCCCTGCTGGCGGTGGTCGCCGCCCTGTTCGGGCCGTTGCAGATCGTCGTGATGGCGGCGGTCCGCCGGGCCGACTGGGACCGGCTGACCGGCGCGGCGCGGGTGGTCGGCTGGACCCCGTTCGGCGCGCCGTGGACCGCCGGGCTCGACGTCGCCGAGGGGCGGGCGTGGGCCGCCGCGCTGAAACTGCTTATCACCGCGCTGGCGATCGGGGCCCTGCTGCTCTGGTGGTCGAGGTCGCTGGAGTCGGCGATGGTCGGTGCGGTCAGCACCGGGCCGGCCCGCGACCGGCGCGGGGCGGTGGGCGGGGCGGTCGCCCAGCTCTTCCCCGGGGTCGCGGGCTGGGCCCGGCGGGACCGGTTCGGTGTGCTGGTCGCGCGGGAGTGCCGCTACTGGTGGCGGGACGCCCGCCGGCGGACCAGCCTGATCACGATCGCGGTGGTGGGGATCTTCGTGCCGGTGATGGTCAACCTGGGCGGCTCCCGGTTCGCCACCGGCAGCGGGGACGCGTTCGGGGAGGCCGCGGCGAACTCGTCACCGGCGCTGGTCAGCCTGTCGATGGTCTTCGTCGGGGTGCTCGCCTCGGTCACCCTGGCCAACCAGTTCGGCTTCGACGGCAGCGCGTACGCGGCCAACGTGCTGGCCGGCGTACCGGGCCGGCTGGAGCTGCGGGCGCGGATGACCGCGTTCTCGCTCTACGTGGTGCCGATGCTGGTCGCGGTGGCGGTCGTCCTCGCCGTGCTGCTCGGGCACCCAGCATGGCTGGGTGTGACGGCCGGAGCGCTGCTCGCCGCGTATGGCAGCGGGCTGGCGATCAACGCGTTCGTCTCGGTGCTCGGCGCGTACGCCCTGCCGGAGACGAGCAACCCGTTCGCGATGAACACCGGCGCCGGGGTGGCGAGAAGCTTTTTCGCCCTGCTGTCCATGGTCAGCTCGGCGGCTGCGGCGGTGCCGATTGTGGTGGCCGCGGCACTGCTCGGCGACCTCTGGCGGTGGCTGGCCCTGCCGCTCGGCCTGGCGTACGGGCTCGGTGCGGCGCTGCTCGGCTCCTATTTGGCGGGCGACGTGCTCGACCGCCGCATGCCCGAGCTGCTCGCGGCGGTCACGCCGCGCCGCTGAGGAAGCGGGTGGGCCGGCGGGGCGGCGGCGTCTCGCGGCCGGCCGCAGAATGGGCCGATGGCCGTTGAAGGGACGCACCGGTGGGCGACTGGTTTCAGGTGATCGCCGACCCGGAGGCGACCGCGGATGAAGCTGGCCGCTTGGCAGCCGAGGTGCTGGCGTGGCTGGTCGAACGCGGAATCGTCAGGCCCGAGCGGACCACCTGCGTGCTCGGCGAGGGCGGGCACGCCCCGGGCCCTAACTGGCGGGTGGCGGTCACCGACCCGGATGCCGGCCTGCTCGGCCTGGGCACCAACGGCCTGGGGGTGATCACCGGTCGGACGGTCTTCTATTCCATGGACCTGGACAGCGTCGCCTGCCCGTACTGCGGCTCGGTGGCCGTCCGCGGCCCCGTCGGGTCGGAGTGGGACTTCTTGCCGAGTATCGAATCCTGGTACGCCGGCGGCAGCGGCATCCGGACGTGCGATCAGTGCGGACAGGCGGTCGGCCTCAACGACTGGCGCTGGACCCCGGATTGGGCGTTCGGTCACCTCGGCTTCCAGTTCTGGAACTGGCCCCCACTCGACCCGAGTTTTGTGGCCGAGGTGTCCCACCGTCTGGGGCATCGGACCCGCACGCCGAGCGGAAAGCTGTAGCGCCTCGGCTGCCGGGCTCGAGCTAGCGGTCCCGGGCCGCCTTGGCGAAGGCCACGAAGGAGCGCCAGGCGGCGGGGTGGAAGGCGAGGGTCGGGCCGGGGCGGTCCTTGCTGTCCCGGACCAGCACCACCCCGGACAGGTTGTCCGCCACCTCGACGCAGTTGCCGTCATTGTCCGATCGAGTCGACTTGCGCCAGCGGGGCGCGACACTCCTCATGGCGTCACCTTCAACTTTTTGATCAGCTCGACGGAGGCACTCTCGCTGAGCGCCTCGCCGAGAAGATGCTCCCACTTTCGCTGGACCAAGCCTATCCATTCCGGATAGTCGGCGATCTGCCCGCGGGCCGCGTTGTCCAGGCAGAGCAGGCGATCGTTTCCGGGGAGCTCCGCGAGCACGAAGCCACCTCCCATCGAGACGTGCGCGCCAACCTCCAGCGGCAGCACATGCAGACGCACCTGCGGTAGCTCAACGGCATCGAGCAGCCGACTGAGCTGACGGTCCATGACGGCGGGCCCACCAACCGGTCTTCGCAGCGCGCTCTCGTCTATGACGAACACGGATTCCGGCGGATCGTCCCGGTGCAGTAGACGTTGCCGACTCATTCGGAAGCTGAGAAGTCGTTCCACCCGATCGCCTCGGTACAGACCACCGGCCGAGAAGACCGCACGCGCATACTCCTCGGTTTGCAGGAGACCGGGGATCAGACACGGCTCGAAATGGCACAGCCGAACCGCCCGTTCCTCGTGGCCCGGCCACGACTCGAACCAGGACGGCTCGCTCCTGCCGTCGCTCTCCTTCATCAGCCCGGCGAGGAGGCCGCCGGTGGTGAGGGCCTGGTCGGCGGCGACGGCGAACTCCATGGTGGGCCGGCGGCGGCCGGTCTCGATCGCGGCGACCGTGGACGGACTCCACTTGATCAGGGCCGCCAGCCCTTCCTGCGAGACGTCCGCGCCGGCCCGGGCGGCCTTCAGCGCCCGGACCCACATCTCGACGTTCATCCCTTACGTCTCCCGTAAGTACGTGACCGCGCTCCGTAGTAAGCCCTGGCATCCTCCCCTGTCCGCGTGCCGCCGTCCAGGGTGGAGGGTGCGCGGCCCGGCCGGTGGAGGCGACGACCCGGCGGCCGGTCCTGCGTTGGGCCGCCCCGGTCATCTCCCGATCCGGGGCGGCCCCCTGAGACCCGAGGAGACCCCGTGTTCACCCTGTTCCGCCGGCGCAGGAACGCCGCCCGCGAGGCGTACCGGAAGGTTTTACCGTTGCACCAGAATGGCGTGTCCGTCCCGACCTGGCCCAACGCCGCACCGGCCTGGGCCTACGCCCCGACGGTGGCCCTGCCGCGACCGGGCCGCGCCGGGTGGCTGACCCCGGCTCAGGAGTGGCGGGCGAACGGCGGCCGCTGGTGACCGCTCCCTCCGCGTGTCGCGCGGGAGGGGCGAGCGTCGCGCGGACCGATATACCTGAGAGTCATAAATATGCCTCTGAGTCATATCGCTCGCCGGCACACCAGCCTCGCCCCGCCGACACGCCCGGCCGCAACCATGTCCTGACAACCACCCCACGTCCCGGCTCGGGCCGGACGGAGCCCGCCGACCGCCACGGCCCGGCAGAGGCCGACGACCGCCACGGCCGGACGGGGCCCGACGACGGCCACGGCCGGACGGGGCCCGACAACGGCCATCGCCGGACAAGGCCCGACAGCCGCCACTGCCGGACGACGCCCCGCTACCGGCTTGGTCGGGTCAGCGCCCGGAGCGTCGAGGCGGGGCGCGAGCCCGTCGAGACCAGCTGGTCGGAGGTCAGGCCGTGAGCAGGTTCGTGCCGCACACGCCGATGCGGCCGCTCTGGCGCTGCCGGGCCTGCGGCGCGCTCTGGCCGTGCCAGCCGGCCCGGCTCGCGCTGCTGGTCGAGTACCGCGACGACCGGGCGGCGCTGCTGGTCTACCTCGGCACCCTCATGGCGGAGGCGGGCGACCAGCTCGCCCAGCTCAACAGCCACGCGCGACCCGCCGATCTGCACGACCGCTTCCTCGGCTGGGCGCGGGCCCGGGGCGGCACAATGTTTCACGTGAATCATGAGCCGGGAGCCGAGATCCACCACACCGACCCGTTCGCCGTGCCGGCCGGGCAGCGCTCACCGGTACGCCGCCTGCGTGGGCGGCTCGCGGCGCCGGTCACCCTCTGGACCGCGCCGGGGCCGGCCGGGCTGACCGTCTCCTCCACCCTGGTGGCCGAGGGGGAGCCGGACCGGCTGCTCGGGCTGATCGACGCCGAGTCCGACCTGTGGGCGGCCGTCGAGGAGACGGGCCGGTTCGCGGTCTCGCTGCTGGGCCCCCCGCACCGGCAGCTCGCCGACCGGTTCGCCGGCCTCTTCCCCTCCCCCGGCGGCCTCTTCGCCATCGGCTCCTGGACCGACACCCCGTACGGTCCGGTCCCCGCCGACGCCGGGGGGTGGGCCGGCTGCCGGCTCGACGCCGCCCGGGAGTTCGGTTGGGCCATGCTTGTCGAGGCCACTATCGAGGCGGTCGACCTGGCCGAGGAGACCGCCCCGCTGCTGCACTACCGGGGCCGGTACCGGGAGTTGACCGGTTGAGCACCGACCGCTCAACGGAGTGATCTGGGTCACTCGGCGCAGCCGGGCCACCGTTCGGCGCAGCCGATGACCGACGCCGATCTCAGCCTTCCCCGGCGGGGAGCGCGCTTTCTACCGTGCGCGAAACTCCCCACGCCTGTGAAGGTGGTGATCCACAGATGTCCACGGACACACCCGCGTCGGCGCACGCCGAGTCGGCGGCTGAGCGGTACCTCGCCGTACAGCGGTCGGACGAGTTCGCCGGGTTGCGACGCGCGTTGCGCGGCTTCGTCTTCCCGATGACGGTCGCGTTCTTCCTGTGGTACGCGCTCTACGTCATTCTGTCCGCGTACGCGCGGGGCTTCATGGGCGCGAAGCTCTTCGGCAACATCAACGTCGCCCTGGTCTTCGGCCTGCTCCAGTTCGTCTCGACGTTCGTCATCGCATGGCTCTACTCCCGGTTCGCCGACCGGCGGATCGATCCGGTCGCCGACCGGATCCGCACCGAGATCGGGGAGGTGAGCCATGAACACGGTCCTCGCGGCTGAGGCGAGCACCACCGCCCGGAACCTGACCATCACGCTGTTCCTGATCTTCGTGGCGATCACGCTGGCCATCACCATCTGGGCGAGCCGGCAGACCAAGACCGCGACCGACTTCTACGCCGGCGGCCGGTCGTTCTCGGGCTTCCAGAACGGCATGGCGATCGGCGGCGACTACATGTCGGCGGCGTCCTTCCTGGGTATCGCCGGCATCATCGCGCTCTACGGCTACGACGGCTTCCTCTACTCGATCGGCTTCCTGGTCGCCTGGCTGGTGGCGCTGCTGCTGGTCGCGGAGCTGCTGCGCAACTCCGGCCGGTACACGATGGCGGACGTGCTGGCGTTCCGGATGCGCCAGCGTCCGGTGCGGACCGCGGCCGCGGTCTCCACCATCACCGTGTCGATCTTCTACCTGCTGGCCCAGATGGTGGGCGCCGGCGCGCTGGTCGCGCTGCTGCTCGGCATCAAGCCGGGCACCACCTTCCTCGGCATGGACGCCGGCACCGCGAAGGCGGCCACCATCATCATGGTCGGCGCCCTGATGATCATCTACGTCACCGTGGGCGGCATGAAGGGCACCACGTACGTGCAGATCGTCAAGGCGTTCCTGCTGATGACCGGCGCCATCGTGATGACCCTGCTGGTGCTGGCGAAGTACAAGTTCAACCTGTCCTCGCTGCTCGGTGACGCCGCCTCCGCCTCCGGCAAGGGTTCCGCCTTCCTCGAACCCGGCCTGCGGTACGGCGTGGAGACGTCCGGCGACGCGTTGAAGACCTTCTACAGCAAGATGGACCTGCTCTCGCTCGGCATCGCCCTGGTGCTCGGTACCGCCGGTCTGCCGCACATCCTGATCCGCTTCTACACCGTGCCGACCGCCAAGGCGGCCCGGAAGAGCGTGCTCTGGGCGATCGGCATCATCGGCGCCTTCTACCTGCTGACCCTGGCCCTGGGCTTCGGTGCCGCGGCGCTGGTCGGCGGCAAGGCGATCACCGCGCAGGACAAGGCCGGCAACACCGCCGCCCCGCAGTTGGCGGAGGCGCTCGGCAAGGACTTCTTCGGCGGAAACCTGGGCGGTGCGACCCTGCTGGCGATCATCGCGGCGGTCGCCTTCGCCACCATCCTGGCGGTGGTCGCCGGCCTGACCCTGGCCTCGTCGTCCAGCCTGGCGCACGACTTCTACGCCAACGTGATCAAGGACGGGCAGGCCTCCGAGCGGCAGGAGGTGACGGTGGCCCGGGTCTCCGCCCTGGTCATCGGTTTCGTCTCCATCGTGCTGTCGATCTACGCGCAGAGCCTGAACGTGGCGTTCCTGGTGGCGCTGGCCTTCGCCGTCGCCGCCTCGGGCAACCTGCCGGCGATCCTCTACAGCCTGTTCTGGAAGCGGTTCAACACCTCCGGCGCGGTGTGGGCGATCTACGGCGGCCTGCTCGCCGCCGTGGTGCTGGTCTTCTTCTCCCCGGTGGTCTCCGGGGCGCCGACGGCGATGTTCCCGAAGCACGACTGGCACTGGTTCCCGCTGTCCAACCCGGGCATCATCTCCATCCCGTTCGGCTTCCTCTGCGGCTGGATCGGCACGCTGCTGTCGAAGGAGCACGACGAGGCAAAGTACGCGGAGCTGGAGGTGCGCGCCCTCACCGGTGCGGGCGCACACTGACGGCCATTCGATAGGTGGGCCGGAGCCGCAACATGGCTCCGGCCCACCCGTACGTCACGGCCGCCCGCCCCGACGGGGACCGGGCGCACGCCGTGCAGGCCGAAAACGCCCCTGAGTAGGCTGGCCGGCATGAAGGTAGCTCCTCGTTTCGGACCCGGACACCGAATCCTCGTCACCGGCGGCGCCGGCTTCGTGCCGTCCCACCTGGTCGACCGGCTCATCGACCGTGGCTGCACGGTCGTGGTGCTGGACAACTTCGTCACCGGTTCCAAGGACAACGTCGCCAACCTGCTGGAGAAGCCGACCTTCACGCTGGTCGAGGCAGACATCTCCGAGGGGCTGCCGAACCACCCGGCGCTGGCCGAGCGGTTCGACGCCATCCTGCACATGGCCTCCCCGGCCAGCCCCACCGACTTCGAGAAGCTGCCGGTGGAGATCCTGCGCGTCGGCTCGGTCGCCACCCTGCACCTGCTGGAGCGGGCCACCGCCGACGGCGCCCGGTTCCTGATGGCCTCCACCTCCGAGGCGTACGGGGACCCGAAGGAGCACCCGCAGCGCGAGACGTACTGGGGCAACGTCAACCCGATCGGTGTGCGCAGCGTCTACGACGAGGCGAAGCGCTTCTCGGAGGCGGCCACCATGGGGTACCGCCGCAGCCGGGGCACCGACACCGCGATCGTGCGGATCTTCAACACGTACGGCCCGCGGATGCGCCCGGACGACGGCCGGGCGATCCCCACCTTCATCTCGCAGGCGCTGCGCGGCGAGCCGATCACCGTGCACGGCACCGGGAACCAGACCCGCTCGATCTGCTACGTCGACGATCTGGTGCGCGGCATCCTGCTGCTGCTCGACTCCACCGAGACGGGCCCGATCAACTGCGGCACCGAGCACGAGATGTCGATGCGGCAACTCGCCGAGCTGATCGTGTCACTCTCCGGCAGTACCTCTGAGGTGAGCTACATCACCCGCAGCGCGGACGACCCGGAGATGCGCCGCCCGGACCTCACCCTCGCCCGCGAGCTGCTCGGATACGAGCCGACCGTGGCGCCCGAAGAGGGCCTGCGACGCACGATCGAGTATTTCCGCGAGCGGCTAGGTTACTGAGTTCGGCTGGGAGGACGCTGACACTGCCGCGCGCTTGACGGCGCTGGTGGCTCGACCGACCTACCCTCGGTTACATGTCAGCTAGCTCGTCTGCCGGCGCCCCACTCCCGTACCTGCAGCGGAGCGCGGGCCGCGCCCAGGTCCCCGGCCCCGGCCGGTCCACCGGGCGCGCCCGTGCGTCCGAGGCCCAGTGGTACCCGTCGTACGACGAAGAGCCGCGGTCCGGCGGCCCCGCCGGGCCGGCCGGGCCCGGCGGCC
>NZ_QGGF01000323.1 GCF_003857015.1 Micromonospora globispora | reverse complement strand
CGGAGATGTATATAAAAGACAGGCCGGACAGGGGTGGGGCGGCCGTCTCGGCGGTGTGCGCCATGCCGGCGAAGAGTTCCTTCAGCGCGGTGAGGGCGTCGATCCTGGCTGTCCAGCCCAGCTCGGTCTCGGCGCGGTCGCTGGACATCAGCGGCGCGTTCAACGCCAGATCCACCCAGCCGGCGTCGACCGGTTGCAGCCGCGCCCGCCAGGTCAGCGCCGCCGCCGCGCGCAGCACCGGGGCGGCCACCGGCACCGTCCAGCCGTGGAAGTGCCGGGCCAACAGCTCCGGGGTCAGCACCGGGTCCGCGGCGATGTTGAAGGGGCCGCGCGCCTCGCTCAGCACCGCCCTCGCGTACGCGTCGGCGACGTCGTCGGCGTGCACCGCCTGCATCCGCAGCCGGCGGTTCGAGGGGACAAGCGGGATCCGGCCGTACCGGAGCAGCCGGACCGGGGCCAGCGGGCCGACGAAGTAGCGGGTGATCTCCGTACCGGCGTCCCGCTGGAAGGTCAGCCCCGGGCGCAGCCGGACCACCCGCAGCTCCGGACGCTCCCGCTCGACGCTGTCGAGCAGCGCCTCCACCTCCGCCTTGTCCCGGCTGTACGACGACCCTGGCACCCCGGTCGCCGGCCAGCGTTCGCTGACCGGGTGATCCTTCGGCCCGGCCGCGTACGTGCCGACCGACGAGGCGTGCACCAGGGCGGGGACGCCGGCCCGGACGACCGCATCGATCACCGCCCGGCTGCCGCCGACGTTGGTCCGGTGCAGGGTGCGCTGGTCGTGGCTGGGCTGGATCTGCCAGGCCAGGTGCACGACCGCCCGCGCGCCGGCGAAGATCGCGGCCAGCTTGTCGGCCGCTCCGGGCGCCCCGACGTCGCAGGAGTGCCATTCCACCCGGTCGTACGGCTCACCGGCGTCCGGCCCGGGCAGCCGGCGGGCGACCCCGACCAGCTCCGGCTCCGGCTCCGACTCCTGCCGCAGCCGGCGCAGCAGCGCCGTTCCCACGTTTCCGCTGGCCCCGACGATGACGATCCGCATGCCGGCTGCGGTACCCGCTGAACTGGACTCCAACCCCGGGAGCGGTCAAACACGGGGCGAGTGGCGCACCCAGCTCTTGTCCTGCCGGCGGCGCCCCTGCGTGGCGGCCAGGCAGCGCGGGCAGATGAAGCCCTCCGGGTCGGCCTCGGTGAGCTGGTCCGTCGAGGCGTAGTCGAACCGCACGTGCGGGAATCGGCGCAGCCGGGTACGGCTGAGCTGGAGCCCGCACACGGTCTGGTTCTGCCCCGGCAGCCAGGCGTGCACCTCACCGCCGGGCTGCCGTACGCCGTCCGCGCCGATGTCCTCGCTCGACGCGGCCACCGCAGGCGTACTGCTCATCCTCATACCGGACACCGTTCCCCGCCCGGCCCGGGCCATGCGGCAGCGGGAAAGATCCACACCAGCTCGCCGACCTGGCGGTCTGCCAGTCGGTCGGACACCGCCATGTCGCCGATCCCGATTTGATCACGTCCGCCGGTCGGTCCCCGGCTCGCCGGACATCGATGCGAGGCGGGAAGCCGGAAGCCCCCGGCGAGCGGGTTCCGGTAGCCTGGCGGGGCGGGCCGCTAGCTCAATGGCAGAGCTGTGGACTTTTAATCCATAGGTTCAGGGTTCGAGTCCCTGGCGGCCCACCAGGCACCGCTGCTGAGCTGCAAGAACGCCGGTCGGAGATCGTCGGACGCAACCAGGGCACAACCTAGCTGCGATCGTGGCCGACGGGGATGCTCGTCTTTGGCAACGGCCGGCGAGCGATGACGTCGAAGACGTGCCAGTGCTTGGGGCCGCTGTAGGCGGCACCCTCCTCGTCCCTTTCGGTGAAGCTGACGAGGTCCAGGCCCTCGAGCAGCGCTCGTGCGCTCGCTTCGCTGAGGAAGGTCATTTCAGGGTCGGGGGCCCACGAGTCCCGCTCCCCGAGGAAGTTGACGGCCAGCCAGGCGCCGGGAAGCAGGCTGGCTCGTAACAGGGCCCAGACTCGGGGGAAGGCGAGCGGGTGGACGAAGTGCAGTGAGTAGCCGGCGTAGACGAGGTCGACTGCTGGCAGTTCGGCCAGGTCGTGGAAATCGCTGACCTCGATGGTGAGCCGCGCGGGGTCGCTGACCTCTGTGGTCGTGAGGACGCGCTGCCGGGTGCCGGGAGCCGCGTCGATCGCGTGCACGTGCCAGCCGGCCCGCAGCAGGGCACGGGTTTCCACACCGGCACCACAGCCGAAGTCGATGGCAGTGTGCCCGGCTCCGTCGCCCGCGCGGGCGATGACCTCGCCACACAGCGGCCGGACCTCTCCACCCGCCTGGGCGTCGTTGTAGGCGGCCCAGTGGGCATCGGTGTGCGCGGTCGGCATCTCGCGATGCTGACATGTCTCAGCGGAAGGAGCAGGAACCGGACCCACCGATGGACGCGTTGCGGCTCCGGCTCGAGAACGGTTTCCGTTAGCTGCCCAGTCGCTGCCGCGCGAGGAACTTGGGCACGACCATCCGCCACGCGTCCGTGACCAGCTCGGTCATGTACCCGTGGTCGAGCCGCGCGAGATGACAGCACACCCAGTGGAAGCGCAGGTCGGACACGCCAGGCAGGAAGAAGAGGTCTGGCTCGCCGGCGATGAGCGCGTCACGTTCCTCTTTCGGGTATCCGAAGCCCATTGTCATTTCGTCTCGAGAGAACGCGACGTAGACGATGGAACCGACCCGGAACTTCACGCGGTCGCGGATCAGGTGCTCGCTGCTTCGCGGCAGTGTCCGTGCGAGCGCCCGTACGTCGGGGACGGTGACCATGCTCTGACGGTAGTGGCGGGAGGGCAACCAGGCGACCCCCTTCTGCTTCCGCGCAGCGCACCCGACGCTCCCACGCGCGTCGACGCGGCACGGCCGAACGCCGGACGCCCCAGCTACGGCAGAAGCGGCTTGACCACCAATGCAAAGTGGAACTCGGGGCGCGACTGAACGACCGATAGCGGAGGAGGACCAATGGTCAGACGTGTCAGTGGTCTGGCGGTGTCGTTCGTTGGTCTCGGCATCGGTATGGGGATCGGCGCGGGCTTCGGCTCGGCTGCCGTTCCGTGGGCCGTCGTCGTCGGCCTGGTGGGTATCGCGCTGTCCTTCGTCGGCTCGCGTGAACCCGCTCTCACAGCCGAGTCGCAGAGCAAGCCATCAAGCCCGCGACCCCAACTCGCAGACCTGGGCTCGCGGGTCGAGCAGATCCTGCGGTTGGCCGAAGAGCAGGCTGACAACTACCGCAAGGAGGCCAGCGCGAGGCGGAGGGCTTGGTGGTCACAGCCCGCTTGGAGGCCGGTGCCATCATCGACACGGCGCGGACCGAGGCCACCAGATTCGGAGAAGTAGCCGAATCCGACGCTGGTGACCGATGAGGTGCGAGCTCGCGTACCAATCAAGCGGAGCCAACGTGTAACGCATCAGCCGGGGTACGACGCCCGGCTGCCGGCGAAGTGGTCGAAGGGGCATGCCGGCAACCATCGACACCGCCTCGCGGTCACAGAGCTTGCAGGCCCCACCAGACGTCAGCACGTGTCCGGGCCGGCCGACGTCTAGCTGTACCGACGCGGATCCCGGGCGTACAGCAGGTAGAGCATCGGGCCGATGGGGAACGACATCACGATGATCAGCGCCCAGGTGTTGCGGGTGAAGTAGCGCAGATCGGCGTCGGGGGTCCGGGCCAGATCGGCCAGGCAGCGCGCGTCGATCCACCCAAGCAGCGCCATCAGCGCCACGACGGTGACCACGGCGACCATCACGGTGCCTATTGTCGCTCGCAGCGGGGCGTCGGTGAACGGCGCCGTAACGTCTTCTGGATCTTCGTCGCCTATTCAAGGGATCGACGTTTGTGCGCGCACAGCGTCGGTCCGGCCGGTCCGGCGCCCCTTGCGCCGGGCCGGGACGCGGCCCCGCGACCGCGGGTGGCCGCCCCAGCGACGTGAAGATCCTATGCAGCTCACCGCACTCCGCCCGACCCGCCGCGCCCTGCGGGCCGCGCTCACCGCCGTCGCCCTGACCGGCGCGGCCGTGGCCCTCGTACCCGCCGTGCCGGCGACGGCAGCCGGCCGTCAGCAGCCGGACCTGGCCGTCTCCCTGATGACCACCGACCTGCTGAACCCGGCCATCGGCGAGACCTTCTACACCTCCATCGACATCCGGAACTACGGCACCGGCGACGCCGCCCCGATGACCGTCACCGTCTCCGTACCGGCCGAGCTCCGACCCGAATCCGCGGGGGATCCGGGCGCCGGCTGGACCTGCACCACCGGGACGTCGAGCTGGACCTGCTCCTACCCGGCGCTGGCGGCCGGCGCGCGGGCGAATCGGCTGAGCCTGCCGAGCACCGTGATCGGCGGCCAGCCGGGCAGCTTCGTGTCGGTCGACGCGGCCATCAAGCCCCAGCGTCAGGAGTCCTACCAGGACAACAACACCGCCTCGACCCAGGTGGAGATCGCCGGCACCTGCGTCATCCGGGGCACCGTCTGGCAGGACCTCGACGCCGACGGGCAGCGGGACGCCGACGAGCCGCCGGTCGCCGGCGGAACGGACGGCGTGGTCGGCGTCAGCCTCTTCGTCCGCGGTGGGCAGGTCATCGGCGGCGGTCAGGCGACCGTGGCGCCCGACGGCACCTGGTCGATCACCGCGCGGACCGGGGCACTGTACGAGGTGCGAGTCGAGGCGGCCAGCACCTTCTCGCTGACCACCGCCGACCTCGGCGACGACGCCACCGACTCCGACATCATCCACTTCTACCAGCAGGACCCGACCCTGCTCGGCGGCAGCGCCGAGTTCGACCCGACTCCAGACGCCGAGTACGTCGTGGACGCCGGGCTGGTCGCCCGCGCCTGACCGCGCATCCCCTCCCGTCCCGCGCTCCGGCGGGGCGGGAGGGCCCGGTCAGCGGCGTACGCCCACGCCGCCGTAATCGTCGGCGTCCGGCACGAAGTGCAGCACCGCGGCCAGCAGCACCGCCACCGGCTGGTCGAAGTCGATCGCCCGGCGTACCTCGGGATCGGCCAGCAGCTCGTCGGGTCGGCGGACGTCGCCCTGCACGACCACCGTCCGGCCGTCGGTGGGCAGCAGCCGCCGGGCGTACGCGACGGCGACCTCGTCGTTGTCCACGTAGACCACCCGGGAGTCCGGCGCGACCGCCCGGAGGACCTCGTGCACATTGCCCTGGGTTGGCAGCCCGGCGCCGATGTCGAGGAACTGCCGTACGCCCTGCTCGGCGACGTACCGGACGGCTCGGCGGAGGAACGCCCGGTTGGTCTGGGCGGCGGCCCTGGTGTCCGGGAAGATCTCCAGGATCCGCTCGGCGGCGGCCCGGTCGGCGGCGAAGTTGTGGCAGCCGGCCAGGAAGTAGTCGTACATCCGGGCGACGTTCGGGCGGGTATCGGCCTCGGTCGGGGTGGTTGCCGGCTCACCGGTCACGACAGCGGTCCCTCCGTCGACGAACGTCTCTGCGCCCGATGTCTAGCACCCTGCGCGACACACCGCTGACCCGTCGTGTCCGTGATCCGGCTGCATCCGCCGCCCACCTGGTACGACGGTGGGAACCACGTGTCGTCGAGGAGGTACCGCATGACCAGCAAGCGGGAGACCGTCGAGGTGGACCCGGTCGTTTTCCGCGCCGTCTACGACTCGCCCGCCTCGCTGCCAGGCCGGCATCGCTGGACGACCCCGGAGGCGGACGTACGCCGGCTGGAGAAGCTGCTCGGCATGCCGGCGCGCACCATCGGCGCGCCGCTCTGGGTCAGTGGCGACGAGCCGGACTGTCCGAAGTGCGGCCGACGGGTGACCTGGTACGACATCGTCTCCTCGGCGCTGCACGGTGTGCACGACCGAGCCATGATCGCCCGGGTCATCCTCGGGGAGCGCAAGTACGTCAACACCGAGGTGCCGGACGCGATCCCCGGGGTGCACTGCGCCGACTGCCGCACCCCGATCGAGGGCCTGCGCAGCTTCAAGTGCCACAACTGGGCGTACGCGTTCGAGGATCTGGCAGCGGTCATCGAGCGGATGTCCGGCCCGCCGGCCCAGCGGTCAGCTACGGGATTGGGCGGTACCCAGGTCACGGACGTGCCGTAGGCCCGGGCGGCCGTTGAGCGTCAGCTCGCCGACCGGCGTGAACCCGGCTCGTCGCAGCACCCCGCGGGAGCCGGCGTTGTCCAGTGTGGTGCGAGCGGTCAGTCGGACCAGGCCGTACCCGTCGCGGGCGAGGTCGCACACCCGGCGTGCGCCCTCGGTTGCCACGCCGCGTCCGGCCATCCGCTCGGCCACCCGGTAGCCCAGCTCGGCGCTGCCGTCCGCGACGTCGACCAGGTTGAACCGGCCCAGCACCGCGCCGTCGTCGTCGGTCAGGACGTGGAAGTGACACGTGCCGGCGGCCTGCTCGGCCAGCAGCGCGGCGTGCCGGGCGTCGAAGTCGGTGAAGTAGTCGTCCCCGCGGTCCGGCACTGTCCGGGCGAAGTACGACCGGTTCTCCTGCTCGAACCGGAGCAGGGCCGGCGCGTGCCCGGGAGCCAGGCGTTGGAGATCGAACACCCTTGCCACCCTAGCCAACGGCGCCACGGTCCCCGGCCGGCACCGGGCGGGACGGGTCAGCCGGCGCTGCGGCGGGCCGGGCGGCGGCCGGGTGGGGAC
>NZ_QGGF01000119.1 GCF_003857015.1 Micromonospora globispora | reverse complement strand
ACGTTGCCGACGATGGCCTGAGCCACCCTGCCGGAGTTCATTTTCCGTTCACCTGAATCGGGGAATCATGGGGTGGTGAGCACCCCTCGCGAACACGCTGCCCGTCCGCCGCACGCCACCGACCCGGCCGAGCCCCGCAACGGCGTCCGCACCCGCGACGCCGAGGGGCGGTTCCGCGCCTCGGGGGAGACCGTTCCCGCCACGCCCGAGTCCCCCGGCACCGACGTCGCGGCCGCCTCGGCGGGGCTGGAGGAGGTGCTCGACCCGGTCACCGGCCCCGCCGCGCCGGTCGCCAGGGACGTCGAGCCGCCGGCCGCCGAACCGCTGCCGGAGGACCGCTTCCTCAACCGGGAGCTCTCCTGGCTCGACTTCAACGCCCGGGTGCTGGCGCTGGCCGAGGACCCGCGCACCCCGCTGCTGGAGCGGGCGAAATTCCTGGCCATCTTCGCCGGCAACCTGGACGAGTTCTACATGGTGCGGGTCGCCGGCCTGAAGCGCCGCCTCTCCGCCGGCCTGCCGGTTCGCGGCGGGGACCGGCTGCCGCTGCGTACCCAGCTGGAGCTGATCTCGGAGAAGACCGCCGACCTGGCCGCCCGGCACGGCGCCTGCTTCGTCGACGACGTGCTGCCGAAGTTGGCCGCCGAGGACATCCGCATCCTGCGCTGGACCGACCTGGACGACGCCGAGCGGGAGCGGCTGCGCACCTGGTTCCGCGAGCACATCTTCCCGGTGCTCACCCCGCTGGCCGTGGACCCGGCGCACCCGTTCCCGTACATCTCGGGGCGGTCGCTGAACCTGGCCGTCGCGGTTCGGGACCCGGACGGCGGCTCGGAGCTCTTCGCCCGGGTCAAGGTGCCCAACAACGTGCCGCGCTTCGTGCGGGTGGCCCGGGACCAGCCGGGTGTCCGCTTCCTGCCGGTCGAGGACCTCATCTCGGTGCACCTCGGGCAGCTCTTCTCCGGCATGCAGGTGGTGGAGTGCCACCTGTTCCGGGTCACCCGCAACGCCGAGGTGGAGGTCGACGAGGACCGCGACGAGGACCTGCTCCAGGCGCTGGAACGGGAGCTGGCCCGGCGCCGGTTCGGCCCACCGGTCCGCCTGGAGGTCGCCGCCTCGATCTCCGACCACATGCTGGAGCTGCTCGTCCGCGAGCTGGACATGGACAGCCACGACGTGCTGCGGGTCCGTGGCCTGCTCGACCTCTCCGCGCTCTGGCAGGTGTACGGCGAGGCGGACCGCCCCGAGCTCAAGGACCCGCCGTTCGTGCCGGCCACCCACCCCCGGCTCGTCGAGGGTGAGGTGCCGCGCAGCGTCTTCGCCACACTGCGGGACGGGGACATCCTGGTGCACCACCCGTACCACTCGTTCGCCACCAGCGTGCAGCGCTTCATCGAGCAGGCCGCCGCCGACCCGGACGTGCTGGCCATCAAGCAGACCCTCTACCGGACCAGCGGCGACTCGCCGATCGTGGACGCGCTGGTCGACGCGGCCGCCGCCGGCAAGCAGGTGGTGGTGCTGGTGGAGCTGAAGGCTCGCTTCGACGAGGTGGCGAACATCGGCTGGGCGCGCACCCTGGAACGCGCCGGCTGCCACGTCGTGTACGGCCTGGTGGGCCTCAAGACGCACTGCAAGACCGCGCTGGTGGTACGCCAGGAGGGCAACCAAATCCGCCGGTACTGCCACCTCGGCACCGGCAACTACCACCCGAAGACGGCCCGGCTCTACGAGGACTTCGGGGTGCTCACCGCCGACCCGGAAATCGGCGCCGACCTGACGGATCTGTTCAACGTGCTGACCGGCTACAGCCGGCAGACCGCGTACCGGCGGCTGCTGGTGGCGCCGCAGGGCATCCGCAGCGGCCTGATCGAGCGGATCGAACGGGAGATCGCGCACGTCCGGCTCGGCATGCCCGGGCTGGTGCAGTTCAAGGTGAACGCGCTGGTGGACGAGGAGATCACCGACGCGCTCTACCGGGCGTCCCGGGCCGGGGTCCACGTGGACCTGCTGATCCGTGGCATGTGCACGCTGCGGCCGGGGGTGCCGGGGCTGTCGGAGAACATCCGGGTCCGCTCGATCCTCGGCCGGTTCCTGGAGCACTCCCGGGTCTTCCGGTTCGGCAACAACGGCGACGCCGAGTTCTGGATCGGCTCGGCCGACCTGATGCACCGCAACCTGGACCGGCGGGTCGAGGCGCTGGTGCAGGTGAGCGACCCGGTGGCCCGGGCCGAACTGGACCACGTGCTGACCGCCGCGTTCAGCCCGGAGGTGGCGGCGTTCGAGCTGGCCGCGGACGGGACCTGGACCCGGCGTACCGGCACCGACGAGGTGCCGCTGGCGGACCTGCAGGAGCTGCTGCTGCACCGGGTGGGCGGAACGGCCAGCTGAGCGGCCCACGGCGCGCTCCGGCCGGGCTTACGGTGATCCGATGACGGACGACGAGCCGGTGGAGATCCGGGCGGCCGGCGGGGTGGCCTGGCGGCCCGGCGCCCGAGGCGTGGAGGTCTGTCTCGTGCACCGCCCCCGGTACGGCGACTGGTCGCTGCCCAAGGGCAAGCTGGAGTCCGGTGAGCACCCGCTGCTGGCGGCGGTCCGCGAGGTGGCCGAGGAGACGGACGTGCGGGCGGTGCCGCAGGTACGCCTCTCGACCGTCCACTACCGCAGTGAGGGCCGGGCCAAGGCGGTCGACTACTGGTCGATGCGGGCCGCGGCGAACGGCGGCTTCCAGCCGGACACCGAGGTGGACGAGGTGCGCTGGCTCCCCGTCGACGACGCCGTACGCCTGGTCAGCTACCCGCACGACGCGGAGGTGCTCGGCGCGTTCGCGGCGCTGCCGCAGGTCACCGCCGTGGTGGCGCTGGTCCGGCACGGGCACGCCGGCAAGCGGGCCACCTGGTCCGGGCCGGACACCGGCCGGCCGCTGGACGCCACCGGCTGGGCGCAGGCCCACGCCCTGGCCGAGCTGGTCGCCCTGGTCCGCCCGGTACGCCTGCTGTCCGCCTCGGCCCGCCGCTGCGTGCAGACCCTGGACCCGGCGGCGGCCCTGCTGGACCTGCCGATCGAGGTGGTCGGCGACCTGGACGAGCCGAAACCGGGTCAGCAGCAGGAGGAGTGCGCGTTGGCCGTCGCCGCCTGCCTGGCCGAGCTGGCCGGCGCCGGGGCGCCGGTCGCGGTGTGCAGTCAGGGAAAGGTGATCCCGGGCGCCCTGGAGCGGCTGACCGGTCGGGCGGACGACTTCACCACCCCGAAGGGCGGTGGCTGGCTGCTCGCCTTCTCCGGCCACCGGCTGGTCGCCGCCGACCGGCTGTAGGACCGAAGCCGGCCAAAATGGGTCGGGTCGGTCGGCGGCCCGCCAGGCGTCGCCGAGGGCGTGAGCCCCGGCGTACACGCGGAAGGGCGCCCACCACGACGGGTGGACGCCCTTCGGGTCGGGGCGGTCAGCGCCGGGCGGCCGCCTTCTTGGCCGGAGCCTTCTTCGCGGGCGCCTTCTTGGCCGCCGTGGTCTTGGCGGCGGTGGTCTTCTTGGCCGCCGTGGTCTTCTTCGCCGCGGTGGTCTTGGTCGCCGCGGTGGTCTTCTTGGCTGGGGCGACCTTCTTCGCCGCAGCGACCTTCTTCGCCGCAGCGGCCTTCTTCGCCGGGGCGGCCTTCTTCGCCGCGGCGGCCTTCTTCGCCGGCGCGGCCTTGGCCGCGGCGACCTTCTTCGCCGGAGCAGCCTTCGCTGCGGCCGCCTTGGCGCCGGCGGCCTTCGCGCCCGCCGCGGCGGTCTTCTTGGCGGCGAGGGTGTTCTTCGGCACCTTGCCGCTGGCCACCATCTCCTTGAAGCCGGCGCCCGGGCGGAAGGTCGGGACGGAGGTCTTCTTGACCTTCACCGCCTCGCCGGTCCGCGGGTTGCGCGCTGTTCGGGCGCCCCGGACGCGCTTTTCGAACGCTCCGAATCCGGTGATCGCCACCTTCTCGCCCTTGGTGACCGCCCCCTGGACCTCGGCGAGGACCGCGTCGAGCGCGGCCGTCGCCGTCTTCCGGTCCCCCAGGCGAACGGCGAGCGCCTCGATGAGCTCGGCCTTGTTCACGACTTCCTCCCGATTGTGCAACTGACTCGACGCGAGCCATTCTGCGCGCACGGTATGCCCTGTGCTGCCGGGACACAAACATTCGATGGAAAAAAGCCCTTGTGTCCCAACGGATTCGCCCCCACCGGCCGGGCCGGTGGGGGCGAAAACCGATGTACGGCGGGGCGTACGGCTATGCGACCGAGGGCAGGAACGACGGCCGGGCCGCCTCGAAGGCACTGATCTGCGCCTCGTGCCGGAGGGTGAGTCCAATGTCATCCAAGCCCTCCATCAGCCGCCAACGGCTGTGGTCGTCCAGCGGGAAGGCCCAGGTGGCGTCCCCGGCGTGGACCTGGCGGGCGGTGAGGTCGACGGTGACCGGAGTTGTCGGGTCGGATTCCACCAGATCCCAGAGTTCCTCGACGGCTTTCAATTCCAGCTCCACCGGAAGGAGACCTTCCTTGAGTGCGTTGCCGCGGAAGATGTCACCGAAGCGCGGAGCGATGACGGCCCGGAAGCCCCAGTCCCGCAGCGCCCAGACGGCATGCTCCCGTGAGGAGCCGGTGCCGAACTCCGGGCCGGCGATGAGAATCGACGCGCCCGAATGGGCGGGATCATTGAGCACGAATGTGGGGTCCTCCCGCCACGCGCTGAAGAGCCCGTCGGAGAAACCGGTCCGGGTCACCCGCTTGAGGTACACGGCCGGGATGATCTGGTCGGTGTCCACGTTGGAACGGCGCAGCGGCACGGCGGTGCCGGTGTGGGTGGTGAACTTGTCCATCGGGAGCGGTTGCCCTTCTACAGGTCGGCGGGAGCGGCCAGCCGGCCGACCACGGCGGTGGCGGCGGCGACCGGCGGGGACACCAGGTGGGTACGCCCGCCCCGGCCCTGGCGGCCCTCGAAGTTGCGGTTGGAGGTCGAGGCCGAGCGCTGGCCCGGCGAGAGCGTGTCGGGGTTCATTCCGAGGCACATGGAGCAGCCCGCGAAGCGCCACTCGGCGCCGGCGTCGGTGAAGACCTTGTCCAGCCCCTCCGCCTCGGCCGCCTCCCGCACCGCGGCGGACCCGGGGACCACCAGCATCCGTACGCCGTCGGCGACCTTGTGGCCGCGCAGCACGTCGGCGGCGGCGCGCAGGTCCTCCAGTCGGCCGTTGGTGCAGGAGCCGACGAAGACCACGTCGACGGCGAGGTCGCGCAGCGCCGTGCCGGGCGTCAGGTCCATGTACTCGAGGGCGCGTCGGGCGGCGGTCCGCTCGGAGTCGGTGACGAACTCCTCCGGGTCTGGCACGGCCGAGCCCAGCGGGGCGCCCTGACCGGGGTTGGTGCCCCAGGTGACGAACGGGGTGATCCGGCTGGCGTCCAGGGTCACCTCGGCGTCGAAGGTCGCCCCCTCGTCGGTGGGGAGCGTCTTCCAGTACGCCACCGCGGCGTCCCAGTCCGCCCCCTGCGGCGCGTTCGGCCGCCCCTTGAGGTACGCGAAGGTGGTCTCGTCCGGCGCGATCATGCCGGCCTTGGCGCCCCACTCGATGGACATGTTGGCGATGGTCATCCGGCCCTCCATGGAGAGCGCCCGGATCGCCTCGCCCCGGTACTCCACGATGTGGCCGCGGCCGCCGCCGGTGCCGACCTGGGCGATCAGGGCGAGCACCAGGTCCTTGGCGGTGGCGCCCGGGGCGAGCTGTCCGGTGACGTTCACCGCCATGGTCTTCGGGCGGGCCTGCGGCAGCGCCTGGGTGGCCAGTACGTGTTCGACCTCACTGGTGCCGATGCCGAAGGCGAGCGCACCGAACGCGCCGTGGGTGGCGGTGTGCGAGTCGCCGCAGACGATGGTCATGCCGGGCTGGGTCAGGCCGAGCTGCGGGCCGATGACGTGCACGATGCCCTGGTTCTCGTCGCCCAGCGGGTGCAGCCGTACGCCGAACTCGGCGCAGTTGCGGCGCAGCGTCTCGATCTGGGTGCGCGAGGTCGGGTCGGCGATCGTGAGCAGGTCTCCGCGGCGCTCGCGGAACGCCGGGTCGGCGTACCCGGTCGGGGTGTTGTGGTCCTCGGTCGCGACCGTCAGGTCGGTACGGCGGACCCGGCGGCCGGCCATCCGCAGCCCGTCGAAGGCCTGCGGGCTGGTGACCTCGTGCAGCAGGTGCAGGTCGATGAAGAGCAGATCCGGCTCACCCTCGACGGACCGCACGACGTGCGCGTCCCAGACCTTCTCGGCCAGGGTCCTCGGTTGAGTGACTCCCACCATCTGGACATCCTAAATTCTGGGAGGTAAGTTTCGGCTTGTGGGACACAGTATGAGCGGTGTCGGCGTTCTCGACAAGGCGGTGGTCATCCTGGCCGCCTGTGTCGACGGCGCCAGCCTGGCCGAACTCGTTGAACGCACCAAGCTGCCCCGAGCCACCGCGCACCGGCTGGCACAGGCGCTGGAGATCCACCGGATGCTGGTCCGGGACACCCAGGGGCGCTGGCGCCCCGGGCCCCGGCTCGGCGAGCTGGCCAACGCCGCGCCGGACGTGCTGCTGACCGCGGCCGAGCCGCTGCTCGCCGCGCTGCGGGACGCCACCGGGGAGAGCGCCCAGCTCTACCTGCGCCGCGCCGACGAGCGGATCTGCGTGGCCGCCGCCGAGCGGGCCAGCGGCCTGCGGGAC
>NZ_QGGF01000147.1 GCF_003857015.1 Micromonospora globispora | reverse complement strand
GTGCGGCGACCACGTAGCGGCCGTGCTCGCCGCACAGTCCGCCGCGCTGCGCCGCCCAGCTGCCGAGGTAACTCGCCACGATCCGGCGGTCCTCGCTCCGTTCGGGATAGGCCACGATCACCGCATGCGGCCGATCCATGTCCCAGCCGAGCAGCCGGGCCCGCCGCCGCAGCCCGTCCGGGTCTGGCTGCGCATCGGCCAGCAGTTCGGTCAGCAGATCCCCGCGTACCCGATGCTCGGCCTCGGCCAGCTGCCGCTCGGTCAGCAGCAGGATGGCCGCCACCAGGGCCGCCCGCTCGACCGTCCGCTGGTCGGCGACGCCGAGATCACCTCGGCACGCCACCAGGACGGCCAGTACCTGGGACCCGGCGACCACCGGCGCGGCACAGCCCCCAGGCGTCGCCGCGGTCGCCCGCGTCGCGATGGCCGACTGGCAGGTCTTCGCCACGTCACCGGTGACCGGCTCGCCGACGGCCGACGCGACCGGGCCAGCCGAGGCGAGGACCCGCAGACCGGGATCGGCCACGAACACGCCGGCGCCCAGCACCTCCGCGACCACGGCCGCGACCTCGGGCAGTTGACCGCCCTGAGCCGCGACGGTGGTGAGCCGCTCGTGCACGTTGGCCGCCCGCTCCATCAGGTCGCTGTGCGCGCGTACGTCGGCGAAGAGCGAGGCGGTCTCGATCGCGATCGCGGCGTGCGTGGCGAGGGAGATCAGCAAGGCGACCTCGGCGTCGGCGAACGGCCGCTCCCGCCGGTTGGCGGCGAAGAGCACCCCGATCACCTTCTCCCGCAGCAGGAGCGGTACGCCCAGCACGGCGATCAGGCCCTCGCCGTCGACGACCTCGTCGACGGTGTGCACGAACCGCTTGTCGTGCCGGTAGTCCGGGGTCGCGTACGGCTCGCGCGTCTGCGCCACCAGTCCGCCCAGCCCAGCGCCCATCGCGAGCCGCGCCGTCTTGAACGCCTCGGTGTGGATGCCGTCGGTGACCCGCACGTAGGTGTCACCGCGCTGCTCGTCGATGAGCATCAGATAGGCCGCCTCCGTGCCCAGCAGCCCCCGCGCGCGGGCGACGATCGCCTGCAGCACCTCCTCGACGTCCCGCAGCGACGACAGGTCGCCCGCCGTCTCGTACAGCGCGGTCAACTCGCGTTCACGCCGGTCGCGCTCGGCGAGCCGCTCACTCACCGTCAGCGCGAGCTCGACGCTCTCGCGCGCTCGAGGGTCGCCGGCCACCTCCGCGCGCAACCGGGTCAGCGGCTCGGCCGACGCGTTTCCCACCTCGGCGAGCAGCCGCAAGGCGTGGCGAGCCACATCGTCGTCGGCTGTCGTCATGGCCCTCCCGCTCCCGCGTTCGTGGTCGCGGACGGTAACACACCGTGAACGGAGACCGGAGCCCTCACCCTGCCCGGCCGCTGCCGGGTTACTCGTCGGGCATGAACCGGTATCCGAGGCCCGGGTCGGTGCGCAGGTAGCGGGGTTGGCTGGGGTCGGGTTCGAGCTTGCGGCGCAGGTTGCCCATGTGCACGCGCAGGTAGTTCGTTTCCCGCTCGTAGCGTGGCCCCCAGATCTCCTGCAGCAGGTATTTCTGGGTGATCAGCCGGTCGGGATTGCGGACGAGGATCTCCAGTAGGTGCCATTCGGTCGGGGTGAGCCGGGCCTCGGTGCCGTCCGCGAGGGTGACGCGTTTGGTGCCGAGGTCGACGGTGAACGCCGCGGTGGCGATCACCGGAGCCTGCTCTGTCGGTGTGGCGCGGCGCAGCGCGGCGCGGATACGGGCCAGCAGCTCGCCGACGCCGAACGGCTTGGTGACGTAGTCGTCCGCGCCGGCGTCGAGAGCGTCGATCTTGGCCTGTTCGGTGTGGCGGGCGGACAACACGATGATGGGTGCGGTGGCCCAGCCGCGCAGGGCCTGGACGACGGCGACGCCGTCCATGTCGGGTAGGCCGAGGTCGACGATGGTCAGATCGGGTGGGGTTCGTTGGGCTGCGGCCAGGCCGGTGGTGCCGTCCTGAGCGAGGGTGACCGCATAGTCGCGGGCGGTCAGCGCGATGCGCAGGGCCCGCAGTAGTTGACGGTCGTCGTCGATGACGAGGATGTGGGTCATCGGGCCACCGGCACAGTGATGATCATGGTGAGCCCTCCGCCCGGGGTGTCGGTGGCGATGATGGTGCCGTTCATGGCTTCGGTGAAGCCTTTCGCGATCGCCAGTCCCAGACCCAGACCCGCGGTGGTGGTGTGGTCGTCGAGGCGCTGGAAGGGCTGGAAGACTCGCTCGCGGTCGCCGGCGGGGATGCCGGGGCCCTGGTCGATGACGCGCAGTTCGAGGGCGTCAGGGCCGGCGATGCGGCCGAGAATGGCGACGGGAACACCGGATGGGCTGGCTTGGTGGGCATTGGCCACGAGGTTGGCGATGACGCGTTCGAGCAGACCCGGATCGGCGTACGCGTACGGCAGGTCGTCGGGGACCTCTGCCTGGGTGCGGTGCGGGTCGGGCTGGTGCAGCAGGGCCGTGGCGACGATTTCGTCGAGGCTGATCGGCCGGGGTTGAGCGCTGAGTGCGCCGGCTTGCAGCCGGCTCATCGCCAGGAGGTTCTCGACGAGCTCCGTCATCCGGTCGGCGGACTCCTCGACGGTGGCCAGCAGCTCGTCCTGCTGGCCGGTGGTCAGCTGGAGGTCGGGGTCGCGCAGGCTCGACACCCCGGCCTTGATGCCGGCCAGCGGCGTACGCAGGTCGTGGCCGACCGCGGCCAGCAACGCGGCCCGCAGCCGGTCGATCTCGGCGAGCTCGCGGGCCTGCGCAGCCTCGTCGGCGAGGCGTTCGGCCTGCAGAGCGCGCGCCGCCGCGGTGGCCAGCCGGGCGATGAAGCGTGGGTCGGAGGCGATGGTGGCGCGCCCGGTGGCGACCAGCGTCAAATTGTCCGCGGCGGGCACCGACAGTGTGGGCGGCCCGGTCAGGTCGGGTCCGGCGCCGGCTACCACCTGTGATCCGCCGGCGCCCTGTTCAACGAGGGCGGCGCTGTCCATGTGGAGGGCACCGCGGATGTGTTCCAGCAGAGCCTGAGTAGATCCAGCGCCGACCGGTTGCGCGCTCATCCGGGCCAGCAGCTCGGCTTCGACGCCGCTGCGGGCGGCGTTGGCACGCTGGCGGGCGGCCAGGTCCATGGCGAGGCTGACGGTGACCGCGACGGCGATGTAGACCACCAGGGTGATGACCTGGTCTTCGCTTTCGACGGTGAGCGTGTGATAGGGCGGGACGAAGAAGAAGTTGACCACCAGGTCGGAGGCGACGGCGGCGGCCAGGGAGGGGGCCAACCCGCCGACGACGGCAGTGGCGACGACCACGACCAGGTACAGCAGCACCACGCTGGCCAGGGCGACGCCGGTTCGCAGTGGGACGAGCACGGCGGTGAGCAGGCTCAGCCCCGCTGCGGCGAGGGCGACCCCGGCCGCCAGCCGCCGGCCGCGGCGGGCGATCAGCGACGGGGCCGAGGTCGTGGTCACGGTTGGTGACGCTATCGGGTCGGTCGGGCCGGTTCGCGCAGGTCCTCGGCTCGGCGGGTGTCGGCGTGGCTGGATTCCAGTTGCCAGGGCACGCTGATGACCATGACGCCGCGCTGGAACAGCAGCCGGGCCTTCAGTCGCAGTGCCGACTGGTTGTGCAGCAGGTGCTCCCACCAACGGCCGACCACGTACTCCGGGATGTAGACCGCGATCAGGTCCCGCGGCTGCTCCTTGTGCAGGCGGGCGATGAACCGCAGCACCGAGCCGGTGATGTCGCGGTACGGCGAGTCCACGAGGGTCAGCGGCACCGGGATGTCGTGCTCGTCCCATTCCGCCTCCAGTTGGCGTACCTCCTCGGGGGTGATCGCCACGGTGAGGGCCGTGAGCGTGTCGGGCCGGGTGGCGCGGGCATAGGCGAGCGCGCGGATCGTGGGCCGGTGCAGGCGGGAGACCAGCACGACCGCGTGGATGCGGCTGGGCAGCACCATGCCGCCCGGGTCCGGCGTGAGCTCCTCGGCGACCCGGTCGTAATGGCGGCGGATCCCGCGCATCATCACAAAGAGAATGGGGATGGCGATCACCACCAGGTACGCGCCATGGGTGAACTTGGTGATCGTGACGATGACCAGGACCAGACCCGTGAAGCAGGCACCGAAGGCGTTGATGATCCGCGAGCGGTGCATGCGCCGGCGCCGGGCCGGGTCCCGTTCGGTGCGCAGCAGCCGGTTCCAGTGCCGCACCATGCCGACCTGCGACAGCGTGAACGAGGTGAACACGCCGAGGATGTAGAGCTGGATGAGGCTGGTGACCGATCCCTTGTATGCGTAGATGAGCGCCCCCGCGACCAACGCCAGCAGCAGGATGCCATTGGAGAAGGCCAGCCGGTCGCCCCGGGTGTGCAGCTGCCGCGGCAGGTACCGGTGCTCGGCCAGGATCGACCCGAGCAGCGGGAAGCCGTTGAACGCGGTGTTCGCGGCGAGGATGAGGATCAGGGCGGTGGCCGCCTGGATGAAGAAGAACATCGGCGAGCTGGTGCCGCCGAACACGGCCGCCGCGAGCTGGGCGATGACCGTTCGCTGCGCCTCGCTGGTGCAGTCGCCCGGGAAGCCGACCAGGTCGCAGGGGTTCTCCACATAGCGGACCTTGGCGATCAGCGCCAGCGCCGTGATGCCGCCGAACATCGTGATCGACAGCAGGCCCATAGCCGCCATGGTCCGCGCGGCGTTTTCGCCCTTGGGTGGCTTGAACGCCGGTACGCCGTTGGAGATCGCCTCGGCGCCCGTGAGCGCGGTGCAGCCCGACGAGAACGCCCGCAGGGCAAGGAAGATCAGCGTGAGGCCGGTCAGCCCGACGTGGCCCGGCTCGGGCATGATCGACCAGGATGCGCTCTCGGCGACCGGGGCGTCGCCGAAGGCGATCCGCACGAAGCCGGTGACGATCAAGGCGAGCACGCCGAGGACGAACAGGTAGGTCGGTACGGCGAAGATCCGCCCGGATTCGCGCACGCCCCGCAGGTTCATCGCCGTGAGCAGAGCGACGAAGCCCAGGTTGATCGGCACCCGCCACGGGTTCAGGTCGGGAAACGCCGAGATGATGTTGTCGACACCGGCGGCCACCGACACGGCCACGGTCATGATGTAGTCGACCAGCAGCGCCGCCGCGACGACCAGGCCCGCCGAGGGACCGAGGTTGGTGGTGGCGACCTCGTAGGAGCCGCCGCCGGACGGGTACGCCCGCACCACCTGCCGGTAGGACAGCACCACCACCGCCAGCAGGACGATGACGGCCAGTCCGATCCACGGCGCCAGGTACAGGTAGGCCAGCCCGCCCAGGGCCAGCACCAGCAGGATCTCCTGCGTCGCGTACGCGACCGAGGACAGCGGGTCGCTGGCGAAGACCGGCAACGCGATTCGTTTGGCCAGTAGCTGCTCACTGAGCCGGTCGCTGCGCAGCGGACGACCGACGACCAGGCGTTTCAAAGCGTCGAACACATGCGCAGTCAACGCGGCAGCCGCCCATTACAGCGTGATCTTGACGCTTTCTTGACGGCGAACCGGGCGATCTTGACCCCCTCTTGCCGGCCCCGAGAAGGCGCGTCAACGGGTCCGACACCGCCGCCTGGCGCGGGCTGCCAGGATGGCCCGGTGAACGTCACCCGCTTGATCACCCTCGACGACGCGCCGGCCCTCGCGGAGCTGCTGGTGGCCAACCGGGACTTCCTCGCGCCGTGGGAGCCGGACCGGGGCGAGGAGTACTTCACCGTGGAGGGACAGCGGGCCGTCATCCGCGAGGTGCTGCAGCAGCACGCGGACGGGTCGGTGCTGCCGCACGTGATCCTCGGCGACGCCGGCGCGGTGGTCGGCCGGATCACCCTGAACGGCATCGTCCGCGGCTGCTTCCAGTCCTGCAGCATGGGCTACTGGGTGAGTGCCGCCGCCAACGGCCGGGGCCTGGCCACCGGTGCCGTGGGGGAGTTGGTCCGCCTCGCGTTCGACGAGCTGGGGCTGCACCGGGTGCAGGCGGAGACGCTGCCGCACAACGTCCGGTCGCAGCGCGTGCTGGCCCGCCACGGTTTCGTCCGCTACGGCCTGGCGCCGGCGTACCTGAAGATCGCCGGCCGCTGGCAGGACCACGTGATGTTCCAGAAGCTCAACCCGACGGCCGGCGGACGAGTGCAGGACGAGGCTTCCTAGCGTTGGGCCTCGATCACGTGCTCGGTCCGAGGCGGCCCATGTCGCTCCTGTCGCCGACAGCAACGACTGTCATGGCCCCAAGTCGACGGGTGAGGGGTGTAAACGAGGTTCCCGTCCGGCGCCAGCCGCTGGCAGGAGTACCTAAGGTGGCGGCTTAACTCCGCTGGTCCACTCGTGCGGGCACCCGTCAGTCGTCGACCTCGATCACGTCGGCCGGCGCGCGGCGGGGGGCCGGTGGCAGGTCCTCGCCCGCCGGGCCCCAGCCCACCCGGACCAGCAGGTAGGGCTCGCCCACGCCGGAGAGCAGCTCGCGCATCAGCCGCCGCGGCCAGGCCAGCTCGATCGCGTCGCTGATCGGCGCGGTGGACAGCCCCTCGGCGGTCGCGGTGAGCAGCAGCGCGGACAGCGCCTCACCGCCGCGCAGCCAGGCCGCCGGGTCGTCCCGGTCGCCGAAGAGGATCACGTACGCCGCGCCGCGGTCGAAGTCGGCGCCGGCGCTCAGC
>NZ_QGGF01000112.1 GCF_003857015.1 Micromonospora globispora | reverse complement strand
GAGCCCGCGGCAGCCGGCGCCCGCCCCGGCCGCGGTGCGCCCGCCGTCCACCGCGGTGCGCGAGACCGGCTCCGCGCAGTACGCGTACGAGGTGCAGTACCTGCTCGACGCCGGGGCGGAGGCGGTGGCGCGGCTGCGGACGGAGCTGGACGCGCTGGGCGACTCGCTGGTGATCGTCGGCGACGGCGGCCCGGGCGGCGGGACCTGGAACGTGCACGTGCACGTCAACGACGTCGGCGCGGCGATCGAGGCGGGGGTGGTGGCCGGTCGTCCGCACCGGATCTCGGTGACCCGCTTCGCCGACCAGGTGGCCGCGGCCCCGGCCCCGCCTGCCGTGCTGCCGGACGGTCGGGCCGCCGTGGTGGTGGCCACCGGCGCCGGCATCGCCGAGCTCTTCGGCGCCGAGGGCGCCACGGTCGTCCCGGCCAACCCGTCCACCGGCGAGCTGCTCGACGCGATCCGGGCCACCGGCGCGGCCCGGGTGGTGGTGTTGCCGAACGACCCCAACACGCAGACCGTGGCGAGCGCCGCCGCCCGGGAGGCGCACGGGCTGGGCGTCAAGGTGAGCGTGGTGCCCACCCGGTCCCCGGTGCAGGCGCTGGCCGCCCTCGCCGTGCGGGACCCGGCCCGACGGTTCGAGGACGACGTGATCGCCATGGCCGAGGCGGCCGGCGCCTGCCGGTACGCCGAGGTCTGTCACGCCAGCAGGGAGGCGCTGACCGTGGCCGGTCCGTGCCGCCCGGGTGACGTGCTGGCGCTGGTCGAGGGGGAGGTGCACCTGATCGGCTGCGACCTCCTCGACACTTGCACCGCCGTCGTCGACCGGATGCTCGGCGGCGGCGGTGAGCTGGTCACCCTGCTCTGCGGGGCGGACGCCCCGGAGGGGCTGGCCGACCGGGTGCGCGAGCACGTCGAGCGGACCTGGCCGTTCGTCGAGGTGCAGGCGTACGAGGGTGGGCAGCCGCACTATCCGCTCCTGCTGGGGGTCGAGTGATGCCGGAGCCGTCCACGGTCGACACGCCGCTGAAGAAGCTGGTCGGGGAGAAGACCGCCAAGGCCCTGGCCAGCGACCTCGACCTGCACACCGCCGGCGACCTGATCTACCACTTCCCGCGCCGGTACGACGAGCGCGGCGAGCACACCGACATCCGCTCGCTCGACGTGGGGGAGCAGGTGACCGTGCTGGCGCAGGTGCAGCGCACCGCGGTCCGGCCGATGCGGCAGCGCCGGGGCAACCTGCTGGAGGTGACCGTCGGCGACGGCTCGGGCGGCGTGCTCACCCTCACCTTCTTCGGCAACCAGGCGTGGCGGGAGCGGGAGCTGCGCCCCGGCCGGTGGGGGCTCTTCGCCGGCAAGGTCACCGAGTTCCGCGGTAAGCGGCAGCTCAACGGCCCGGAGTACGTCCTGCTCGGCGAGGGCGGCGAGGGGGAGGCGGCGGCCAACGAGGAGGTCGAGGAGTTCGCCGGCGCGCTGATCCCGGTCTACCCGGCGGCGGCCGCGGTGCCGACCTGGGTGATCGCCCGCTGCGTCCGGGTGGTGCTGGACACCTTCACCCCGCCGGAGGATCCGCTGCCGGCCACCGTGCGGGCCAGCCGCAACCTGGTCGGCATCGACACCGCGCTGCGGGAGATCCACCGGCCGTCCAGCAAGGAGGAGCTCTACCGGGCCCGGCGGCGGCTGAAGTGGGACGAGGCGTTCGCGGTGCAGCTCACCCTGGTGCAGCGCAAGCACCGGGCGGCGGCCTGGCCGGCGAAGCCCCGACCGCCGCGCGCCGGTGGCCTGCTCGACGGGTTCGACGCCCGGCTGCCGTACGAGCTGACTCCCGGCCAGCGGACCGTGGGCCGGGAGGTCGCCGCCGACCTGGCCACCGCGCACCCGATGCACCGGCTGCTGCAGGGCGAGGTCGGGTCGGGAAAGACGGTGGTGGCCCTGCGGGCCATGCTCCAGGTGGTCGACGCGGGCGGCCAGGCGGCCCTGCTCGCCCCGACCGAGGTGCTCGCCGCCCAGCACTACCGGGGCATCCTCGACCTGCTCGGCCCGCTCGCCCAGGCCGGCGAGCTGGGCGCGTCCGACGACGCGACCCGGGTGGAGCTGATCACCGGCTCGCTCGGTGCCGCGGCCCGGCGGCGGGCCCTGGCCGAGGTGGCCGAGGGGCGGGCCGGGATCGTGCTCGGCACCCACGCCCTGCTCTACGAGGGGGTGGACTTCCACGACCTGGGCCTGGTGGTGGTCGACGAACAGCACCGCTTCGGGGTGGAGCAGCGCGACGCCCTGCGGGCCAAGGCGGACCAGCCTCCGCACGTGCTGGTGATGACCGCGACCCCGATCCCGCGCACCGTGGCCATGACCGTCTACGGCGACCTGGAGATCTCCACCCTGTCCCAGCTGCCGCAGGGCCGTTCGCCGATCGCGTCGCACGTGGTGCCGGCGGCGGAGAAGCCGGCCTTCCTTGACCGGGCCTGGCGCCGGCTGCGCGAGGAGGTGGCCGCCGGCCACCAGGCGTACGTGGTCTGCCCGCGGATCGGAGAGGGTCCGTCGTCGGAGGAGGAGGCCCCACGGGAGGACGACAGCGACCGCCGGCCGCCGCTCGCCGTGACCGAGGTCGCCCCGCTGCTGGCCGAGGGGCCGCTGCACGGGCTGCGGATCGGGGTGCTGCACGGCCGGCTGCCGGCTGACGAGAAGGACGCCGTGATGCGTTCCTTCGCCGCCGGCGACCTGGATGTGCTGGTGGCCACCACGGTGGTCGAGGTGGGCGTGAACGTGCCCAACGCGACCGTGATGATCGTGCTCGACGCCGACCGGTTCGGCGTCTCCCAGCTCCACCAGCTCCGCGGTCGGGTGGGCCGCGGGTCGGCCGCCGGCCTCTGCCTGCTGGTGACCGAGGCGATGGAGGGCTCGCCGGCCCGGGAGCGGCTGGACGCGGTCGCCTCCACCACCGACGGGTTCAAGCTGGCCGAGCTGGATCTGGAACAGCGCCGGGAGGGCGACGTGCTGGGCGCGACCCAGTCCGGTCGCCGGTCGCACCTGCGGCTGCTGTCGCTGCTGCGGGACACCGACCTGATCCGGGATGCCCGGGCCGAGGCGATCACCCTGGTCGAGGAGGACCCGGAGCTGTCCCGCCACCCGGCGTTGGCCGCCTCGGTCGCCGCCCTGGTCGACGAGGAACGCGCGGAGTACCTGGAGAAGGGCTGAGCCGGCGGCCGCCGAGGCGCGGCCGTACCGCGACGGAAGTACGCCGACGACCGGCGTCTGCCTCGCAGGACGTACGCCGAATGCCGTCGCTCGGGCGACGAGGAGCGGGCTGCCACCGGCGCACGATCGGGGGTGTCCGGCGAGCTGAAGCGAGCCGGTCCCAGAAGGGAGATCGTGATGATGGCAGAGTTCCTGAGCGTTGCGTCGATGACGTATGCGCACCCGGGGTGGGACGGCCCGGGCCACGGCGATGGACCGGGTTGGTGGCTGATCTTCCCCGTCCTGTTCTGGCTCGTGGTGCTCTCGGCCGTCGGTTACCTGGCCTGGCGCCGGTCGCCTGCCCAGCAGGCGCGCAGCGCCGGCGAACGCACGCTCGCGGAGCGGTACGCGCGCGGCGAGATCACCGAGGACGAGCTGAGACTGCGCCGGGGCGTGCTGCGGCGGAGGTGACCACCGGGACGGCGCCGCCGGTCGCCGGCCGGCGGCACCGTCCTGGGTAACGAGTCACGGCTCGGGGTTTGGCGCGGTCCACGGCCGGGCGGCGCCGGCCCGTCCGCGCCGGTGGACTGTCGGCCGTGGCCCTCCGGGGGATCGCGTAGCGTCGCAGGCATGTGCAGGAGCAGTCGGTGACCCGGATCGTGGCCGGGACGCTCGGCGGCCGTCGGATCGCCGCGCCGCCCGGCGCCGGCACCCGGCCCACCTCGGACCGGGTCCGGGAGGCGTTGTTCAGCGCGGTGCAGGCCGAGCTCGACCTGGTCGGCGCGCGCTTCGCCGACCTCTACGCGGGATCGGGGGCGGTCGGGCTGGAGGCGCTGTCCCGGGGCGCGGAGCACGTGCTGCTGGTCGAGTCCGACCCGCGCGCGGCCCGGGTGATCCGGGAGAACATCGCCGCGCTGCGGGCCGCCCCGGCCGCCCGCCTGGTCACCGGCAAGGTGGCCACCGTGCTCGCCGCCGGCCCGGACGGCGACCCGTACGACGTGGTCTTCGCCGACCCGCCGTACGCGGTGACCGACGAGGAGGTCAGCGGGGTGCTGACCGGACTGGTCGGTGGTGGCTGGCTGGCCTCCGACGCGCTGGTGATCGTGGAGCGGTCCAGCCGCACCGGACCGGTCGCCTGGGTGCAGGGCGTCACGGGGGAGCGCAGTCGCCGCTACGGCGAGACCACCCTTTGGTACGGTCGCCGATCATGAGACGTGCGGTCTGTCCCGGCTCCTTCGATCCGGTCACCAACGGACACCTCGACATCATCGGCCGGGCCAGCCGGCTCTTCGACGAGGTGATCGTCGGCGTGCTGGTCAACCAGTCGAAGCGCGGCCTGTTCACCGTCGAGGAGCGGATCGACATGCTCCGCGAGGTGACCTCCTCGTACGACAACGTGCGGGTCGAGTCGTTCCGCGGGCTGCTGGTGGACTTCTGCCGGGCCCAGCAGGCGAGTGTGCTGATCAAGGGCCTGCGGGCGGTCAGCGACTTCGACTACGAGTTGCAGATGGCCCAGATGAACATCGGCCTGGCCGGCGTGGAGACCCTCTTCATGCCGACCAACCCGCTCTACTCCTTCCTCTCCTCCAGCCTGATCAAGGACGTGGCCAAGTGGGGCGGGGACATCTCGGGGCACGTGCCGGACGTGGTCCGCGAGCAGCTGCGCGCCCGGTTGGCGCCGCAGCAGCCCGGCTGACCCGTCGCCTTCGCGGCCCGGCGCGACGCGCCGGGGCGGGGCGGATGGGCCACCTGTCGCCCGCGCACGACATCATTGGTGGAGCGGGAACCCGGCCGTAGCCCGCATCATGTAGGTCGGCCGACGAACGACAGGAGTGAGGTACCCGTGGACCCGCTCGATCGCATCGACGAACTGATCGCCATGGTGGAGCAGGCCCGCTCCGTCCCCATGTCGCGCAACAACTGCATGGTGGACCGGGGCGAGATGATCGCGGCGCTCGACGAGCTGCGTGCCGAGCTTCCGGCCGACCTGCGGCGGGCCGCCGCGCTGCTCGAGGAGCGGGACAAGATCATGGAGGCCGGCAAGCGGGAGGCCGACCGGATCATCAGCGAGGGTGAGGCGGAACACGCCCGCCTGGTCTCCGTGAACGAGATCACGGTCTCCGCCGAGCACGAGGGGGCCCGGATCATCGCCGAGGCCCGGGCCGAGGCGCAGCGCCTGCGGGAGGAGGTCGACGACTACGTCGACACCGCGCTGGCGAACTTCGAGCAGTTCCTCACCCGGGCGCTCGCCTCGATAGAGCGCGGCCGGGACAAGATGCACGCGCTGCGGGAGATCGGCACCTTCGCTGGGGACGAGGCGGATCGCCCGCTACCCTTCTGAGCGGCACCCCAGCAGCCGACAGGCGGGGCGGCCGACGCCCCCGGTTCGACGGTCCGGTGGTCGTCCAGGTAACCTTTTTTGTCGGCCTCTCACCGGCCGGAGTCTGACTATGCCCAAACACTCGCCTTCATCACTCGACCCCAGGTCGCCGCTGGTCCTCGACACGAGGGACCTGCCGCGTCGGCCTGGTGCGTTGCGTACCGTCAAGCGGGTCGTACCGGCACCGGCGGACCTCGGCGTGGAGTTGATCGGCGTGCCGGAGGGCGCGGACCTCGACCTCGACCTGAGGTTGGAGTCGGTGTCCGAGGGCGTGCTCGTCTCCGGGACCATCACCGGTCCCGTCAAGGGCGAGTGCGGTCGCTGCCTGCGCGAGATCAACGACTCGGTGGCCGTGAACGTCCAGGAGCTGTACGCGTACGAGAACAGCACCACGGACGACACGACCGACGAGGATGAGGTGGGCCGGATGCAGGGCGATCTGATCGACCTGGAGCCGGCGCTGCGGGACGCGGTGGTGCTCACACTGCCGACCAACCCGCTCTGCCGGGAGGACTGCCCAGGGCTGTGCCCCGAATGCGGGGTGCACTGGGATGATCTGCCGGCCGACCACAGCCATCAGCAGATCGACCCGCGTTGGGCGGGCCTGTCGCAACTGACCCGTAAAGAGGAGTAAGAACCGTGGCCGTCCCCAAGCGCAAGATGTCGCGCAGCAACACCCGGTCCCGCCGGGCGAACTGGAAGGCGGCTGTGGTCGCGACCGTGGCCTGCCCGCAGTGCAAGTCGGCGAAGCTGCCGCACGCCGCCTGCTCCGTCTGCGGCACCTACAACGGCCGCCAGGTCCTCGAGGTCTGACCTGGACGCCGAGTGACGCCCCCGACCACAGGTCGGGTGGCGCGCGCACCCTGGCAATCCCCCGGTGCCCCGGCTCCCTCCGCCGCCGGCCGTCCCCCGGCCGGCGTTCCGAGAGAGCCGGGCACCGCGCGGATCGCCGTTGACCTCCTCGGCGGGGACGACGCTCCCGCCGTCGTGGTTGACGGCGCTCTGCAGGCCGTGCGCGCTGACCCCGACCTGCATCTGTTGCTCGTCGGCCCGACCGAGATCGCCGGCGGGCTGATCGACGCCCTCGACCCGGAGCAGCGTGCCCGGGTCACGGTCCGGCCGGTCCGGGCCGCCGTCGGCATGGCCGATCATCCCAGCGCCGCGCGCGCGGAGAGCACGGTCCGCGCGGCCGTCAGCGC
>NZ_QGGF01000419.1 GCF_003857015.1 Micromonospora globispora | reverse complement strand
GCCCCCGACCCACGGCGTCCGCCAGCTCGCCGACGCCGCGGCCCACCCTGCCCCGCCCGGGTGAGCTGACGCCCCTGCCGCCGTCACAGGAGTCGAGCCTGAAATCGTCCGGGGGCGGGCCGGAGACCTTCATCGACTTCGTCAACGCCCGCTCCGAGACGGTGGTCGTGCACTGGCTCGACTACGGCGGCCAGCGCCAGCAGTACGCGATCCTCCAGCCGGGCCAGTGGTACCGGCAGCAGACCTACGTGGGCCACCCATGGGTGGTGACCAACGCGCAGGGCGTCGGGCTGGTCTGCTTCCTGCCGGCGTACGAGACGCTGCGAGCGGTGGTCAGGTAGGCGGCAGCCGGGGTCGGGCGCTCCGACAGAGGGACGGCCCGAGCCACCCCTGGCAACCGGCGATCCGACACCTCGATTCGCCGCCACTCCCCGCCGTTCCCCGCCTCGCCCGGTGAGCCTGGCGTGGACCGGGCACTTGGCACCTACCCGCTTGCTGACGCGCTACGGCCGGGGTGTGATGCGCGGCGGTGCCTAACACCGCTCATCCGCGCTGGACGGCCCGGCTACCTCCCCGGTTAAGGCCAACTTCGGTGATCCGTGGGCGAACATATGGCGTGATAAGTACCCTGAACTCCCGTAACGGACGAAGACCACACTTTTGCAGCATATCGGGGGTTATAGTGCCGAGTATCAGGGCAGTAAGAAGAATGGGACGGATCGGCGTCGTTGTCGGGATGGCCACCGCCCTGTTCGCAGCCGTCTCCGGCCCGCAAGTGGCAGGCGCCGACGGCGGTCAGCCAGGACGCGACACGGACCGGCATCAAGAAGAGACGACGAGCCCTACCTCTTCATGCAGTCCGCCGGTCCACGTCAGGATCCTGACCCCGAGACCCAACGACAACGCGGGAGTCGGTGGGTTGGGCTGGATCGTCAACCTCTCCCTGCGGTTCCCCGACGGTCCGAACGGCCTGGAGCGGGCGGGGTTCACGGCACCGCAGTTGACGGGGCCGGCCGGTCACAACAACATTCCGCCGTTCCCCGGGACCTTCAGTCCTGGTCAGGACGACCGGCTCCCCGGGCTGGTCGTGCTGGTCTCGACCTCCACCGTCGGGGCCGGGGCGGGGCAGAACCTGGCGAACCTGTTCAACCTCACCGGCGTTACCGACCGCACGCAGAACGTAACTGAGATCACCGACGACTGGTTGGTCGGCGCGGCCGCCTTCGGCACGAACGTCCAGTCACAGGTCATCGCGGCCGTGGTCGAGGATCTCAACGGCAACGGGATCTTCGACGACGCGCCGAATGTGGTGCCGGACGCGAACAACGACGGAAAGATCGACGTGAAGGATGTGAGGGCGCTCGGTCTCGCATCGAACGTGGCCACCGTCAAGTTCCGGATCAATGGCAACACCTGATCATCGGGCGCTGCCAGCTCCGAACTGAGCAGCGCCTCTGCCGCGGCCATCTCATCAGCCGCAAGCCAGGGCGAGCGGGGCGGCGGACGCGGACGACTGATCTGTCGCGAAAGCTACAGAGGTTCGGATCCTCTACCCGCCACCAGGCGCGAGAACGGCCCCTGACCAGGAAGTCGGTCGGGGGCCAATCTCGTCTGGTCCCGCTCAGTCCAGCCCTCCGGGGCTGCCTTGTCCGCTGGGCACCAGCGCCGGCGGGACTGCCTTCGCGGCGGCCGAGGCCGCCGGGCGGAATCCGTTCCACGACCTGCGGCACGCCTACGGCACCTCGTTGGTCAGTGACGACGTCCCCAATCAACCTCGTACAGCGGGCGACGGGCCAAGAGCTGGCATCCGCGACAGTCAATCGTCATAAGCACACCCGGACGACTACACCACCCGGATCTTGGCAGCCTTCGACGGCTCTGCTGCTCTCTGCTGCCTCTGACCGGAGGAACGCTCTCGGACAGCGCCTCTCCCTACGACGAAATGCCCTATGACCTGCGGCGGAGCGTTCAGGAGAGAAAGAGACGACCCCCGCCGGGGGGAGACGGGGGTCGTCGGGAGGTTCGGCTCCGGGGGGGTCGAGCCGAACCAACTCAGCGGCCACGGGGGGTGCAACCGCCGAGGGCTATGTGATCGACGGCGGGTGAACGCTCGTCGCGAGCACAAGCATGCCGCAGCCGACCCTTATACGTCGAGTGGTGTTCGCTCCACCCACCGCTCATTTGTGTTCGGAGCGTGTGATCGCGATCACCGTCAGCCAAGAGGTTGGGGGTGGCGTCCGCCGGGTGACCCCGGCCACCCGCCGACGGCTTCCCATCGGGCTAGACTTTCGCGCCGTGGGCCGAAGTGCCGCTTTCTTCGATCTGGACAAGACCGTCATCGCCAAGTCGAGCGCCTTGGCGTTCGGTCGGCCGTTCTATCGGGACGGGCTGATCACCCGACGGGACGTGGTCAAGTCGGCGTACGCGCAGCTGATGTTCCGGCTGGGCGGCACCGACGAGCAGACCATGGCCCGGACCCGGGACTACCTCGCCACGCTCTGCAAGGGCTGGCAGGTGGAACAGGTCCGCCAGATCGTCGCGGAGACGCTGCACGAGCTGATCAACCCCTACGTGTACGCCGAGGCCGCCGCCCTGATCGAGGAGCACCAGGCCGCCGGCCGGGACGTCGTGCTGGTCTCCGCCTCCGGCGAGGAGATGGTCCGCCCGATCGGCGAGCTGCTCGGCGTGACCGACGTGATCGCCACCCGGATGGCGGTGGAGGACGGCCGCTACAGCGGCGAGGTCGAGTTCTACGCGGCCGGCCCGAGCAAGGTCGACGCGGTCGGTGAGCTGGCCAAGGAGCGCGGCTACGACCTGGCCGACTCGTACGCCTACTCCGACTCGTACAGCGACCGGCCGCTACTGGAGTGCGTCGGGCACCCGACCGTGGTGAACCCGGACCGGGCCCTGCGCAAGCTGGCGGTAGAGAACTCCTGGCCGGTGCTGGAGTTCCGGCACCCGGTCCCACTGGGCCGGCGGCTGCGTGAGCGACCCGCCGTCCCGGTCGCCGCGGCGGCGCTCGGCGTCGGCGTCGGGGTGGCCATCGGCATCGCCTGGTACGGCCGGCACCGGCGTACCCGGGCCACCACCACCCCGGCCGCCTGAACCCACCCGCACCGACTCAGACTCACCCCTGCCCGAAGGATTGAGCGATCGCTCAAACCTGTCTATCCTCAGCGTTGAGCGGTCGCTCAAACGGGGAGGGCGAGATGGCCGAGCAGGACGAGCGGCAACCACGGCGTACCACCGCGAACTGGGTGCTGGCGGGGCTGATCACCGCCTTCGGGGTGGTGGTCTTCGTGCTGACCGTACGGGAGGGTCGGGCCGACAGCGCGCTGCTCTTCGTGGGGCTGCCGGTGCTCCTCGCGGCGGCGCTGGCCCTCACCCCCGGCCGCACGGCACACGGGCGGGTCTTCGTCGTCACCACCATCGCCCTGCTGCTGGCGGCGGTGGCGCTGCACGAGGGCGCCGTCTGCGTCATCCTGGCCGCGCCGCTGGTCTACGCCGTGGCCCATGGCACCACCGCCCTGATCCGCGCGCTGCGGAACTCGTCGCGGACGTACGCGATCGTCGCCGTGCCGCTGCTGCTCCTGCCCGGCCTCGAAGGCACCGGCCTCGCCCCGCGGCTCGCCCCAGAGCAGAGAGTCGAGGTGGTCCGGGTCGTCGCGCTGCCGGTCGATGAGGTGGCCGCGCGCCTCGCAGTCGGCCCCCACCCGGAACCGGCGCGCTCCGTCCCCCTGCGGATGCTCGGTGTGCCCACTCCCGGGCAGGTCAGCGGCGACGGGCTCGACCCCGGCGACCGGTGGATGTTCGGCTACCACGGCAGCGCGCACGGGCCGGGCGGTCACCTGCTCGCGGTGGTGGAGACCAGCCGGCCGCAGCAGGTCACTTTCCGCTTCGCCGAGGACAGTTCGATCACCGCCCGCTGGTTCGCCTGGCAGCACGCCGACGTGCGCTGGCGGGAAATCGATCCCGGACACACCGAGGTCCGCGTCACCGTGGACTACCGGCGCGGCCTCGACCCCTCCTGGTACTTCGGACCGTTGCAGCAGTTCCTGCTGGGCGAGGGGGTCGGGCACCTGCTCGACATGATGAGGCTGCGATGACCGCGGCCCGCTACCTCAGCCTGGCGGTGCCCCTCGCGGCCGCGGTCGCCGCCGCCCGGCTCGAACGGGACCGGGGCGCGCGGGCGGCCGCCCTGCTGGCCTTCGTGGCCGCCGCGGTCGGCATCGCCGCGCTGAACGGGGCGGCCCGACGGTACGGCTGGTACGTCTTCGCCCCGGCGCGCGGCGCGTACCGGGGAATGCCGGTCGACCTCTGGATCGGCTGGGCGGCGCTCTGGGGTCCGGTGCCGGTACTGCTGCGCCGGGTGCTGCCGCTGCCGCTGGCGTTGGGCCTGCTTCTCTGGGTCGACGTCGTGGCGATGCCCGCGTTGCACCCGCTGGTCCGGCTCGGTCCGCACTGGCTGGTCGGCGAGGTGGTCGGGCTGTTCGCGGTGGCACTGCCGGCGCAGCTGCTCGGCAGGTTCTGCGCCGACCGGCGGCACCTGCGGGCCCGCACCCTGCTCCAGGTCGCCCTCTTCACCGCCCTGCTGCTCTGGTTCGTACCGTCCGTGGCCTTCGAACTGGGGGATGGCTCCTGGGCACGGTTGACGGCACTGCCGCCGTCCGTGGCGCTGGTCGTCGCGCAGGTCGCCCTGCTGGTCGCGACGCCGGCCCTCACGGCGGTCCGGGAGTTCGCCGCGCGGGGCGGCGGTACCCCGTACCCCTGGGATCCGCCCGGTCGGCTCGTCACCACCGGCCCGTACGCCTATCTGGCCAACCCGATGCAGCTCAGCGCGGTGGCCTTGGTGCTGCTCACCGCCTTGGTGACCCGCAGCGTCACGCTGCTCCTGGCCGCCGGGGCGGGGGTGGCCTTCTCCGCCGCGGTGGCCCGGCCGCACGAGAAGTACGACCTCGACACCCGGTACGGCGAAGCGTCGCGTGCCTACCGGCAGCAGGTCCGGGACTGGTGGCCGCGCTGGCGGCCGTACCCGTCGCGGTCGCCCGCGGTCCTCTGGCTCGACGACGACTGCGGGCCGTGCGCCGCGACCTGGCGCTTCCTCGCCCGCCGGCATCCGGTCGGGCTGCGGATCCGGCCCGCCGGGGAGGACCCCCGGGTGCTGTGGCGGGCCCGGTACACGGGCGACGGCGGTCACGAGGAACGGGGGGTGGCCGCCGTCGCCCGCGCGCTCGAACACCTTCACCTGGGTTGGGCCGTCGTCGGTTGGGCGCTGCGGCTGCCCGGGGTGACGTGGCTGGCCCAACTGGTAACCGATGCGATGATCGCACCGCCGCACCCGGTGACGCCGCGAGGAGGACCATGTCCGACACCAAGCAACGCCTGCTCGACGGGGCCATCGCGGCGATCCGTCAGCACGGCATCGCCGGCATCTCGGCGCGTACCATCGCCGCCGCCGCAGGGGTGAACCAGGCGCTGGTGTTCTACCACTACGGAAGCGTGGACGACCTACTCGCGGCGACCTGCCGAGCCAGCACCGCGGAGCGGGTCGCGCACTGGTCGGCCCGGCTGACCGGCGTCGGCTCGCTGCGGGAGCTGCTCGAGGTCGGACGCGCCCTGCACGAGCAGGAGCGCGAGCTGGGCAATGTCTCGTTCCTCGCCCAGATGCTCGCCGGCGCGCAGACCGACGAGCGGCTCGCCGCCCCCACCGCCGGCGCGCTCCAGCTGTGGGTGGACGAGATCGAGCCGGTCCTGCGCCGGCTGCTGGCCGGTTCCCCGTTCGCCGAGATCGCCGACGTTCCCGGTCTGGCCCGGGCCGTGTCGGCCGCGTTCATCGGGCTGGAGCTCTACGACGGCGTGGACCGGGCCGCCGCCGACCGGGCGATGGCCGCGCTGGACCAGCTCGCGGTGCTCATCGAGATCGTGGACGACCTGGGGCCGCTCGCCCGGCGAGCCCTTCAGGCGAAGGTCAACCGGGCGGTCCGGCGGGACTGACCCTGGTCAGGCGGCGGCGAGGACCTCGTCGCCGATGAGGCCGATCTGGTCGGCGCCGACCTCGATCGCGGACATGTAGTGGCGGAGCCAGGAGCGCAGCCCGTCCGGGGTGCCGGTGGCGAAGGCACCGGCCGCGCCGACGTACTCCGGTTCCCGTTCGCGGTGGCCGACGTCGACGGCGACCAGGCCACGTGGGTCGAAACCGGTGGAGAGCAGCACCAGCCGGGCCGCGGCCCGGGCGACGACCCCGGACGGCCCGGCGAACGGGCGCAGGTTCAGCAGCTCGCCGTGCACGACGGCGGCCAGCACCAGCGGGGAGACCTTCGTGCCGCCGGCCACCAGACCGGCCAGCCCGTCGAGGCGCGCCGCGACCACCGGGTCGGCGACCGGGCGGCCCAGCTCGGCTTCGGTCACGACGTCGCGGGCGGCGAGCACGTGCAGCTTCGCGAGGGCCTGCCGGGGGGCCTTCGGCCAGAGTTCGGTCAGCCCGGGCAGCGCCCCGGCGACCCGCAACGCGCCCTGGAGCACCGGGTCGGTGACCGTGCCGGCGCGAA
The DNA here is from genome assembly GCF_003857015.1 of Micromonospora globispora. Classification (GTDB taxonomy): domain Bacteria; phylum Actinomycetota; class Actinomycetes; order Mycobacteriales; family Micromonosporaceae; genus Micromonospora; species Micromonospora globispora. The sequence continues at coordinate 208 of NZ_QGGF01000419.1, read as the reverse complement.
CGGCCTCACGCTCGTGCGGGTGGCCCTCCAGGACGGCGCTGGCGACCGCGGAGCGGAGGCTGACCTCGGCGGCGACCTGGCCGCCGTGCCGGCGCAGGGCCCGGTGCCGGTGCGCCTGGTCGACCCGGTCGCGGGCCCGCTCGACGGCGGGCGCGATGTCGGCGAGCGCGAGCAGCGGGGCGAGCGGGTCGACCAGGCGCACCGGCAC
>NZ_QGGF01000156.1 GCF_003857015.1 Micromonospora globispora | reverse complement strand
GACACCATGTACCGGCTGGGCCGTCGCGCCGGACTGGTGACGGTCGACCACGGCCTGCAGGCGGGGTCGGCGGAACGGGCCGACGCCGTGGCCCGGTGGGCAGTCGAGGCCGGCCTCGATCCGGTCGACGCGGTGCCGGTGACCGTCGCCGGTCGCCCGGGCGGTCCCGAGGCGGCCGCCCGCGAGGCCCGCTACCAGGCGCTCGTCGCCACCGCCCGGCGGCACGAAGCGGCCGCGCTGCTGCTCGGCCACACCCGGGACGACCAGGCCGAGACGGTACTGCTCGCGCTCGCCCGGGGCGCCGGCCCGCGCGGTCTCGCGGGCATGCCGGAGCGCCGGGAGTTGGACGGGGTGCCGCTGCTGCGCCCGCTGCTCGACGCCAGCCGGGAGGAGACCCGCAAGGCGTGCGCCGCGCTGGGGCTGACCCCGTGGGAGGACCCGCACAACGTCGACCCGGCGTACGCCCGGGCCCGGGTCCGGTCGGACGTGCTGCCGGTCCTGGTCGGGGCGCTCGGCCCCGGGGTGCTGGACAACCTGGCCCGGACCGCCCGCCTGGTGGCCGCGGACACCGCCGCCCTGGACGAGCTCGCCGCCAGGTCGCTCGCCGACGCCCGGGCACCCGACGGCGGCCTCTCGGTCGAGGCGCTGGCCACTCTGCCAGCGGCCGTCCGGACCCGGGTGCTCCATCTCTGGGCCCGGAAACTGGGTGCCTCGCCGGCCGCCCTGTCGCACCGGCACATCGCCGCGTTGGACGCGCTGGTCACGGCGTGGCGCGGGCAGGGAGAGGTGCACCTGCCGGGCGGGCTGCGGGTGTGCCGCCGCGACCGCCGACTCGTGCCCACCGAATCACGCTGACCCGCTGACCTCCTCTTTCTGGCCCCTGCCCACGGCTCGAAACGCCGCCGCATGGCATCGGGCCGCTACGCCCGGCTGTCGCCCGCTGATCCGCCCGTCCGTGGTGCCGCCGATACCTGTGTCACACGCTTTGCTCTGCTGCAGCGGAGGCAACACTCAAGCCGGTCGAGTGTTGCGTGGGCTGCAGCAGAGCAAAGGACGCGATCGGGGACCTGCCGGTCGGCTGCCGGGGCCGGACGACTCCGCAGCCGATGGACCACTGCCGGTCGCGGTGGGGCGGTGATCAGACCTCGGCGCGTTCCCGGAAGGTCGTCCGGTAGGCGTGCGGGGTGGTGCCGACCCGGCGGGTGAAGTGGTGCCGCAGCGCGGCGGCGTCGCCGAACCCGGCCTGGTCGGCGACGGTCTCCACGCTCAGCCGGGTCTCCTCCAGCAGCCGCCGGGCCAGCAGCACCCGCTGGTTGGTCAGCCACTCGTGCGGCGTGGTGCCGGTCTCGGCCCGGAACCGGCGGGCGAAGGTCCGCGGCGCCATGCCGGCACGGGCGGCCAGCTCGTCCACGGTGACCGTCCTATCCAGGTGCCCCATCAGCCACTCCAGCACCGGCTCCAGCGTCGGGGCCTCGGGCGCCTTCGGGATGGGCGCCTCGACGTACTGCGACTGGCCGCCGTCGCGGTGCGGTGGCACGACCATCCGGCGGGCCAGCCGGGTGGCCGTCGCGGAGCCGTGCTCCTGGCGGACCAAATGCAGGCAGGCGTCGATCCCGGCGGCGGTGCCGGCGCTGGTGAGCAGCCGGCCGTCCTGCACGTAGAGGGAGTTGCACCGCACCCGGGCGGCCGGGTGCCGGCGTTGCAGCTCGTCGACGTACTGCCAGTGGGTGGTGCAGTCCCGGCCGTCGAGCAGTCCCGCCTCACCGAGCACGAACGCGCCGGAGCAGACGCTCAGCAGCCACGCGCCCCGGTCGGCGGCCCGGCGCAGCGCCTCAAGCACGGGCACCGGGATGTCCGTCCCCTCCGCGTGGGCCGGTACCGCGACCAGGTCGGCGTCCTCCAGCGGGGTGAGGTCGGCGTGCGGGGTGAGGAGGAAGCCCGACCGGGTGCGGACCGGCGCGCCGTCGGCGGTGCAGACGTCGAAGCGGTAGCCGGGGAAGCCGTCGGCGGTGCGGTCGGTGCCGAAGACCTCGGCGAGGACGCCGAGCTCGAACGCGGCCACCTGTTCCAGGGCGACGACGGCAACGGAACGCAGCATGTGACGAGGGTAACCACAGAAGTGGCAGGAAATCGATGCCCACTGGCATTCCTGCCACTTTTCGCGCGGCGCGGACGGTCGCAGACTGGTCTCAGTCCGGTGCGCACCGGCGGCGAAACCACTCACAACCACGCGAAAGCGAGCGCCGCCATGGCCGTTCTCCTGCTCCTGCTCCTCGTGCTCTTCCTCGTCGTCGCCTCCGCCCTCGGGCTGACCGCGGACAGCCGGGACTCCGCCGACTGGAAGCCGACCGACGAGGGCCGCCGTTGGCGGTCCCGCACCTGCTGAGGTGAATTGCCCTTTACGAGCCGATAATCCCCGGCGGGACCGCGCCAAAAGGGGCGGCCCCGCCGACGGAGCCCATCCGGCGTACGGCAGGCTAGGAGCATGGCTGACGGCTCCTGGTACGACGCCGACATCGACCACGTGATCATTTCCGAGGCGCAGATCCGCGAGAAGACCGCGGAACTGGCCAAGCAGGTCTCCGCGGACTACGCCGACGTCGACGGGCTGCTGCTCGTCTGCGTGCTCAAGGGCGCGGTCATGTTCATGGCCGACTTCGCCCGGGCCCTCGGCCGGCAGGGTCCCCCCGCCGAGCTGGAGTTCATGGCCGTCTCCTCGTACGGCCAGGGCACCACCTCCTCCGGGGTGGTCCGGATCCTCAAGGACCTGGACCGGGACATCGCCGGTCGGCACGTGGTGGTGGTCGAGGACATCGTGGACTCCGGCCTGACCCTCTCCTGGCTGCTGCGCTACCTGGAGTCGCGCTCGGCGGCGAGCGTCGAGGTGGTCGCCCTGTTCCGCAAGCCGGATGCGATCAAGGTCCAGGTCCCGGTCAAGTACGTCGGCTTCGACATCCCGACCGAGTTCGTGGTCGGCTACGGCCTGGACTTCGGCGAGCGCTACCGGGAGCTGCCCTACGTCGGCGTGCTCAAGCCCGAGGTCTACGCCAGGGCCTGAGAGGCCCGCGCCGACCTGCGGGTATCGGTGGGCGTCAAGCGGACGTTCAGCGGACTCTCAGCCGATCGGACTACGGTAGGTGTCGGTGGCGTGGAGGCACTCTCCACGCCCGACCCCTCGTACCGCGTGACCGGGCGGTCGGGGGCCGGGTGCGGAGTCCCCGCCACGCCGGCTGAAACCCGGTTCGCCGTGCGCGTAAGTGCTGGGCTCGCAAGCTCAGATCTGGCACGAACGGTGTACCGTCGAATGACCGCGGCGCGGCAGTTTTCGCGCTTCGGGGTCGAGGCCGGCCCGCACGGCGGCTCCGGCCGCCGCCCGAGGCGGCGACACCATTCAGACGGTCAGGACGTCGATCAGGAGGATGCGGGCGTCTCGATGCCCGACAACAGCATGGAACGTACGCGTTTCTTCCGCCGACCGGTGGTCTGGATCATCCTGGTCATCCTCGGCGCCGTTGTGCTCAGTCAACTCTTCACCGCTGGCCCCAGCTACCACCGCGTGGACACGTCGGTGGCGCTCGACCAGCTTCACACTGCGAAGATCAACAAGGTCGTCTTCCAGGACAAGGAGCAGACGCTCCAGCTCGACCTGGCCCAGAAGACCAAGTTCGGCGACACCACGACCGACAAGATCCAGGCCCAGTTCCCGTACCAGGTGGGCGACGACGTCTGGAAGGAGGTCCTCGACGCCAAGGCGGCCAACCGGGTCACCGGCCCCGCCGACGCCAAGGTCTCCTCGGACAGCATCTGGGTCAGCCTGCTGGTCAACCTGCTGCCGATCGCGCTGCTGGTGCTCCTGCTGCTGTTCTTCATGTCGCAGATGCAGGGCGGCGGCTCGCGGGTGCTCAACTTCGGCAAGTCCAAGGCGAAGATGATCACCAAGGACACGCCGAAGACCACGTTCGCCGACGTGGCCGGGGCCGACGAGGCCGTCGAGGAGCTGCACGAGATCAAGGACTTCCTGCAGAACCCGGCGAAGTACCAGGCGCTCGGCGCCAAGATCCCGAAGGGCGTGCTGCTCTTCGGTCCGCCCGGTACCGGTAAGACCCTGCTCGCCCGGGCGGTCGCCGGTGAGGCCGGCGTGCCGTTCTACTCGATCTCCGGTTCGGACTTCGTGGAGATGTTCGTGGGTGTCGGCGCCAGCCGGGTCCGCGACCTCTTCGAGCAGGCCAAGGCGAACGCCCCGGCGATCGTCTTCGTCGACGAGATCGACGCCGTCGGTCGGCACCGCGGTGCCGGCATGGGCGGCGGCCACGACGAGCGGGAGCAGACCCTCAACCAGCTCCTCGTCGAGATGGACGGCTTCGACACCAAGGGCGGCGTCATCCTGATCGCCGCCACCAACCGGCCGGACATCCTCGACCCGGCGCTGCTGCGCCCGGGCCGCTTCGACCGGCAGATCCCGGTCGACGCCCCCGACATGGAGGGCCGCAAGGCGATCTTGCGGGTGCACGCCAAGGGCAAGCCGTTCACGCCCGACGTCGACCTCGACTCGGTCGCCCGGCGTACCCCGGGCTTCAGCGGCGCCGACCTGGCCAACGTGATCAACGAGTCCGCGCTGCTCACCGCCCGCAAGGACCAGCGGGCGATCACCAACGACTCCCTCGAGGAGTCGATCGACCGGGTGATCGCCGGCCCGCAGCGCCGGACCCGGGTGATGAGCGACCAGGAGAAGAAGATCACCGCGTACCACGAGGGTGGGCACGCGCTCGTCGCCTGGGCGCTGCCGCACGCCGCGCCGGTCCACAAGGTGACGATCCTGTCCCGCGGTCGCTCGCTGGGCCACACGCTGGTCCTGCCCACGGAGGACAAGTACACCCAGACCCGCGCCGAGATGATCGACACCCTGGCGTACGCGCTGGGCGGCCGGGCCGCGGAGGAGCTGGTCTTCCACGAGCCGACCACCGGCGCCGGCAACGACATCGAGAAGGCCACCCAGCTGGCCCGCGCGATGATCACCCAGTACGGCATGAGCTCCAAGCTCGGTGCGATCAAGTACGGCACCAGCGGCGACGAGCCGTTCCTCGGCCGCAACATGGGCCACGAGCGGGACTACTCGGACGCCGTCGCCGCCGAGATCGACGCGGAGATGCGGGCGCTGATCGAGCTGGCCCACGACGAGGCCTGGGAGATCCTGGTCGAGTACCGGGACGTCCTGGACAACATCGTGCTCGAGCTGATCGAGAAGGAGACCCTCTCCACCGCCGACATGGCCCGGATCTGCGCCCGGGTGGCGAAGCGCCCGCCGATGGCCCCGTACCACGGCTTCGGCAAGCGCCAGCCCTCCACCGAGCCGCCGGTGCTCACGCCGGCCGAGAAGGATGCGCTCAAGGCGCAGGCCCAGGCCGACGGTGCCTCCGTCGGCGGGGGGTCTGTCGGTGGCGCGTCGAACAACTCGGACGGTACGCACTGAGCACGGACCCGACGGCCAGCTCCCCGAACCGGGAGCTGGCCGTCTCCGCGACCGAGCCCGACGAGGACGGCCTGGACTACGTCGCCGCACGGCTGATCAGCGGCAAGCTGACCGGCCGCCCGGTCGAAGACGCCATCGATCTCGGCCGGATCGAGAAGGCGGTCCGGGAGATCCTCATCGCGGTCGGCGAGGACCCGGACCGCGACGGCCTCCAGCAGACGCCCGCCCGGGTCGCCCGCGCGTACGCCGAGCTCTTCGCCGGCCTGCGGGTCGACCCGGCCCAGGTGCTCAGCACGACGTTCGAGGCCAACCACGAAGAGCTGGTACTCGTCCGGGACATCGACGTGATGAGCCTCTGCGAGCACCACCTGCTGCCGTTCCGGGGCAGCGCGCACATCGGCTACATCCCGGGCCCCGACGGGCGGATCACCGGCCTGTCCAAGCTGGCCCGACTCGTCGAGGTCTTCGCCCGCCGTCCGCAGGTGCAGGAGCGACTCACCTCGCAGATCGCCGACCTGCTGATGAGCAAGCTGGCGCCGCGCGGCGTGGTCGTGGTGCTGGAGTGCGAGCACATGTGCATGGCGATGCGCGGCATCCAGAAGTCGGGTGCCAAGACGATCACCTCGGCGGTACGGGGGACCCTCCAGCACGACGCCAAGTCGCGCGCCGAGGCGATGTCCCTGATCATTCCCCGCTGACCTCACGCGGGCGCGTGCCCGCCGGGTCAGCCCAGCATGGCCAGGACGATCCCGGCGGTGGCCACCACCGCCGGGATCAGGCACACCAGGGCACCGAAGCGGGGCGTTCGGTCCACCCGGTCCTCCGGCCGGGGCCGGAACAGCCGCCCCACCGCCAGCCAGCCCGCCATGAAGGCGACCGTCGGCATCGGCAGGCCGACGATCAGCGCCAGAATGGTGGCCGGGCTGGTGCCGGTGACGAGGAAGAGCACCAGCTGGATCAGCGGCACGATCAGCGCCAGCGGCCCGTACACGAGCAGGTTGCGCGGCCGGGACGGCCAGCGGGCGATCCGGGGCAGGCCCCGCGCGGCCAGTGCGTCGTCCGCGGCATCCGCCCACCGGCGGGCGGCCTGCAGGACCGTCAGCACGGCCGCCGGCCCGCTGGCCATCGACCGGGCCGCCTCCGTCAGCTCCGGCGGCGTCGGCGTCAGCGAGATCGCCGGTACGCCCAGGTCCCGCAGCTGCGACTCCTGCGGGGCCAGCCGGGCCCGGACGACCGTCAACTCCTCCCGGGCGGCCTGCACCGACCGGGCCTGCTCGCTCGCGGCGGTCGCCGCCGCCCGGCGTACCCCGTCGAGC
>NZ_QGGF01000494.1 GCF_003857015.1 Micromonospora globispora | reverse complement strand
GATCGTGCTGCGTGGCGACCGGGAGCCGGTGCTCGACCTGGCCCGGGCCGCCCTGGGCCAGCTGGTCACCTTCCACGCCCCGGACGACCTGATCGTCGCGGTGGCGGCAGCGCCGGCTCGGCAGCCGCTCGGTGATCACCCCGTGCCGGTAGGCGTGGACCGCGCTGCCCCGCTCGGCGCCGTCGGCCACGTCGACCACCACGGCCCGGCCGGAGAGCGTGCCGAAGTCCACGCCGACGACGTACCGGGCCACGGCCGCTCCTCCCTGCCTGGGCCGGCGGGGACGCCGCCGGTGGGAGGAAAACCTAGTCGGTCAGGCGAGCGGGCGCTTGAGGTGGTACCGGTGCACCTCGGTGCTGCCCTGCACGTTGTTCACGTCCTCGGCGGCGGAGACCAGCTCCCAGCCCTCCCGGCCGGCCCGGTTGAGGTGCGCGATCGCGGTGTCGCCGTACGCCGTGATGTCCCGCCGGGACCCGTCCGGGCCGTACCAGACGAACGACACGTGGAAATTGCGGCCCTGTCCCTGGTACCGGCGGACCAGCAGGGCGTACTCCCAAGCAACCATTCGTCCATTGTGACCGACCGCCGCACGACGCCGGAATCGTGCGGCGTCACGCGGTCACGGCGGGCTGGTCGGCGGCCAGTTCGGCCCGGGTGGGCGGGTCGGCTCCCCGTCGGCCGCAGGTCACGGCGGCGACGTGGGCAGCCTCGGCGAGTACGGCGGCGAGGGTGTCCGGGCCGACGTCCCGGAGCACCGCCCGTCGCGCGGCATCGAGCAGGTCCCGCTGATCGAGCGCGGCCAGCAGCCCGGCGGTGAAGGCGTCACCGGCCCCGACGGTGTCCACCACCTGCACGGGGCGGGCGTCCACCTGCACCGCACCGCGCCGGGTGACCGCCCACGCGCCGCCGTCGCCCCGGGTGACCACCACGAGGGTGGCACCGCGGTCCAGCCACTCCCGTCCCACCTGCCCGTGCTCCCGGCCCGGGTGGAGCCAGGCGAGGTCCTCCAGGCTCACCTTGACCACGTCGCTCGCCGCCACCAGCTCCTCGACCCGCTGCAGGACGGTGGTCCGGTCGCCCATCAGGGAGGGCCGGCAGTTCGGGTCGTAGCTAATTATCGTGGTGGCCCGGCGGTCGCGGACCAGCGCCAGCACGTCGTCGGCGCCCGGCCCGAGGACCGTGGCCAGCGAACCGGTGTGCAGGCACCGGCTCCCGAGGCCGACGGCGGACAGCTCCGGAAAGGACCGCCAGACGATGCTGAAGTCGTACCGGGCCTGTCCGTCCGCGCCGACCCGGGTACGGGCCACGCTGGTGCCCGCCAGATCCGGCACCGACGCGGCGTCCAGCCGTACGCCGCTGCCGGCCAGGTGGGCGCAAAGCAGCCGCCCGTGCGCGTCGTCGCCGAGCTGGGTCAGCAGGGTGGTGGGCTGACCGAGCCGGGCAAGCGCCACGGCGACGTTCGCCGGGCTGCCCCCGGGATGGGCGATCACCTCACCCGACGGATCCTCGATGAGATCCACCAGGCACTCGCCGACAACCGTGATCACAGTCTTCCTTTCCCGGGGCGCGGCAGGCCCCGGCGGGTGGCGGTTCAGTCCGTCGTCCGGCCGGGGGTCTCGTCGAGGGTGGTGGCGCCGGTCATGATCGCCACGGCCTCCGGCATGGTGTGCGAGCGGGGCGTCACCACCCCGGCGCAGCGGCCCAGCCGCTGGATGTGGATCCGGTCCGCGACCTCGAACACCTGCGGCATGTTGTGACTGATCAGGATCACCGGCAGGCCCCGCGACCGGACCTCCTCGATCATCCGGAGCACCTGGTTGGACTCATTGACGCCGAGCGCGGCGGTCGGCTCGTCGAGCACGATCACCTTGCTGCCGAAGGCCGCCGCCCGGGCCACCGAGACGGCCTGCCGCTGGCCGCCGGAGAGCGTCTCGACCGCCTGCGCGACGTTCTGCAGGGTGCCGATGCCGAGGTCGGCGAGGGCCTGGCCGGCCTCCCGCCGCATGCCCTTCTGGTCGAGCATCCGGAACACCGAGCCGAGCAGGCCCGGGCGGCGCTTCTCCCGGCCGAGGAAGAGGTTGCTGGCGATGTCGAGCGCGGGCGCGACGGCGAGCGTCTGGTAGACGGTCTCGATACCGGCCTCCCGGGCGTCCTGCGGCCGCTTGAACTGCGCCGGCTTCCCCTCCAGGAACAGCTCCCCGGCATCGGGGATCAGCGCTCCAGTCAGGCACTTGATCAGCGTGGACTTGCCGGCGCCGTTGTCACCGATGACGGCGAGCACCTCGCCCGGGTACAGGTCGAGATCCACCCCGTCGAGGCCGACGACCTTGCCGAACGTCTTGACCAGGCCGCGGGCCGACAGCACCGGTGAGCGCTGGCCGCTGTCGGCCTCGCCGGGCCGGCTGCCGGGGGTGTGCGTGGTGGTGGCGGTCATGACCTCACCTTTCTGATCCACTGGTCCATGGCCACGGCGAGGATCACCAGCAGGCCGACGGCGAGTACGCGGTACTGGTCGTCGACCCCCGCCAGGGACAGCCCGCTGCGGAAAAAGCCGACGATCAGCGCGCCGAGCAGGGTGCCGAGCACCGCACCGCGGCCTCCGAAGAGGCTGGTGCCACCGATCACCACGGCGGTGATGCTTTCCAGGTTGGCGTCGGTAATGGCGTTCGGGCTGGCCGCACCGGCCCGTCCGATCAGGATCCAGGCGGTGATCCCGTAGATGGCGCCGGCAACGACGTACACGCTGAGCAGGACCCGGTCGACCCGGATGCCGGCCAGCCGCGACGCCTCCTTGTCGTCCCCCACCGCGTAGACGTGCCGACCCCAGGCGGTCTTGGCCAGGGCGAAGCCCACCGCGAGGTAGAGCAGGACCACCGCGAGCACCCCCACGGTGATCCGGAACCGGCCCACCGGGAACGACTCGCCCGTCCAGCTCAGCACCGGCGGAAGGTCGGTGGCCTGGACGCTCTGGCCCTCGGAGTAGAGCAGGCCGACGGCGGTGAAGACGCTGAGCGTACCGAGGGTGACGATGAAGGGCGGCAGCTTGAGCCGGGTGACGAGCGCCCCGTTGACCGCGCCCGCGGCGGCGCCGACCGCGATGGCCAGCACGATGGCGAGGCCAGCGGGGAGCCCCTGCTCCTCGGCGAGCTTGGCCGAGAGCATCATAGCCAGGATGACGATGGCGCCGACCGACAGGTCGATGCCGGCGGTGAGGATGATCAGCGTCTGCCCCACCGCCAACGCGCCGATGACCGCCACCTGCTGCAGCACAAGGGACAGCGAGTTGGGCGACGCGAAGCGCGGGTTGAGGGTGGAGAACACGGCAAAGGCGATGACCAGTACGAGGAACGGGCTGATCGCGGGGTGCGCGTGCAGCAGGTGCTGGACGCGTTGCAGCGGTGTGTGCCGGCGCAGGGCGAACTGCTGCGCGGCGGTGGTCGGTGGGGTCGTGATGGTCACGGCGGGCTCCCTGCCGGTGTCGGGCGGTGGCGGACGAACTGCCCGGTCGAGGGCGCGGAGCGGAGGATGCCCCGCGCCCTCGACCGAGGCGGAGGTGGTTCAGCCCCAGCAGCGCTCGGCCCCGTCGGCGCTGGTGATGCTCTCGACGCCGGTGGCCGCCTTCTCGGTGACCAGGCTGACGCCGGTGTCGAAGAAGTCCAGGCCGTCGGAGACCTTCGGCTTCTCCCCGCCGGTCGCGATCTTCTTGATCGCCTGCACACCCAGCTCGGCCATCTTCAGCGGGTACTGCTGGGAGGTGGCTCCGATGACGCCGTCCTTGACCTGCCGTACGCCGTCGCACCCGCCGTCGACGGAGACGACCAGGACGGCCTGGGTCTTGCCGGCCGCCTGCAGGGCCTTGTGCGCGCCGACGGCGGCCGGCTCGTTGATCGTGTAGATCACGTTGATGCCGGGGTTCTTGGTCAGGCAGTTCTCCATCGCCGTGCGGCCGCCGTCCTCGGCGCCGTTGGTCGGCTCGTTGCAGGCGATCGTGTACGTGCCGCCGGAGTAGCTGCCGGTCTTCGCCTCGTCGCCGTTCTTCTTCTTGTCGGCGGTGTCGATCCCCATGCCGGTCAGGAAGCCCTGGTCCCGGTTGTAGTCGACGGAGACGATTTTGTCGTTGAAGAGGTCGAGCATCGCGATGGTCGCCGGCTTGCCGGCGAGCTGGGCCGCCGTCCACTTGCCGATCAGCTCACCGGCCTTGAAGTTGTCGGTGGCGAAGGTGATGTCGACGGTGTCCGCCGGGTCGGGTGGGGTGTCCAGCGCGATGACGTAGAGTCCGGCGTCCCGCGCCTTCTTGATCGCCGGGTTGACGCCGGGGCCGTTCGGGGTGATCAGGATGCCGGCGTCGCCACGGGCGATGGCGTCCTCGATCGCCTGCACCTGGCCGGCCTCGTCGCCGTCCTCCTTGCCGGCGGCCACGGTCAGCTTCACGCCCTCGGCCTCGGCGGCCTTCTTGGCACCGTTCTGCATCGCGACGAAGAACGGGTTGGTGGAGTTCTTGGTGATCAGCGATACCGCGACGGTCTTGCCACCGCCTCCGGAGGCACTGTCGCCGGAGCTGTCGCCGCATCCGCTGAGCACCAGGCTGCCCGCCGCGGCGGCGGCGATCAGCATGGCGGCACGGCGGCGGCCGATGCGCTGGATCATGTTTTCTCCCTCAAAGACACTCCGGTCGGACCGGCGGTGCGGATACGACAACGATGTCAGCGCAGTTTCGGGGCGAGTTCGGACTCCTGTCAATGCCTCCATCAAAGGTTTTCCGCAACCGAGGCGTAACTCGTCGGTAACTCTTGACATCGATGTCAGCGACGGCTCAGGATTCGCCCCACTGGGACGCCCGACGCGGGCCGGATGGCGGGCGTCCCCGATGGACGGAGGACGTGGATGAGGATCCGTCGACGGCTCGGCGCCTGCCCGGCCGCTACCCTGGTGGCGGCGGCGCCCGGAGCCGATGGTCTCCGCCGACTTCACCCTCGACCAGGACTACGTCAACCTGATCGTCGGTGGCGGCGCGCACCCCACCTGCCCGGCACGACCACCGACTTCGTACCGGCCGGCGCCGAGCCGGTGATCGACTTCGAGCTGCCCGACGGACAGACGTACGAGCAGGCCGGCTGGACGGCGACCGGCGGACTGCCCAACCGAGCGCCGGTGGTGGGGCCGGCCCGGTGGGAACGCGGCCACGTCGGCGACAAGCTGCTCACCACGTTCTTCGAGGCCGACTCGACCACCGGCACGCTGACCTCACCCGGCTTCACGATCGACCGCAACCACCTGAGCCTGCTCGTCGGCGCCGGCGGCCACCTCGACGACGGCACCGGCCGCACGGTGGTCGAGCTGTCAGTGGACGGGAACCGGGTGCGGATGACCATCTACGTGGACCGCTCCTCGGTCGAGGTCTTCGGCGGGGCGGGACAGACCACCATCACCGACCAGATCTTCCCGGCGCTCGGCAGCGACCAGACCCGCCTCTTCGCCGAGGGCGGTGACGTGCTGGTGCGGTCGCTCACCGTCCGGCCGCTGCGCTCGGTGTGGCGATAACCTGACAGACGATCATCGGTTCGGGGGCCACGGCGTGCGCCGTGGCCCCGACCGCCACCGCAACACCCCCGTCCGGTAGGAGCGCCCATGCACGCTGCCGCCTCCGCTACGTCGACCAGCGCCCGGGCCCGGGCCACGCTCCGGGACGTCGCACTGCTCGCCGGCGTGAGCCCGAAGACCGTCTCCCGGGTGGTCAACGGCGAGGCGGGCGTGTCGGCCCCGAAGACCGCCGCGGTGCAGCGGGCGATCGCCCAACTGGACTACCGGCCCAACTTCACCGCGAGCAGCCTGCGCCGGTCCAGCGGCCGCAGCGCGGCCATCGCCGCCGTCCTGGAGGACCTGGCCAACCCCTTCTCGGCCGCCCTGCACCGGGCGCTGGAGGACGCCGCGCGGGACCGGGGGGTGCTCATCTTCGCCGGGAGCGTGGACGAGAATCCGGAACGGGAACGCGACCTGATCCGCGCCTTCACCATGCGCCAGGCCGACGCGCTGGTCGTCGTCCCGGCCAGTGACAACCAGAGCTACCTGGCCAACGAGGTCAATGTCGGTACGCCCGTGGTGTTCGTCGACCGGCCGCCGGTCGGGCTGCCGGTGGACGCCGTCCTCGCCGACAACCATGAGGGCGCCGCGGCCGCCGTTCACCACCTCGTCCGGCACGGGCACCGCGACATCGCCTACCTCGGCGATCTGCGGACCATCCCGACCGCCCGGCAACGGTTCCAGGGCTTCAAGGAAGCGCTCAGCGACCACGGCATTCGGCCGTCGGCGGTGCCCGTCGTCCACGACCTGCACACCGAGCAGGAGTCCGAGCAGGCGGTACGCCGGTTGTTGTCCGCCGACTCCCCGCCGACCGCCCTGTTCACCTCGCAGAACCTGGTCACCATCGGCGCGATCCGGGCCCTGCAGCAGCTCGGCCGGCAGCACGAGGTCGCCCTGGTCGGGTTCGACGACTTCCCCCTCGCCGACCTGCTCCAGCCGGCGGTCACGGTGATCGCGCAGGACCCGTCCGAGATGGGCCGGGTCGCGGCGTCGCTGATCTTCCGACGGCTGGACGGGGAGCAGTGGCGACCCACCACCCACCGGGTGGCGACCCGGCTGATCCCCCGCGGCTCCGGCGAGATCCCGGGTCCCCACCGCGACTGAGCGCGGGACCTCCCGGGTCCACCGGTTCGCGGTCAGCTTCCCGTCATGGTATGCAGGTGCCGGGCCTCGGCCGGGTCGGCGCAGCCGGTGAGGGCGAGCGCGTCGCGCAGCTCGGCGGCGAGC
>NZ_QGGF01000415.1 GCF_003857015.1 Micromonospora globispora | reverse complement strand
CCACGGCCCGCTCCGGCGGGCGCTGGTCGGCTGGGCCGCCGACGAGGGGCTGCGCCGGGCCAGCGCCCAGCCACCGGTGCTGCCGGGCTCGCACGGCCGGGTGAGCGTCCGCCCCGGCATCGAGACGGGTGACCTCGCCGAACGGCTGGACCGCCGGGTGCGCTCCTGCGCCCAGCGGATCCGCCAGCACCTCGCCCTCGAGCTGGCGAACATCCACCTGCGGGTGGTGCAGGAGATCGTCTTCGGGGTCGGGTGCGCCGGGCTGTCGCAGCTGCTCGACCGGGAGCTGGAGGCCCTGTCGCTGCTCGCCACGGCGCAGTGCGACCAGGCGGTGCGGGACATCATCGACGAGGTGGCCGGCCCGGTCTTCGGCGCACCCCTCGCCGAGGGGGTACGCCACCGGCTCGCCGCCGCCGTCCGGTGGGGTCTGGCCGACCACCCCGCCGGCCGCGAACTGGACCGGGTGCTCCTGGTCACCAGCACCGCCGGGGTGGCCGGCCTGAGCGGCACGGGTGCCCTCGACGCGCTGGCCGGTTTCCCCGGGGCGAAGCGGGACGAGGTCCTCCCGCCGGTCGGGGTGGCGCTCTCCGGCGGCTGCTGGCAACGCTGGCGCAGCCCGGGTAACGACGACCCGAACAGCGCGCGCTCGTGGGCGCAGCGGGCGCTGCGCGAGGTCGAGCTTGAACTCTCCCGGGAGGTGTCCCGCCGCTTCGAGGTGATCCGCCTCTCGCTGGGCGCGGTGCTCACCGATGCTGTCGATCACGGCATCCTGCTCGCCTGAGGTCGCGGCCGTCGACCGGGATCCCGGGCGGCTCGCCGCCTCCTCGGAGGGTGATCCGGGCCGGCCGGGCGTTCCGGTTCATCGGTTCGCCGAATCCGGTGGCACGATGGGGGGCATGGCGGCTCCACAGGTTGCGCCGGTCGAGACGCCGGACACCGACGAGGTGCCGGTCTCCGACCGGCCATGGGTGACGATCGTCTGGGATGATCCGGTCAACCTCATGACGTACGTGACCTGGGTGTTCCAGAAGCTCTTCGGGTACAGCCGGGAGAAGGCGGAGCAGCTCATGCTGGACGTGCACCACAAGGGCAAGGCCGTTGTCTCCACCGGCGCGCGGGAGCGGATGGAGCACGACGCGTCCCAGCTGCACGCGTACGGGCTCTGGGCGACGGTGGACCGGTCGTGAGCGCGAGGAGTGGGCCGGTGTTGCGAGCCCCGCAGTCGCGAACAGGGATGGCACTGTGAGCATGTTCCGTCGTCAGGGCGACCGTTACGTCGCCATCTTTGCCGTCGACGAGGTCCGCGTGCTGCGCAAGGTCGCCTCGGAGGTGGTGGGCCTGCTCACCGACGGCTTCGACCACGGCGACCCGGTGGTCGGCCGGCTCTTCCCGGAGGTCTACCCGGACGACTCGGCGAGCACCGCCGAGTTCCGCCGGTACACCGAGGGAGACCTCAAGACGGCCAAGATCGACCAGGCCGGGGCGATCCTCGCCGCGCTGCCCGACGAGGCCGGCGGCGGCGGGGGTGAGGTACGCCTCGACGCCGAGGCGGCGGAGGCGTGGCTGCGCGCGCTCAACGACGCCCGGCTGGCGATGGGCGTGCGGCTGGAGATCAAGGACGGCACCGACCTGGGGGAGGAGCTCGACGAGGCGGTCGCCGCGGACCCGACCTCCTCGCGGGTGTTCCAACTATCGGTCTACGCGTACCTGGGTTATCTGCAGGAATCCCTGCTCAACGCCCTGATCGACTGAGCCGTGACGGTCGCCACCTCGCAGCCGGTCACCGGCAGGCGTTAGGCTGGTCGACGTGCTGAGCATCGACCGGTCGATCGTCGACGCGATCGTCGCCCACGCGCGCCGGGACCACCCGGACGAGGCGTGCGGTGTGGTCGCCGGTCCCGTCGGCAGCGACACCCCGACCCGGCACATCCCGATGGAGAATTCCGCCCGGTCCATGACGTTCTACGAGTTCGACTCGATGGAGCAGTTGCGGGTCTGGCGGGAGATGGACGACCGCGACGAGGAGCCGGTTGTCATCTACCACTCGCACACCGCGACCGAGGCGTACCCGTCCCGCACGGACGTCTCCTTCGCCGGTGAGCCGGGAGCGCACTACCTGCTCGTCTCGACCCGCGAGCCCGACACGGAGGAGATCCGCTCCTTCCGGATCGTCGACGGCGTGGTGACCGAGGAGCCGGTCCGGATCGTGGATGCCGCCGTGGATCCGCATGCCGTCCAGTCCTACATGTTCGGGCAGAGCCCGGCGACGGTCGACTACGAGTGTTCCGGCCGCTGACCTTTCAGCGCCGGCCCACCCATTTCCTTCCCGTCACCGTGGCACACCCGATCATCAAGGAGCACGACATCATGGCCATCGAGGTTCGCATCCCCACCATCCTGCGCAGCTACACCGGCGGCGCGAAGGTCGTCGAGGGCGCCGGGGACACCCTGGCTGACCTCCTCACCGACCTGGACTCCCGGTACGCCGGCCTCAAGGGGCGGCTCGTCACCGACGCCGGCGCGCTGCACCGCTTCGTCAACGTCTACGTCAACGACGAGGACGTCCGCTTCCTCGGCGCGCTCGACGCCAAGCTCAACGACGGCGACAGCGTGACCATCCTGCCGGCCGTCGCCGGTGGCGCGTTCGGCTTCGCCGCCGCCGCCGCGATCGCCGGCCACCGCGCGGCCGTCGCCGCCCGCTGACGGCGGGTTCCGATGCGGTACGACAGTCTGCTCGACGCCTGCGGTGGCACGCCCCTGGTCGGGCTGCCCCGGCTCTCGCCGACGGTGCCCGAGGGGGCACCGCCGGTGCGGCTCTGGGCGAAGTTGGAGGACCGGAACCCGACGGGCAGCATCAAGGACCGGGCGGCCCTGTTCATGGTCCGCGCGGCCGAGGAGTCCGGCCGGCTCCGCCCGGGTGACACCATCCTGGAGCCGACCAGCGGCAACACCGGCATCTCGCTGGCCATGGTGGCCAAGCTCCGCGGCTACCGGCTGGTCTGCGTGATGCCGGAGAACGTCTCCACCGAGCGCGTCCAGCTCCTCCGGATGTACGGCGCGGAGATCATCTTCTCGCCGGCCGCCGGCGGCTCGAACCAGGCCGTCGCCACCGCGAAGCAGATCGCCGCCGAGCACCCCGACTGGGTGATGCTCTACCAGTACGGCAACGAGGCGAACGCCCGGGCGCACTACGAGACGACCGGGCCGGAGCTGCTGCACGACCTGCCCACGATCACGCACTTCGTGGCGGGCCTGGGCACCACCGGCACCCTGATGGGCACCGGGCGCTACCTGCGGGAGAAGGTCGACGGCATCCAGATCGTCGCCGCCGAGCCCCGCTACGGCGAGCTGGTCTACGGCCTGCGCAACATCGACGAGGGGTACGTTCCGGAGCTCTACGACGCCGGGGTGCTCTCCCGGCGCTTCTCGGTGGGCACCCGGGACGCGGTGCTGCGTACCCGTCAACTGGTCGAGGTGGAGGGCATCTTCGCCGGGTTCTCCACCGGCGCGATCCTGCACGCCGCGCTGGCGGTGGCGCACGAGGCGGTCCGCGCGGGCCGCCGGGCCGACGTCGCGTTCGTGGTCGCCGACGGCGGCTGGAAGTACCTGTCGACCGGGGCGTACGGCGGCACCCTTGCGGATGCCGAGGACGCCCTGGAGGGGCAGCTCTGGGCCTGATCCGTCCGGTCGGCCGGTCCGGCGCTGACGCCGACCGGCCGGCTGGTCACGGAACGGGTACCGGTGTCGCCTTGGTGACATCTTGCCGTGGACGATTCTTGCCTTTCCGCGCCGACGCGTAGGCTGCGCAGCGTGGCGTACGCGTCGGTAGTGATCATCGGCGGGGCGGGTGCCGGCGTGTCGACTACGGGGTGTCACATCGGGGCGACCCGGTGAGACTCACCGTCCTCGGCTGCGCGGGCAGCTTTCCGGGCCCGGAGTCCCCGTGCTCGGCCTACCTGGTGGAGGCCGAGGGGTTCCGGCTGCTGATCGACTTCGGCTCGGGAGCGCTCTCCACCCTCCAGCGCTACGTCGGGCTGCACGCCCCGGACGCCATCCTCCTCACCCACCTGCACTGCGACCACATCCTCGACGCCGTGTCGTACGTGGTGGTGCGCCGGTACGCCCCGGACGGGCCGTACCCGCCCCTGCCGGTCTACGCGCCCTCCGGCGCGCCCGACCGGCTGGCCGCCGCGTACGGGCCGGATGACACCACGGTCGAGGACGTCTACCAGTTCTACGGCCTGCAGCCGGGCACCTTCCCGATCGGCCCGTTCACCGTCACCGTCGACCGGATGCACCACCCGGTCGAGACGTACGGGGTGCGGGTGGAGCACGAGGGCCGGGTGCTCTGCTACTCGTCCGACACCGCGCCCTGCGAGGCGCTGCTGCGGCTGGCCCAGGACGCCGACGTCTTCCTCTGCGAGGCCAGCTACCTCGACGGCGTGGACAACCCGCCGGACCTGCACCTGACCGGTCGGGAGGCCGGCGAAGCGGCGACCAAGGCCGGGGTCGGCCGACTGCTGCTCACCCACCTGGTGGCGGCCTGGGGCAGCGAGTCGCACACCCTGGAGTCGGCCGCCGCCGCGTACGACGGCCCGCTCGAGGTGGTCCGCGCCGGCGCCTGCTACGACATCTGACGGTCGACGCCGCGCCGGGTTGCCGCACTGTTCGCCGACCGGTCAGCGGCCGGTCGCCTGGTGCACCAGTGCGGCCTTCACCCTCGGGCCATGCGGATCGCCATCGTCACCGAGTCGTTCCTGCCAGACGTGAACGGCGTGGCGCATTCGGTCGTCCGGACCGCGGAGCACCTGGTGGCGCGGGGCTACGAGCCACTGGTCATCGCCCCGGCTCCGGCCGGCGCGCGGAGCCGGGCCGCCGACCGGCTGCCGTACCCGGTGGTGCGCATCCCCAGCCTGCCGCTCCCGCGTTACCAGGGTTTCCGGCTCGGCGTACCCACCGCGCGGCTGGCCGGCGCGTTGCTCGCCCACCAGCCGGACGTCGTCCACCTGGCCAGCCCGTTCATCCTGGGCGCGGCGGGGGCGACCCTGGCCGCGCGGCACGGGCTACCCGCCGTCGCGGTCTACCAGACCGATGTCGCCTCCTACGCGCGGGCGTACCGGGTCGGGTGGGGTGAGACGGCGGCCTGGCGGCGGTTACGGGAGATCCACAACTCCGCGCAGCGCACCCTGGCGCCCTCCACCCGGGCCGCCGCCGACCTGATCGCCAACGGGGTCCAGCGGATCTGGCTCTGGCGCCGCGGCGTCGACGCCGAGCGGTTCCACCCCGCCAAGCGGTGCGAGCCGCTGCGCAGGGCACTGGCTCCCGACGGGGAGGTCCTGGTGGGCTACGTGGGACGGCTGGCGCCGGAAAAGCGAGTTGAGCTGCTGCGGGACACTGCCCGGCTGCCGGGCGTGCGGGTCGTGGTAGCGGGTGACGGGCCGGCCCGACGGCAGCTCGAGCGGGCCCTACCGGGAGTGCGATTCCTCGGCGTCCAACACGGAGAGACGCTGGCCCGGCTCTACGCCAGCCTGGACCTGTTCGTGCACACCGGGCCACACGAGACCTTCGGGCAGACCCTTCAGGAAGCGGCGGCCAGCGGCGTGCCGGTAGTGGCGCCGGCCAGCGGTGGCCCGGTGGACCTGGTGGAGTCGGGGGTGACCGGGCTGCTGGTCCCGCCCGGCGATGGGGGCGCACTGGCCGCCGCCGTGGCGGAGCTCGCCGCCGATCCGGCCCGCCGGACCGGGTACGGCCTGGCCGCCCGGGCGGCGGTCAGCCGGCGCAGCTGGTCAGCGGTGGGGGACGAGCTGGTCGGGCACTACCGGGCGGTCCTGGCCGGTGCGCCGGCCGCAGGCCTGTCGGCGCTGGGATGACAAGGGAGCCGGCCGGCGGGGAGCGCCGGGCGCTGCGGATCGTCCGGGTGGCCAACTTCGTGACCGGCCGCTCCGGCGGGCTCCGCACCGCGCTGCGGCACCTCGGCGAGGGCTACCTGGCCGCAGGTCACGACCCGGTGCTGGTGATCCCCGGCGAGCGGTACGCGGACACCCGGCAACCCTGGGGACGGGTGATCACTCTGCCCGGGCCCCTCGTCCCCGGCAGCGGCGGATACCGGCTGCTGGCCGACCGTCGCCGGGTGGCCCGGATCCTCGCCGAACTCGCTCCCGACCGGCTCGAGGTGTCGGATCGGAGCACGCTGCGCTGGACCGGCGCCTGGGCCCGGGCGCACGGGGTGCCGTCGGTGATGGTCTCCCACGAGAGCCTCACCGGCCTGCTCGGACAGTGGCGGTTGCCCGCCGGGCCCGGCCGCCGGGTCGCCGACCGGCTCAATCGGCAGACGCTGCACCGGTACGACCGGATCGTCTGCACCACCCGCTGGGCCGCCGAGGAGTTCGAGCGGCTCGGCGCGCCGGACGTCGACGTGGTGCCGCTCGGCGTCGACCTGACCACGTTCCACCCCGACCGCGCCGACCCGACCCTTCGCGAGCGGTACGTCGACACGACCGAGGTGCTGCTGGTGCACTGCGCCCGGCTCTCGGTGGAGAAGCGACCCGAGCTGGCGGTGGACGCGCTGGCCCGGTTGCGCCGGGCCGGCGTACCCGCGGTGCTGGTGATGCTCGGCGACGGGCCGCTGCGGGGTGCGCTGGTCCGGCGGTCGGCGTGCCTGCCGGTGCACTTCGCCGGCTTCCTGCCCGACCGGTCTGCGGTCGCCGCCCTGCTGGCGGCCGCGGACCTGGTGCTGGCGCCCGGCCCGGTGGAGACGTTCGGTCTGGCGGGACTGGAGGCGCTGGCCTGCGGTACGCCGGTGGTGGCCAACGCGGCCAGCGCGCTGCCCGAGGTCATCGGGCCGGCCGGGCTGGCCGCCTACGGCACGCCGTCGGCGATCGCCGCGGCGGTCGTCCGGCTGCTGGAA
>NZ_QGGF01000114.1 GCF_003857015.1 Micromonospora globispora | reverse complement strand
GAGGTACGCGACGTCGGCGCCCGGCTCGGCGAGTTGACCGGCTGCACGCTCACCGCCCTGCTGGTCGAGCCGGACGGCGACCTGGCCTGGATCGTGCAGCTCGGCGACTCCCGCGCCTACCGGCTCCGCGACGGCCTGCTCGAACTGCTGACCGTCGACCACACCGCGGCCTGGCTGGGCGTGCTGCACGGCTGGTACGTCGCGGACTCCCCGGCCGCCGCCCGTGCCCGCTACCACCTCACCCGGTACGTGGGCCATCCGGACCAGCCGGAGCCGGACCTGATCGCGGTGACCCCGCGCCCCGGCGACGTGTACCTGCTCTGCACCGACGGGATCGCCGACCAGGTGGACTACGACCGACTGCGGACGGCGCTGGCCGACGGCGGCCCGACCGAGGCGGCCCAGGCCCTCCTGGCCGCGTCCCTGGCGGCCGGCGGGCGGGACAACGCCACCGCCGTCGTCGCCCGCGTGCACCCCGTCCAGCTGACCCCCTCCCGGATCACGCCGATCGGCCACCCGGCGGAACGGTGACCGGCGACACGCTTGACGATCTGACGTTCTCGTCATGACCACCGTCCTGATCACCGGCACCTCCTCCGGCATCGGCCGGGCCACCGTGCGGCGCCTCGCCCGCCGCCCCGAGCTGACCGTCTACGCCACCGCCCGCAAGGTGGAGGCGATCGCCGACCTGGCCGACGCCGGCGCCCGGCTGCTCCCCCTCGACGTCACCGACGAGGCGTCCATGCGGGCCGCCGTCGCCGCGATCGAGGCCGAGCACGGCCAGGTCGACGTGCTGATCAACAACGCCGGCCACGGCGAGTACGGCCCGATCGAGGAAACCCCGATGGACCGGGTCCGAGCGCAGTTCGAGACGAACGTGTTCGGGCTCAGCCGACTCACCCAGCTCGTACTGCCCGGGATGCGTCGGGCCGGCCGGGGCCGCATCGTCAACGTCAGCTCGATGGGCGGCCGGCTCGTCTTCCCCGGCGGCGGCTACTACCACGCCAGCAAGTACGCGGTGGAGGCGATCTCCGACGCGCTGCGCCAGGAGGTCCGGCCGTTCGGTGTCGACGTGGCGATCGTCGAGCCGGGGCTGATCCGCACCGGCTTCGGCGCGGTCGCGAGCGAGTCGCTCGGCGCCGGCGCCCGGCCGGCCGGGCCGTACCGGCAGATGGTCGCCGCGGTGGACGCGGTGATGGCCCGCTCGTACGGCAGCAGGCTCCTCGCGGCGCGGCCGGAGACGGTGGCCCGGGTGATCGAGCGGGCGGTCACCGCCCGCCGGCCGCGCACCCGCTACCTCGTCACCGCCGCCGCCTGGGCCATGGTGCACACCCGCCGGCTACTCGGCGCCCGGCTCTTCGACACGGTCAACCGCCTCCAGTTCCGCTGACCCGGCCGCACCCCTGCGACCGGGGCCGCCGGGGTCGCCGATCCGGCCCCCGACCGGCACCGCCCGGACTACCGTGGGTGAGGACAGCGTGGTCGTGCCCTACCCGGCGCCGGGAGGTGAGGCGGGATGGCCGTAACCGCTCACGGGGCCGTGGTCGCCGGCATCGGATCGTCGGACGAGGATCTCCAGGTCGTCCGGCTGGCCGCCGGCGAGGCCGCCGCGCACGGCCGTCCGCTGCACCTGTTGCACGCGTTCAACTGGGCGGCGGCGTTGGAGGCACCGTCGATCGGGGGTCCGCGGGCCGCCGCGGAGAGCCTCCTCGAGCGGGCCGGGAAGGTCGCCGGCGAGGTGGCGCCCGCCGTACCGGTCAGCGGCGAGATCGTCGAGGGCTCCCCGGTGGCGGCGCTGATCCGCGCCTCGGAAACGGCGTTCATGGTCGCGGTCGGTGACGGCGGGATGGCCGGCTGCCCGGGCTGCGTACCGACCGACGCGCCCGCCGTGCAGCTCGCCGCCCGCGCCGGCTGCCCGGTGCTGGTCGGTCGCGCCGAGCCACCGCCCCAGGGTCCGGTGCTGGTCGGTGTGGACGGTTCGGCGAGTTCCGAGACGGCACTGTGCTTCGCCTTCGAGTGCGCCGCCCGCCGTGGCGCCCGACTGCTCGCGGTACGGGTCGTCGAGCCGAACCGACGCGACGACAGCGAGGACGTCCTCAACCGGGCGGTGGCCCGGTACGCCGAGGGTCAGCCCTCGGTGCCGACGGAGTGCCACACCCTCCGCGGCGACCCCGGCACCGTCCTGCTGGAACAGTCCCGCTCGGCGCAGGTCGTGCTGGTCGCCGCCCGTGGGGACGAGGCGTGGCGGGGCATGCTCGGTGCGGTCAGTCAGACCCTGCTCTACCACTCGCCGGCCCCGGCGATCGTGGTTCGCGGGCTCACCGTCCGCGCGCCCGAGGGGCAGCACGCCCTCACGGCCCGGGACCAACGACCCTGATCAAGTCCGGACGGGCGGGCGAAGCTGAAGGGGCCCGGGCGGCTTTCCGCCTTCGGGATGCAGAAGTCCCCGACCCGCGAGAGGCTATTGCAGCATGGACACCGCTCTCGACGTGCACGGCCCACTGACCGACGACGAGCTGGGCAGGCTTGACGCCTACTGGCGGGCGGCGAACTACCTCACCGTCGGCCAGATCTACCTGCTGGAGAACCCGCTGCTGCGGGAACCGCTGAAGCCCGAACACGTCAAGCCGCGGCTGCTCGGCCACTGGGGTACCAGTCCGGGGTTGAACCTGATCTACGCCCACCTCAACCGGGTCATCGTCGACCGGGACCTGTCCGCCATGTACATCACCGGTCCCGGACACGGCGGGCCGGCGCTGGTGGCCAACACCTGGCTGGAGGGCACCTACAGCGAGCTCTACCACTCAGTGAGCCGGGACGAGACGGGGATGGCCCGGCTGTTCCGCCAGTTCTCCTTCCCCGGTGGCATCCCCAGCCACGTCGCGGCGG
This sequence comes from Micromonospora globispora, assembly GCF_003857015.1. Lineage (GTDB taxonomy): Bacteria > Actinomycetota > Actinomycetes > Mycobacteriales > Micromonosporaceae > Micromonospora > Micromonospora globispora. The sequence goes on along the minus strand of NZ_QGGF01000114.1, from coordinate 4,027 downwards.
AGGTGCCGGGTTCGATCCACGAGGGCGGCGAGCTGGGGTACGCCCTGAGCCACGCGTACGGCGCGGCGTTCGACAACCCCGACCTGCTCGTCGCCTGCGTGATCGGTGACGGCGAGGCGGAGACCGGCCCGCTCGCCGGCAGCTGGCTGTCCAATGTCTTCCTCAACCCGGCCCGCGACGGCGCGGTGCTGCCCATCCTCCACCTCAACGGGTACAAGATCGCCAGCCCGACGGTGCTGGAACGGATCCCCGAAGACGACCTGCTCGGTCTGATGCGCGGCTACGGCTATCAACCGTACGTGGTCTCTGGCGACGACCCGACCCGGGTGCACCAGAGCCTCGCCGCCACACTGGACCGCGCGGTCGACGAGATCGCCGAGATCCAGCGCCGGGCCCGCTCCGGCGGGGACAATCGGCGCCCCCGCTGGCCGATGATCATCCTCCGTACGCCGAAGGGCTGGACCGGCCCGAAGGAGGTCCACGGCAAGCAGGTCGAGGGAACCTTCCGCTCCCACCAAGTGCCCATCGACGGGGTGCGGAAGAACCCGGAGGCCCTCGCCGAGTTGGAGCGCTGGCTGCGCAGCTACCGGCCGGAGGAGCTCTTCGACGCCACCGGCGCCCCGGTCCCCGAGTTGGCCTCGCTGTCCCCGAAGGGGGACCGGCGGATGAGCGCCAACCCGGTCACCAACGGCGGCCAGGTGCTGCGCGACCTGGAGCTGCCCGACTTCAGGAACTACGCGCTCGACGTGAAGCAGCCCGGTGAGCCAATGGCCGGCGCCACCGGCCTGTTGGGCCCGTGGGTCCGCGACGTGATCAGCGCCAACCCGCAGACCTTCCGCCTCTTCGGCCCCGACGAGGTCGCCTCCAACCGGCTCGGCGCCGCGTTCGAGGTCACCGACCGGGCGTTCGTGGCCAGAACCGTCCCCGGCGACGACCACCTCTCCCCCGACGGCCGGGTAATGGAGGTGCTCTCCGAGCACCTCTGCCAGGGCTGGCTGGAGGGCTACCTGCTCACCGGCCGGCACGGCATCTTCACCAGCTATGAGGCGTTCATCCACATCGTCGACTCGATGGTCAACCAGCACGCCAAGTGGCTGAAGGTGACCCGGGCCATCCAGTGGAGGCAGCCGCTGGCCTCGCTGAACTACCTGCTCTCCAGCCACGTGTGGCGGCAGGATCACAACGGCTTCTCGCACCAGGACCCGGGCTTCATCGACCACGTGGTCAACAAGAAGGCGGAAGTGGTGCGGGTCTACCTGCCACCGGACGCCAACACCCTGCTCTCCACCATGGACCACTGCCTGCGCAGCCGGCACTACATCAACGTGGTGGTGGCCGGGAAGCAGCCGGCGCCGAACTGGCTGACCATGGACGAGGCGATCCAGCACTGCCGGCGCGGCCTTGGCATCTGGGACTGGGCCAGCACCGACGAGGGCAGCGAACCGGACGTGGTGCTCGCCTGCGCCGGCGACGTCCCCACGCTGGAGACCCTGGCCGCGGCCGACCTGCTCCGCCAGCACCTGCCCGGGCTGAAGGTGCGGGTGGTCAACGTGGTCGACCTGATGCGGCTGCAGCCGCCCTCGGAGCACCCGCACGGCCTGCCGGACAACGAGTTCGACACCATCTTCACCCGCGACAAGCCGATCATCTTCGCCTACCACGGCTACCCGTGGCTGATCCACCGGCTCACCTACCGCCGGACCAACCACGACAACCTGCACGTACGCGGCTACAAGGAGGAGGGCACCACCACCACACCGTTCGACATGGTGATGCTCAACGACCTGGACCGGTTCCACCTGGTCATCGACGTCATCGACCGGGTGCCCGGGCTCGCCTCGCGCGCCGCCCACCTGCGGCAGGAGATGGTCGACGCCCGGCAGTCCTGCCGCGACTACACCCGCCGGTACGGCGAGGACGACCCCCGGGTCGCCGAGTGGCGCTGGATCCGGGAGACCGAACCCGAGCTGCGGGGGCAGGCATGAGCGGCGACGAGATCCTGGTCGGCTACGACGGCTCCGCCGACGCCACGGTCGCCCTGGACTGGGCGATGGACGAGGCGGGCCGCTCCGGCCGGCCGGTCCGCCTGGCGTACGTCTTCGAGTGGCTGACGGTGGCCGGCTGGGTCGGCCCGGGCGTGGCGCCCGGCATCTGGCCGGACGAGCGTGCCCGCCGGCAGGTGGAGGAGCTGGTCCACAAGGCGGCGGAGGACGCCGCCGCCGAGCGGCCCGGCCTCACCGTGCACGGCGAGGTCTTCGACGGCCCGCCCGCCCTGGTGCTCCAGGAACGCTCGGCCGACGCCGGGATGCTGGTGCTCGGCAGCCGCGGACACGGCGGGTTCGCCGGTCTGCTCGCCGGCTCCACCGCGGTGTCGGTGGCCGCCCACGCCCACTGCCCGGTGGTGGTGGTCCGCGACGGGCAGGCCGCCACCTCCGGCCCGGTGGTGGTCGGCGTGGACGGCTCCGAGTCCTCCCTGCGGGCCCTCGGCTTCGCGGTCGAACGCGCCGCCCAGCGGGACGTGCCACTGCGGGTCATCCGGGTCTGGGAGCCGCCCGGTGAGCGGAGTGCCCGCTTCGACCCGGAGGAGGCGACCGCCACCGAGCGGGCGGCCGTGGAGGACGAACTGGCCCAGTGGCGGGAGACCTTCCCGGACGTGCCGATCGAGGTCCGGGTGAACCCCGGCAACCCGGCCCCCGCGCTGGTGGAGGCGAGCCGGGAGGCGCAGCTCGTGGTGGTCGGCAGCCGCGGCCGGGGCGGGCTGCGGGGAATGGTGCTCGGCTCGGTCAGCCAGCAGCTGATCCACCACGCCCACTGCCCGGTGGCGGTGGTCCGGGAACGCTGACCGCTCTGACCAGCATCCCCTCCTGGTCACGCCGCGCCGTCAGCCGCCGTCGCCCGGTCGGCCCTCGGCAGGGCTGAGCGAGAAGTAGTCCTCCTCCTCCTGAGCCAGGTGCAGCCGCATCACGGCGTCCAGCCCGTACAGCGCGGCAAGCAGGTCGGGGATCTCGTCCGGGCGCAGCCGCCCGTCGGTGTTCTGGGCCAGGTGGCCGCCGATCCGGTCCACCAGCCGCTTGATCTCCACATGTCCCCGGCTCATCGTCGAGGTCGCCTCGTCGCTGCCCAGCGGCCCGGCCAGCGCCGGATAGAGCTGCCGTTCCTCGGCGGCCTCGTGCGGCAGCACCTCGTCGGTCAGCCGGCGGTGCACCTCCCGCAGCGCCGGCACGCACTCCGGCGCGTCCGGGTGCGTCGCCACCAGGTCGGCGGCGTCGCGCAGCCGGGTCAGCACCTCCCGGACACCGCCGTGCTCGCCGGCGTACCGGTCCAGCAGCTCCCGGGTGGCCGGCGGGACGTCCGGGCCGCGCAGCCCGCCGCCGAGGGCCCGCAGCGCGTTGAGGATCACCACCACGTCGATGCCCTCCTGCAGGAAGGCACCGGCGACCGGGGGCAGCCCGCCGGCGGCGGCGACGACCATGGCGATCACCGCCAGCCCCATCCCGACGGTGGCGCTCTGCACCGCGATCCGGCGGGCGTACCGGGCGATCTCCACGGCGTCGGCGAGCCGGTCCAGCCGGTCCACGGTGAGCACCGCGTCCGCCACGTCGGCCGAGGCGGTCGCCCCGGTGGCGCCCATCGCCACCCCGACGTGCGCCTCGGCGAGCGCCGGCGCGTCGTTGACCCCGTCGCCGACCATCACCGTCACCGCGCGGCCGGACTCCTCCTTGACCCGGGCGACCTTCTCCTGCGGTGAGCACTGGGCCAGCACGTCGTCCACGCCGACCGCCTGGGCGACCTGCTCGGCGGTACGCGGCCGGTCCCCGGTGACCATGACGAGGCGGTTCAGCCCGGCCTCCCGGAGTCGCCGCACGGTCCGCCGGGCGTCGGCGCGTACCGGATCCTCCAGCAGGATCGCGCCGAGCGGCGCGCGTTCGTCGCTCACCCAGACCGTGGAGCGCCCGGCCAGCTCGGCGCGCTCGCGTACCCGGCCCGCCCACTCCGGGGGCTCGCCCGCGAGCTGGCCCACCCGGAC
>NZ_QGGF01000390.1 GCF_003857015.1 Micromonospora globispora | reverse complement strand
TACAACGCCACCGCGTCGGCCTTGAACTCCGCGGGGTAGTGCTTGTTCACCATCTGTCAGGGACTCCTGATCTCCCCGGACCATCACGATCCAAGGTTCAAGTGTCCAGGACCAGGGGGCAACTCCCCCGACCGGTGCTGATCAACCTTGCCAGCGCAGCACAGGCACTTCTGCCGGCAAGCCGTGATGAAGGCCCGCACGTCTTGCACGGTCAGCTTGTCCAGACGCTTCCGACCTAGACCGGGGATCAGGTGCAGACGTACGGCCGACTCATAACCGCGCGCCGTGGTCGGGCGCAGATCCGCCACGTACGCGGCCAACCAGTAGGTCAGGAACTCATCCATCCTGCTGGACCGCTCGGGAGCAGGGATGCCCTGATGCGAGCGCGCGCAGACTGCAGTCCGCGAGACGCGAGAGGAGACGGGCATCGAGGTCGACGTGACAGGGATCGTCGGCGTCTACTCAGACCCAGGCCATGTCATCGAGTACTCAAACGGCGAGGTGCGACCCGGCTGGCGTAGTGAGCGGATGAAGAGGGTTTGGGTCAGCCTGGGGCGAGGAGGCAGAACTCGTTGCCTTCCGGGTCGGCGAGGACCGTCCACGGGACATCGCTCTGGCCTAGGTCGATGGCGGTGGCGCCGAGAGTCCGCAGTCTGGCCGCCTCGGTCTCTAGGTCGTCACCTGGGTATGGGCGGAGGTCGAGATGGACGCGGTTCCACACGGTCTTCACATCGGGTGTGCGGAGGAACTGCAGATATGGGCCGACGCCCTCGGCGGAGCGCAGTACCCCGTTGTGGTCGGTCACCTTGTGCAGGGTCCAGTCCATGGCCTTGCCCCAGAAGCGGGCCATGACTCGCGGATCCGCGCAGTCGACCACTACCGAGGCGATCGGTCCGGTGTCTCGGATCGGGTCGTGCCAGTCCAGCACGCAGAACTCGTTGCCCTCTGGGTCGGCCATGACCGTCCATGGGACGTCGCCCTGGCCTACGTCGGCGGGTGTTGCGCCGAGATCCTTCAGGCGCGTGACCACCTCCGCCTGATGGGCCGCCGAGGTGGTGGCGAGGTCGACGTGCACGCGGTTCTTCACCGTCTTGGGTTCCGGGGAGGCGATGAGGTCGAGGCAGACGGCGACGGGGTCGGGGTAGACGAAGCCCTCGGGTTCGAGGTTGGTCACGCCGGGTCCCTCGCTGGAGACTCCCCAGCCGAGCGCCTCCGCCCAGAAACCGCCCAGCGCGGAGTCGTCCCGAGCCTTCATGTTGATTTGAACAAGCCGCGTTGCCATGCCGACGATGCTAGGGGCTGCCGCGGGTTCTGGTCACCGGGCGTCATGACGAGCTGCTGCGGCAGTGGCGTGAGTACCGCGGCGAGATGGGGCGCGCCAAGGTTCCGTCGAAGCTTGAGACGGTCGGACCCATCGACGTCGAGGACCAGGGCGACGACCGCGCGAAGGTGACCGTGGACGTCCACCCGATCTGGTGGAACGGGCAGGCCAGCTTGAGCGGCACAGCCCACCCCTGGCGGTTCGAAACCCGGCGAGACGCCGGCGGCTGGCGGGTATGGGCAGCCGACCTGCCGTCGTGGTGCGGTGTGCACGTTCGGCCAGACACCTGCCGTTGAGCGCTAGCTTGATCTTCAACCTGCGGTCGGGTGTCATCGACCCCGTCTGACCAAGAGGACACCCCTCTCATGCGATCGCGTCGATCACCTGCTGGTGATCGCGCCACCGGCCGCCACGACGCGGTGACCGGTCAGGGAGCAACCGCTCGATCTACGCCCACTGGGCATCCGTCAACGGCACATCCACACAACGATCAGACGATCTTCATGACACGATCCAGGCACCGCCTCGGACGTGTCACGAGACGCGCGGCAGCGCGAGCCAGTCCTGCCAGGTAATGTCGCGGCCCAGATAACGGGGCTGCTGGAAAGGCCAGTCGGCGGCAATCCATTGCGGCACCAGCGCGTCGAGTGCGCGTTCCGCCTCGCCGCAGACGAGGTCGTCCACCACCCACCAGGAGACCTCTCCGTCGGAGCCGGTGCGCTCGGGCGGGTCGATGTAGACGCAGCCGAAGATTGCCGTCTCCTCCTCGTCCAGCAGCGCGTAGTTGAACGACTGGTGCGCGGCTATCTCCTTCTCGTGCCGCAGCAAGTCGATGCGGTCCTCTTCATAGGTCATCGTCTCCTCGGGCCAAGCCCAGGCCGGGCCGAAGATCTCCCACAAGCGCTCTCGGGAGCCCATCACGGCGGGGTAGTCAAGCGCGGTGTCCGCCTCCCGAATCGGCCGCAGGTGAAGCGCGGTGTTGGGCACGGGCACGTAGACGGGATGGACGAAGTCCTCAGGCAGCCAACTCATAGGGGCCGAGGCTACAACCGATCGGTGCAGGCTATTGAGTCTGCCGGCGGTTGGACTCCTGCCGGATTGCCTCCGTGAGATCCCGCCAGGTGCCGGCCGAGGTCTTCCTCATCCGGTCGACCATCGACCGGGCGGATGCTTCGTCCGGGAAGTCGTACGACGTGCGCGCCCTGGGCACCCTGCGAGCGGCGGATGGCAAGGGCATCGTCCGTCTTGAAGACCGGTTCGACACCGATATGGACGACCTGTGGTCAGCCCTCACCGATCCCCGCCGTCTCGCCCGCTGGCTCGGCGAAGTAGAAGGCGATCTGCGCCAGGGCGGTGAGTTCCGCGCACGCTACTTTGCCAGCGGATGGGAAGGCACCGGCCGGGTGGAAGAGTGCGAGCCGCCACGGTGGCTACTGATTCTGACCGAATCCCCAGACGAACCGGACGGCGTCATCGAGGCGACGCTTACCGCCGATGGCGACCAAACCATCCTGGTCATCGAGGACCGCGGCTTGCCTTTGCAGCAAATCGCCGCCTACGGGGCAGGAAACCAGGTCCACGTCGAAGATCTCGCCGCCTACCTCGCCGGCCGTGAACGCTGCAACGCGCGGGAGCGGTGGTGCGGCCGACGTGATGCTCGCGCGCACAACGGGGGCAGCCGTCCACTGATTGATGTGGGACCATCACGCTGTGCCTGAGTTGATCGTACGGGACATGACGAGGAACGAGTTCGAGGAGTGGCGTGACCGTACCATCCGATCATTTGCGGATGAGCAGGTAGCAGCCGGTAACTGGCCCGCGGACGAGGCCCTCGAGTTGGCCACCAAGGCAAACGACGTCCTGTTGCCGGATGGCTTTGCGACTGCCGGAATGCTGTTCTTGAGGGCCGCGCTTCCCGACGGCACCTGTGTTGGCGTGTCGTGGCTGGGCTTGACGCACCCGCGCGGTGCGCCCGACTGCGCGTTCATCTACGACATCGAGATCAATGAGGCGTACCGCGGAGCTGGCTACGGACGCGCGCTCCTGGCTGCTGCCGAGGACGCCGTGCGCTCCCGTGGCCTGGGTCGTCTAGAGCTCAACGTCTTCGCCGACAACGTCCGCGCGATCCGGCTGTATGAGACTTCCGGCTACCGCGTCGTGACACAACAGATGCGTAAACCGCTCAATTGAGCAAAGAGCCAGATCGTTTCCCGCCGCCGGCGCACTGATCTGCCGCGGTGAGGTGGGGTTGCCGCCAGCGCACCCGTTACCGTGGGTAGGCAGTGATGCCGGGCGCCAACGGCTGAGCAGGCCCGGGGTGGATACTCGGATGCGTTGGTCGGCTGTTTAGCTGATCGTTGTTACATGATGTTGCTGGTCCCCGCCGATGTGTTGCGCCCCCGCCGCCCGGAGCGGTGTCGCGCCGTGGTGGCCAAGACTGCTGCTGGTACCACGGCGGTGACTGGCACGCTGTGTCGGCTATCGCGATCCGGCTGGCTCTCGAGGTGCAGTCCGCCGGCGTCCCGTTCGACGACATCTCCGCTCGCGTCCGACGGCGGGCGTCCGAGGAGCTGCGGTTGAGCGACTGGGAACGTGAGGCGCTGAATTCATTGCTGTACGACGCTGTGCGGGTGAGCAATGAAGCGCGAGATGGTGTCCGGGCATTTATCAACGGGCAGCACCGGGTGCAGGCAATGCTGGACGCTGGGGTTCAGTGGACGCTGGTACAGCGCTACTAGGCGACGCAGTCATCAAGCCCGCGCCCAGCCGGATCGGTGGCCGGCAGACCATCTCCGCCACGCTCGGCAGCCAGCCGGACCAGCTTGAGGAAGACAATCCTTTGAGCAGCGTTTGCTGCTCGGTGAGCTCTTCGGCGTGCCCGAAGGCGTCCACCTTTTCGGGTTATCGCTGGTCAGCCAGCGATGTCCTCAACTGCCGAGAACAGTCAGCCACGGGCTGGGCATTTCCCCTGGGTGGACGACCCGTCAGCATTCGCTGCCTCGGTGGAGCGATTCCTCGCATGTAGCCGGACGGCTGGCCACGCAGGTCACTCCGACCGGGTTTGGTGTTAGCTCGCGTACGCCTGCATCGAAGTGATCATGGCCTGGTCGTCGAAGGTCATGGTGTCGATGACCTCTCTGGTGGGACCGTCGGCTGGTGTGGCGCGGAAGTGGAACGCGGCGTGGTGGTCGGCGATCGCCACCATAACGAGATCCATTGTCCGTTGCTCGGTGAGCACGCCGGCAAAGTGCTGCTCGATGGCCGTTCGGCCGGTGACTGGGGATCCGCCAGCGGGGTCATGCAGGCGGGCATCCGGTGTGTAAAGATCTGCCAGTGCGGTAGCGTCGGCGGCGCCGACGGCGGCGAGGTGGGCCTCGATGGTGGCCCTGATCTGCTCCGTGCTGGCCACGATCAACCGTCGCTTTCCGCCGAAGGACCCGCAGCCGAGGCAGGTCGCGCTTGCCGGTCGAGGACGACGCAGAGGACCCCGGTGTAGCCGGTCGTCGGATCTCCTTGCAGGTCCAGGATCATCTGCTCACCGCCGTCCGCGAAGATGCTGTCGGTGGCGTTGGTGGTGTCGCGCTGCGGCCGACCCCGATAGGGCGGGCGACTGAAAACCTCGTCGGTGACCGTGTCGGGAAAGTAGAGCTGCGTGGTCACCGAGCGGTCGCCGAGGTGCGCGATGAGGTGGATGTGCACGGTGCGGCTGGCGTACCAGCCCGGGTAGATCGTGTTGAACGCGCACATCCCGCGCTCGTCGGTGCGCTGGCTGCCCCGCAGGTACGTCTCACCGGCGGCGATCACATCGTGCGGCACCGACTCCGAGGTGACCACCTGTCCCGGCCTCGCTTCGAATGGCTGGAAGCCGGAGTATCGGCCCACGTGGTCGGCCTGCCAGACCTCGACGAGGACGCCCGCGAGGGGGGTGGTGGCGTCCGTCGCCAGTAGGCGTAGCCCGAGGCGCAGTGGGAGACCATCGCGGTCCTCGGTGATCTCCCGACGCTCGGGATGCACAGCTCGGTGGTATGGGCCCCGCGTCTGCTCGACCAACAACCGGCAGGTGACTCCGGTCGAGGCCAGTAGTTCGACGAGGTCCTCCTCCACCGTGCCAGTATGGTCCGCCGTTCGTTGCGGCGCCCGCGGTTCGCCGCCCGTCACCGCGTAACCGATGCTTCTACCCAGGGGAGCGGTGATGGCAGACGAGACACCTGACTACTTCGAGCCCGAGGGCTTGGCGGTGCTCACGCACCTGCTGATCGTCCGGGACATCGATCGGCCCCGCGAGTTCTATCGGCGCGTGACCGTCCACAGTTGTTGGCGAAGATCAACCGCCGTTAGCTGCACCCACGCCGGTTCGGGGTCACCGAGGTTGGCGACGTCCGCACTCATTTGCCGCCGAGCGGTCGCTACGACGGCCGGATCGGGCCGGTGAGCGGATGTGTGCCGATAGGCGCTCCACCGCTGCCCCGTGGCCGACGGCGGTTGGTCTTGCCACGCCAGGCGGCCGGGCACGCTCGGCTGGCGAGGCTAGGCCTCGCCGAGGTCGGTGCAGTGTGCGATCGTCGCATCGTCTGCCGCCACCGCGTGGCGCGCCTCCGCCTGCCGGACCCGATGGATGATTTCGGCGGGTCCGCTCGACGTCAGGACGGCCATGACCCCTGGCCAGTCGGCGAGCCGGAATCGGTCCACGATGCGGCTGGCTCCATTGCTGATCAGGACGGCACCGGTCAGTTCGGAGATCGGACAGCTTCCGGTGATTGCCTCGTCTGCCGCCCGTGGGTCGTCCTTGGCCACCCAGAAGCCGCCCGGCTGGTTCCGGTTGGCTCGTAAGTCTCGCAGGAGTCGGTGGTAATCCTCGCTACCCTCGGCGGTGGCCTCGATCGCGGACTGGTACGACCGGCTGATGATCACCTCCCGGGGATCGGAGACGACGAGCGGGTCACCGTCCGCTCGGTCGAGCACGAGGACCGAGTCACCGAGCACCAGGTACTCGATGAGGCCGTCGGACAGGCGCAGGATGGCTACGGTCGCCGACGGACTGATGGGGTCGGCGACGTCGCAGGTGTCCCGGTGCTCGTCCGTCACCTGCTCGATGGCCTCGGCGAGCAGCGCCGAAGGGCTGCCGTCCCGCACGATCGACAAGAGGCTGAGGAGGCTGCCTCCCAGGCGGCTGGCGTACCAGGCCACGCCGTGCCGGCAGATCGTTTCGAGGCCGGAGAAGCCGCCGGCGCCGTCGATCAGCACTGCTGCCGTCGCTACGGCGCCGGTGAAGTCCTCGTTCGCGTGGCCAGTCCGTGCCGCAGCGCTCATCATCGTCACCCGCATGCCCTGCCGCCGCCCTCCCACCGGTCAGGGCGCCGACCATAACAACCGCCGGCGCACTTGGTGCGCACACATCTGCCGCACGGACGGCGTTGGCGCTGACTGTGACTGGTGACGCACCGTGAGGTATGACAACCTCTCCCGGTTCCGGTCCCGGTGTCGTCTCTCCTGATCGTGTTGTTCTCCGCGGCGGTTTCTGCCTATCTCGGTCGCTACCGCGGTGACTCGCGGCTGCACACCGAGTCCGACCTGCGCGTCTTCCTGACCTGGTGCGCCCACCACGACCTGAAGCCGCTGTCGGCCGCACGCGTG
>NZ_QGGF01000612.1 GCF_003857015.1 Micromonospora globispora | reverse complement strand
CACACCGACCAGCCGGGGCACGATCTTTCATCAGGACTCGATGTCCAGGAACGACGAGTGCTCACCAACTGGCGGCTACCTACCCACCAGGAGTTTGCCGGATGGCTCACTCCCAGAACTCATTAGGAACCCACCAATGCGTTACATGCTGATGCACAAGCTGGACGAGAGCGTCCCCGGCACCTTCGAGCCGACTCCCGAGTTCCAGAAGCGGATGGGCGCGTTCATCCAGGAGGTCGCGCAGGCCGGCGTGCTGCTCGCCGCCGAGGGGCTCTGCAAGAGCAGCGAGGAGTCCGCCCGGATCACCGCGACCAAGGGCAAAACCACCATCACCGACGGACCGTTCACCGAGACAAAGGAACTCATCGCCGGGTTCGGGCTGCTCGAGGTGCGGTCGAAGGAGGAGGCGGTGGAGTGGGGGAAGCGGTACGTCGACATCTTCATCGAGTCGGGGATCGACGTCGAGGTGGACGTCCGGCGGGTGAATGAGGGGCCCGCCTGATCTCTGTCAGCGAGGACCCGGCGGCAGTTTCGCCGCCGGGTCGTTGCCCGTCACATCCGTGGTCGGTGGCGCGTCACCTGGGCATGAGAAGCATGGTGCGGGTCGTGGCCGCGGCGCTCGGGCTGGTCGCGGTGGTGATCGGGGTATGGGCGCTGCGGTGGCCGTCGTCGTTCAGTTCGGCGGTGAACTTCCCGCCGCACGAGCACTTCGTGCACGACGCGGGGGCGTTCCAGCTCGGCATCGGGGCGACGCTGCTGCTGGCCCTCATCTGGGCGGATGCGCTGGCGGTCGCCCTCGCCGGGTACGTGGTCGGTGGGGTGGCGCACACGGCTTCCCACCTGGTCGACGCCCACGTCGGTGGCAGTGCCGCGCAGACCTGGGTGGTCGGGCTGTCGGCCCTCCTGGCGCTGGTCGCGATGATCGCCCGGCTGCGGGAGTCGGGCTGGGTCGTCGGGTACGTCGACGCCGCCACCGCTCCCGCCTGGGCGCCGCTGGTGCGGCAGAAAACGGTGGTGCTGACCACCGTCAAGCGGGACGGGACGCCGGTGCCGACGCCGGTGAGCATCGCCGTGGTGGGGGAGCGGGCCTACGTGCGGAGCTTCGAGAAGGCGTGGAAGACCAGGCGGCTCCGGAACAACCCGCGCGTTACCGTGGCGCCGTCCTCGGCTCAGGGCCGGGTGACCGGGCCGGCCATCGAGGCGACGGCGCGCCGGCTGACCGGGGCGGAACACGCGGCCGCCGCCCGGGCGCTGAGGCGCAAGCATCCGATGCTGCACGGGGTGCTCGTGCCGGTGATGCACCGGCTCGGGCGACGCAGAACCGGCCCTACCGTCCACTTCGAGCTCACCCCGGTGACAGCGGCCGGATCTCCTAAAACCCTGACGGGACCGGCGGACGTTGAAGGGGTGCGGAGGTGAGCGGGGATGGGCGCACGGCGCTGGCTGGTATGGATCACCGCGGTGGCCGTGGTCAGTGGAGTCCGTACCGGCAACAGGAATGTCGCTCAGACGCCTCGTCGCCGGGCCGAAGGGACCAAGGTCCTCCGAATCCGGTGACGTGGTCCCTGCCGGAGATGGCGGAGGCGGAGGCGGAGGCAGGCTGGAGGGGACAGGACCGGTTCGACATCCCGGAGCGGTAGGCCGGCGCAAGCGTCGGGAGGCATGATGACCGCGCAGCTCACCATCCGGTCACCGCAGCGGCCGGCTCGCCCGCTGCCGTCCGTTCACGGGCATCCGCGACTGCTCGCCGGGGCGCTGGCCGCCACGGCGCTGGCGATCGCCGCGGCCTCGCTGCTCGGCCCGCTGGGGCTGGACCTGATCCGGTACCGCACCTCGCACACCACCCTCAACCAGCTGCTGGGCAGCGACGCCGCCGCGCTCGTCGTGGTCGCGCCGCTGGCGCTCGCGGCGGCCCTGCTCGCTCTCCGCCGGCATCCGGTCGCGCCGCTGCTGGCCACCGGCATCGGCGGGTACGCCCTCTACACCTACGCCCAGGTCATCATCGGCCAGGAGTACCTGCGCCTGCCCGGCAACGTCGAGCGCTTCTTCCCGCTGCTGCTCACCGTCTTCCTGCTCGCCGAGGCGTTGGTGGTCCTCGGCTGGCGGGCGATGCCGACCGCCGCGCTCTACCGGCCCCTGATCCACCGGCGGGAGCACGGTTGAGCAGCCGCTCACCTATCCGATCGGCACCTGGACCGCGACGTCATGCTTCGGGTACAGCGCCTCGATCTGATCCGCGCCGTACTTGTCGCGGAACATCTCCACCACGTGGTCGACCCGGTCGGGCTGGGTGATCGGCGTGACGCTGGTGTTGATGGCCGTTCCGTTCGCCGACACCTGAACCCATGGCGTCTGCTGGACGTTCTTGTACCAGTTGCTGTCCGAGCCGGTGATCGGAACCAGAAACAGGCTGGACTCCTCCTGCACGAACCACACGGGGTGGGTGATCTGCCGTCCGGTTTTTCGCCCGGTTACGGTGATCTCGACCTCGTTGGTGCCCGAAAAGGCATCCCTGACCGCGTCGCTCACGGTGTTCCTCCCTCAGCTTCCCGAGGTAGCTCCGCTTGTCAGGCTATGGACCTGCGCACCGGCCCGCTGCCGGTTCGGGCACCTCGCCACCCCGGCGTGATCCCGCCAAATGCCGGATTGGTCGGTCTGGCGCCTGTTCGCGGTGGGGAGGGAAACGCCGCAAGTGCGGTTCTACAGGTCCCTTGTCCTGCGAATACTCGGTGACATGGATGCCGTCCTCGACTGGGCGTGGCGACTCGATGTCGGCCAGGTGGTCGGCCTCGCCCTGCTCGAGAACGCCCTCCTCTTCCTGGTCGCCGTCGGCGCCGGCAACGCCCTGCTGCGGCTGCCGACGGTCGTCCGGCTGCTACCCGACCCCGGCCGGATCAGCCGGCTGCAGGTCTGGCTCGCCGGCGGGGCGATCGTGATGAACGCGGTGGTAACGGTCGCCGGCTGGGGACTGTGGCGGACCGGGATCATCCACCTGAACCCGGACGCGGGCATCCGGATGCTGGCCGACTTCGTGCTGCTGCTCCTGCTGATGGACCTGCTGATGTACGGCGGCCACGCGGTCGCGCATCGGCCCCGGCTCTTCCCGCTCGCCCACGCGCTGCACCACCGGTTCGTCGACGCCCGCCCCGCCACCCTGTACGCACTCCACCCGCTGGAGATCCTCGGATTCGGCGGGCTCTGGCTGGCCGCGCTCGCGCTGCACGCCTTCTCGGTCTGGGCGATCGTCGGCTACACCGCGGTGAACCTCGTCTTCGGGATCTTCGGGCACCTGGGCGTGGAGGTGCTTCCGCCGGCGGCCCGGCGCAGCCGGGTGTTCCGCTGGGTCGCTACCCCGACGCTGCACGCCGGGCACCACGTCGAGCCCGCGGTCAACCTGGGCTTCTACACGTCGATCTGGGACCGGCTCTTCGGCACCCTCGCCCCCGACTACGACCAGCGCCGCCTGTCGGCCGACCCCGCGCCGTACGCCCTGGTGGCCTGAGTAGGTCGCGCATAGGGTGGGGCCGTCCGGCCGGTTGAGCGCCGGTCAGCAGACTCGTCATACCTCCGGGGGGCTCTGGCTCTGCAAACCTCGGCGCTCAGACGGTGCCACCTCCGCTGGTTCCGCCAACAGCCTCGCCAGCTTGGCCTCGGCAAGCTGAAGCATCGGTCCCACCGCTGCTGGCTCAACGGCGAGTTCGGCAGCTATCGCCTGTTCGTCGCAGCCGAGGCGGCGGAGCTGGAGCGCCTGCGCGTACCTGACGGGGAGGAGATCGAGCGCCTCTTCGTACGTCATGGCGCGACCCTAGCCGCTGGGGGCGTGCCGTCATGAGCAGCGAGGTGCTCAGGCCCTCCCGCCTTCAGGCTGGCGTGCTCCAGTACCCGGCCGTTGCGTGGGCAGGTTGAGCACGCCGGCGAGCTGGTTGCGTCCGGTCACGCCCAGCTTGGCGTACACCTGATGCAGGTGGTTGTGGACGGTGCGCACGGAGAGGGTCAGCCGATCCGCGATCTCTTCGTTGGTCAGCCCGGCGGCAGCCAGCTTGCTGATCTCGAACTGGCGGGGAGTCAGCTGCGGCGCCTGCAGATCCTGAAGCGCCGGGGTGGCTGCGCCCTCGCATCGGCTGGTCAGGGCTGCGGCGTGGGCGGCGGTGCGGCGGGCGCTGTCGGCCCGGCCGGCGTGGCGGTAGGCCCTGGCGGCGTCGGCGGCAGCTTCGGCGGCCAGCAGCAGGAAACCCATGTTGTCCAGCTGGGCGGAGACGGCTTCGAGGCGGGCCGCGTCGTGGCTGGTGAGGGCGGTGGCGTGGGCCGCGTACGCCCGGACAAGGTCGCTGGGCAGCTCCTCGGCCAGCTCCCGGAGCCGGCCCGCCACCCCGCTGGCGCCCCCCAGCCGGGCCGCGTCGTGCAGGGCGCACGCCTCGTACATGTAGGCCTGCGTCTGCCGCAGGTCGGCGGCGATGGCGACCGCGTGCCGACTTCCCGCCGCCCTGCCCTGCCGCGCGGCGGTGATCCAGGGACGGGCCAGTTCCACGCGCGGGAAGTACAGCAGCTGGCTGGCGCGGCGGGAGGCGTCAGCCACGACGATCGCGCGCTGAGCCGAATCCAGGTCGCCCAGCATCGCCGCGGTGCGGACGAGTTCGCCGAGAAGCTGCGCCTGGAGCAGGTACGCGGGGCCGCTCGTGTGGTTGTGCCGGGCCAGACCGAGCCCTTCCCGCAGCCAGCGAAGGGACTGCACGAGTTGACCGCTGGCCCGCGCCACCTGTCCGCGCGCGATGCAGGCCGCACCCATGGCCAGTTCCCAGCCGCTGACCACGGCCAGCTCGTAGGCGTCCTCTGCGGCGGTGGTGGCGGCGGCGAGGTCGCCGTGCAGCAGCAGAGTATGGCTGTACCAGCCTCGGGCTGCGACCCCGAGCCAGGGGGCGTGGTCTGCCCAGCCGGGGGCCGCGAGCGCCAGGTCCAGGCTCGCGACGGCCTGCCCCGTCTGGCCCCGCCAGGTCAGGGCGAAGGCTTTGGCGAGGTGGGCGGAGGCCAGGGACAGCCCGGGTGCGAGAGGAACGGCCAGCAGGTCGTCGGCGGAGGCGGCCGCTTCGCTCATCCGGCCGTTGTGCGCCAGCATCACCGCGCGCAGGGCCTGTAGCGCCGCTTGGGCATCCGGGTGGGCCACCTGGTGGAGCGTTCCCTCGATGTAGGCGAGGGCCTCGTCGACGCGGTCGAGTACCCAGCACAGCGTGTACGCGCGGGCGACCGCCAGCTGCATCCGCTCCCGGTCGTCGATCGCCGCGTACTGCACCTCCGCCAGCAGCGCATCCAGCTCGTCCTGGCGGTTCTGCAGGCCGAGTACCCGCCAGAGGATGCTGGTGGCGTCGACCCGCGCACCCGCGGCGAAGGCAGCCCTCGCCAGACGCTCGGCCAGCGGCAGGTCCAGCAGCGCCCATGCCTGCTCCGCCCCCGCCAGGAGAATCGACGGAGGGCTCGGCGCACCGGCGGCGATGCGCCAGGTAGCGAGCTGCAGGGCATCGGCGACACGGCGTGCGCCGGTCTCCTCCACGATGTCGGCCAACCGCCGCTGGTGGCGCCGCGCACGCAGCACCGGCGTCCGCCTTCGCAGTGCCTCCGCGTACAGCGGGTGGGCAACGTGCAGCACCATCCGTCGGCCGAGCTGCTCGACCCAGCACAGCCCCTTGGCCTCAACCGCCTCGACCGTCTCGGGCGAGACCAGCCGGCCGAGCAGGTCCGGTCCGATCGGGCCGGCATAGGCCAACAGCTCGAGGACCTCCCGCTCATCGTCACTGAGCTGGCCGATGCGGTGCTCGATCAGCTCCATCAGCCGTGGTGGGAACACCCACTGCCCCTGCCAGCGCCAGACCCCCTCCACCCGCTGCAGGGCTGCCGCCTCCAAGCCGGCGGAGACCAGCTCGCGCAGCATCAGGGCGTTGCCGGCGCTGGCCCGCCAGATCCGTTCCAGGCTCATTCCGTCCAACGGGCCCTGCAGGTGCTCGACGAGGGCCTGTTCGACGTCGGGCCGCAGCAGCCGCTGAAGATCGACGCGTTCGACCAGGCGATGTCGCCACAACGCGGTGACCGGATCGGGCGCGGGCTGGTCGGCCCGGACGAGGACCATGACGAAGCTGGCCCCACCTCGCACCAGCTGGTGAATCAGGGCCGCTGAGAGATCGTCGAGCAGCTGCGCGTCGTCGACGGCCAGTACCAGGCGGCGGCCAACGGCGTCGCCAAGCAGCGCCTCGGCGGCCAGGCGCAGCAGGTTGATCCGATCAGTGACGGCGGGTAGCTGCGCCGGCAGAACGGGGGCCAGCGCCCCGAACGGGATGCGTTGCGTCGCCTGGGTGGCGACGACCCGCCGGACCAGATTTCGCTTCGGGTCCACGCCAGCGAGGGCCTCCAGCGCGAGTCGGGTCTTGCCCACACCGGATGGTCCCGCCAGGACGATCCCACCCACGGCGGGATCACCCATCGCCCGGGCGATCAGGTCGAGCTCCTCCTGCCGGCCCACGAAGGGCCAACCCTCACTCATCGCCCTGATGCTAGGACCCTGCGTGGTCATCGGACAGTACGCGCACGGATCCGACAGATGGTGATCAGCGCGAGATGAGCACCCTGCTGCTCATGTGCCGGCCGCATGCGACCGGCATCGTCGGGGTTCCGACCAGGGAAAGGCGCAGGCATGAAGCTGATGAGATCCGTACCCCTTCTCGCGGCGCTGGCCGTGGCGCTTGTCGCTCCCTCCGCGGCCATGGCGGAGACGTCGTCGTCGACGCTGGTCGTCGACCGGGACCGGGTGCAGTGCGGCAACGCCGGGTTCACCTCGATCCAGGCCGCCGTCGACGCGGCCAGACCGGGCGATCAGATCAGGGTCTGCCCGGACCTCTATCCGGAGAGCGTGACGGTGGACATACCGTTGACACTGTGGGGCGACCCGGACGCCGTCGAGGCGGTGAACTGCTTCGACCCCACCCCGTCACAGCCCGGCGATCTGGACCCGGCTCAGCAGGTCGTCGTCGATCCGCCGGGAGACGACTTCACCACCGCGTTCGCGCTGCGGGCGAACGACATCGTCATCGCCGGCTTCGTCATCCAGGGCGCGTCCGTCGGAGTGGACGCCTCGGACACCTTCTCCGGCTCCCGGATCCACCACGACCTGTTCCGGTTGAACACGCTCTTCGCGGTCGACTCCGGCAGCGAGGGAAGCCAGCAGTCGCGGACCGACCACAACTGCATCCGGCAGAACAGGTACGGGCTCGTGTCCGAACTCGACAACGACGCAATCTGGGTCGCCACCACCGGGGCTTACGAGCGTGCGGCCTGGAACGCGCGGGACCTGCGCAACGCCCGCATCGACCACAACCAGACGTACAAGAACGGGGTCGGTGTCGAGGCCGGCGGTCCCGGCCGGCATGACGAGGTGACGTTCGACCACAACGTCTCCCGCGCGGACGCGGGCGGTATCGGGCTGCTGAATTCGACCGGCGGTGCCATCCTCGACAACGAGATCACCTTGACGTCGAACACCGCGATATTGATCGGTGGCGACAACAGCGACCTCACGATCGCCTCCAACCTCGTCACCGACGGGGGATCCGGGATCGTCTTCGCGGCCATGGCGTACATCGACAAGATTCCGGCGCCAAGCCGCAACGTCCTGGTTGCGGGCAACACCGTGTTGCGCATGAAGGGCAGTGGCATCATCGCGGCCGCGGGAATGCCGACCAGTCCCGGCGACCTGCACGACTCCGTCATCGCGGACAACGTGAGCAGTGACAACGCCGCCGGAGTGGTGTTCCGCTCGTACAACACCGGCAACGAAGTCCGCAACAACGTCACGGAACGCAACACGCGCTACGGCATCTACACGGATCTGTACACAGCGGGCAACCTCTTCGACGGCAACCGCATGCTCGACAACGCTCTCGACGCAGGGGACAAGAGTTGGCCCGCCAACACATGGACCGCCAACCAGTGCGTGACGGACGACCCCGCCGGAATGATCTGCGGCGCCGGCTAGGCCCTGCTCAGGCACTCGTCGTGGCCACCTACAAAACCCACCCGAAAGGAAAGTAAAGTGCCAATGAAGAAAACCGCTGTCACGTCCCTGGTCGCTCTCGGCGCGATGATGCTGCTGCCGGGCAACGCCGCGGCCGCGACCACACCGAGGGTGGTCGTCGATGACGACCGAGCCCAGTGCGCCGACGCCGACTACACGTCGATCTCGAAGGCGGTGCACGAAGCGCCCGCCGGTGCGGTCGTCCAGGTCTGTCCGGGCAGATACCGCGAGTGGGTCACGGTCGACAAGCCGCTGACGATCCGCGGGCAGCTCGACGAGGTGGAGGCCCTGGACTGCTTCGACCCCACACCGAGCCAGCTCGACGATCTGGATCCGACGCGATTTGCGATCGTCGAGCCCCCGGACGAGTCGGAGACCTCACTGTTCAGTCTCGCCGCGGACAATGTCGAGCTGGCGGGGTTCGTGCTCCAGGGCCTCTACCGCCCCACGCCGACTCTGGTGGACGGATTCACCATGTACACCCCGGCTGTGGCAGCCAGCTCTGGCTACTCGGGCTACCAGATCCACCACAACCTGATCCGGAAGAACACCTTCGGTATCGAGTTGGGCAGCAACGGCACAACGCAGTCCCGCGCACATCACAACTGCCTTCGGGAGAATCGGTGGGCGCTGGCCAACCAGCGGCAGCTCCTGAAGGGCGCACGGATCGACCACAACAGCACCTTCCGAACGCAGGGGATCGCGTACGAGATCGGCTGGGCATATGCCGGAACCGAACGGCTCACGCTGGACCACAACGCATCGCGCGGAGACCTGAACGGCTACCGGGTTGAGAACACCGCCGGAACCCTGATCGATCAGAACACGGTCGAGGCCGGGGGGCGGGGGATCTGGGTGTCGGGGAGGAATGCCGGGCTCGAGGTGACCACGAACGCCTTGAGCGGTGGAAGCCTGGGCGCGATCCTCTTCTCGACACCGATCCTGGCGGTGCCTGAGCCGACGACGGATGCACTCGTCACTGGCAACACGATCACCGGTTATCTAGGTAACGGAGTCAGCATCGGCGGGCAGGCCAAGGTAACTGGTACCGAGCTCTCCGGAAACGTGATCACTGAAAACGGGGGCACCGGCATCCTGGTGCTCGACGGCAACACCGGCAACGTCATCCGGGGCAACACGGCCGACCGCAATGCCTTTGGCATCCGGACCGGGTTGTACACGACGGGCAACACCATCGAGTCGAACCAAATGCTCGGCAACGGACAGTTCGACGCCCGGGAAGCGACCTTCACGACCGTCGACGGCGTGACGGTCCTCGGCAACAACTGGATCGGGAACCAGTGCGTCACCGACGATCCGGCTGGCACGATCTGCCCCGCCGCATCCTGACGCCAACGCGGGCGGCCCGACTCGCTCGGGCCGCCCGCGTTCGTCGTCCCGGGGCGACCTCTGTCCGATCTGACCGGTCGCTGCCGCGAGTGGCACACCACCTCCCTGGGTACGCCAAAAAGTGAGCGACCCGAATCGATGAGGAGGTGGGCGTGTCCCTACGCGGCCAGCGGGGTTATACCCCACGCCATGCCGAATCATCTTCGCGGGAGGCGGCCCCGGTGGCGGAGCTGGACAGGACCGGTTCGGGTTGGGGGACCCGCTGGGCGGAACGCGAGAACAAGCGGCGGCGGCGCGCGTACGAGGACGCGGTCGAGGCCTGGTGCCTGCGGGGGATCCGCCTGCTGCGCCTGCGCGCCGCAGCCGAGGAGTTGCCGGCCGAACCGGCGGCTGACCTGCCGGTGGACCTGACCCACGACGAGGTCGTCCTCGCCGTGCAGCCGGACGCCGAACTCGTCGACGTAGAGGACGGCCACGCCGACCTCCCCACACCCGAACTCGCCGTCATCCCCGTCCAGCGAACACGGCGGACACCACGCCTGCCCAACGGGGTACGAGTGACCGACGCCGGAACGGCCGTGGTCACCGACCGCCGCGTGATCCTCTTCGGGCGCGAGGGCGATCGCGAGTGGACGTACCTGGAGCTCAGCGGCCTGGCCCACCACCCGGCGGCGCCGATCACGCTGCTGCACACCTTTGACGGCGGGCCGGTCGCCGGCCTCCGGGTGCCCCTGGACGCCGCGGCCCGCTTCCGGCTGCGGCTGACCATGGCGTACGCCGACTTCATCGGTCAGCGCCGCGTCGTGCTCGCCCGGCTCGACGAGGCGGTGGCCGCCAACCGGCGGTCGCGGCCGCCGGCGCCGGTGGTGGTCACGGCGGAGCATGCGCCGGCGCGGGCCCGCCTCGCCCACCCTGCGATCATCGCCGCCGCCGTCGCGCTCATCGCCCTGCCCGCGTACGCCATGACGGCCGACTCGGCCGGGCCCGAGGGCCCGCGAGGCGCCCTGGATGGTGGCACTCCCATCACCCGGGGCACCGGACCCGGCACCGAGACACCGCCCAGCGCCGCTCCCACCACCGGTCCCTCGGTGCCCAGCACCGCTCCTTCCCAGGCTGCGGATCCCGATGTCACCAGCGGCGCGCCGGGCCCCCGTACGGCCGATCCGGAGGCGTCCCAGCCCATCCCGGTTCCGGGCCTCATCGACCCGGCACCGGGCCCCACCGGCTCTCCGGGCATGCCTTCACCGACACCGGCGGACCGGTGTGGGGCTCCGGCGAACCCGTACGGCTACAACTACTGCGGCGGCACCCTCGTCCACGAGCCGGCTCCCGACGTGTGCCGGTGGTTCACCTGCGTGGAGGGGTTCTGGCAGGGCAGGGGTTACCTGACCGTGTGCGAGGACGGCCGGCTCGGCATGGTGGGCGGCCCGAGCGGCAGGTGCCCGGAGCGCGCCGGCCGGAAAGAGCCGGTGTACGTCTACCAGCCCGCGAGCTGACCGAGCGCCCGACTGCCTACGCCGGGCGGCCGATGCGTACCTGCCAGCGCTCCGGGCCGGTCTCCAGGTAGTCCCAGCTGAACTGGCCGCGGTGCTCGGCGGCGAACTGGTAGTACAGCGGCTTCGGGTCGTGGTCGTTGACCAGCACGAAGCTCTCACCCGCGCCGAGCGAGTGGTACGTGCCGAAGATGAGGTCGTGGCGGCGCGCCGGCGCCTCCTGGCGGACGTCGAGCTGACGGTCCTCGGTCATGGCTGCCTCCCTGAGGTCTCGGCTACCCACGTTTATACGAACAGGTTCGTCATAAAGCTAGACCCGCGCAGTGAGGCCGTCGTCACGCGGTCTCCCCGGTGCTGCGCCTGCGGATCGGAGAAGTCAGCTAATCCCCATCGGACCGGGTCCTTCGGCCCGGGTCGGTAGCCCCATGAAGGCTTTTAACCGGATAGCTAGTTTCTTCTGGACGACTCGTGTTTCACGGTCGGCCCGCTGGAACGGGTCGCTCTCCAGGCGCCGGCCGTCGCGACCTTCGCATCCACCCGAGGAGATCGCATGGTCATGTCGAAAGCCCCCGTCGACGCCGTACCCGACCCGGCGCCGCCCCCCACCGGCACCCGGGTGGGCAAGCGGGGCCGCATGATCGGTCGCGGCTGGGTGCAGGCTGCCATCCTGGTCACCCTCGCCGGGTTCCTCGTCCTCGGGTTCCTGGCGATGCGCACCTACCAGGCGCAGCCGCCGATCCCGGAGAAGGTGACCACGTCGGACGGTCAGCTGCTGTTCACCGGCGAGGACATCCGCCAGGGCCAGGAGGCGTTCCTGCGCAACGGTCTCATGCAGTACGGCTCGATCTTCGGCCACGGCGCGTACCTCGGTCCGGACTTCACCGCCGACTACCTGCACCGCGCCGCCACCTCCGTGCAGGACCAGTACGGCGGCACCGAGGCCGGGCACGCCCGCACCGTCGAGGACTTCAAAGCCAACCGGTACGACGACAAGACCGGCACGCTGGTCTGGAGCCCCGCCCAGGGCAAGGCGTTCACCGAGCTGACCGCCCACTACGCCGCGACGCTCAGCTCACCCGAGGGCAAGAACGGGCTGCGCCCCAACGCGATCACCGACCCGGCGGAGATCCACGACCTGACGGCGTACTTCGGCTGGACGGCGTGGGCGTCCGCGGCGGAGCGGCCCAGCAAGACGTACTCCTACACCAACAACTGGCCCTCAGAGCCGCTGGTCGACAACAAGCCGACCGGGCACACGGTCACCTGGAGCGTACTGTCGCTGATCTTCCTGCTGGTCGGGGCCGGCGCCCTGTTCGCGGCCTTCGGCCGGTGGAACTTCCTCGGCTGGCACAACCGCGACCACCGGGAGCTGCGCTTCCACGCACCGCGCGACGTAAGGCTCACCCCCGCGCAGCGCGCCACCGCCTGGTTCTTCTTCATCATGTCCGGGCTCTTCCTGGTGCAGACGCTGCTCGGCTCCGCCACCCAGCACTACCGGGCCGACCTGCAGAGCTTCTTCGGCTTCCCGCTCGACCAGTGGCTGCCGTACAACCTGACCCGCACCTGGCACGTGCAGCTCTCCATCTTCTGGGTGGTCACCTCCTTCCTCGCCATCGGCATCTTCCTGGCGCCGCTGATCGCCCGCGGCTGGGAGCCGAAGCGGCAGGCGCTGCTGACCCGGCTGCTGCTCGGCGCGCTCGTCGTGGTGGTCGTCGGCAGCCTGCTCGGCGAGCTGGCCGGCATGCGCGGCTGGCTCGGCCCGCTGTGGGCACAGCTCGGCAACCAGGGCTTCGAGTACCTCGACCTCGGCCGGATCTGGCAGGTGCTGCTCACCCTCGGCATGGGCATCTGGGCGTTCATCCTGTTCCGCGGGCTGCGCCGCCGGCTGCGCACCGAACACCTGGCCAACATGCCGTGGCTGTTCTTCCTCGCCGCCCTCGCCCTGCCGGCGTTCTACGCCGTGGGCCTGCTCGCCAGCCCGGACAGCCACTTCACCGCGGCCGACTTCTGGCGGTTCATCGTGGTGCACCTCTGGGTCGAGGACTTCCTCGAACTCTTCACCACGGCCACCGTCGCCTACCTGTTCGTGCTGCTCGGCGTCGTACGGGAGCGGGTCGCCCTGTCGGTGATCTTCCTCGACGTCGTGCTCTACAGCGCGGGCGGCGTCATCGGCACCATGCACCACCTGTACTTCTCCGGCGAACCGGCCGAGCACCTGGCGCTCGGCGCGACGTTCTCCGCGCTGGAGGTCGTACCGCTGCTGTTCCTCACCGTGGAAGCGTGGAGCTTCCTGCAACTGGGCGCCCGCCGCAAGAGCGCGTCGAGCACCCCGTTCCCGCACCGCTGGGCCGTCATGTTCCTCGCCGCCGTCGGGTTCTGGAACTTCCTCGGCGCCGGCGTGTTCGGCTTCCTGATCAACCTGCCGATCGTCTCCTACTACGAGATCGGCACCGGCCTGACCGCCAACCACGCGCACGCCGCCATGATGGGCGTCTACGGCATGCTCGCGGTCGGGTTCGCTATGTTCGCCCTGCGCTACCTGATCCCCGAGGAACGCTGGTCGGACCGGCTGGCCTCGATCTCATTCTGGTCGCTCAACCTGGGCCTGGCATGGATGTCGTTCGCCACGCTGCTGCCCGCCGGGGCCCTGCAGCTCTACAAGGTCGTCGACGCCGGGTACGCCGACGGCCGCAGCCTCGGTTACCTGCAGGGCGGCACCAACATGTTCCTCGAGTGGCTGCGGCTCCCCGGTGACGTGGTCTTCATGGTCGGCGGCGTGCTGCCGCTGCTGTGGCTGAGCTACCTGGGCATCCGCTACCGCAGCAAGACGACGCGCTCGCCGGAGGCGCCGGCCGAGACGCTGCTCTTCACCGAGATCGTCCCGGACAGCTCGGATGACAAGGCCGAGGACACGGACGCGGCTGACCTGGTCGTCGGGGTGGCGGACAAGGTTGCTGGTGGGCCGGAGGCGACGAGATGAGTGGCGAGGCAGCCTTCGCCGCCGGGTACGTGCTGGTGCTGCTCGCCGGGGTGGTCGCCCTGGAAATCTGGGGGCGGCAGAACACCAGCGCCTGGGCGTCGCGGGTCTTCGCCGGCTACCGGCGGGCCGTACCGGACGCGCCGCGACCGGCCGACCAGACCGACTGGCCGCACTCGGAGGTGCACCGTTTCCACGCGGTGATCGCCCTGTCGGTCGCGGCGATCGCACTGGTCCTGGTCGCGGCAGCACTCGTACGCAACCACGGGCCGATCGAGATCGCGGTGCTGGGCGCGGTGGCGCTACCGCACGGAATGCTGCTCGCTCGTAGGGCACCGCGGCTGCTCCGGCGGCCCGCACCCCCGCCCGGCTGAGTGACCCCCGGGGGCGTCGCGCACCGCGCGCCGGCGCCCCGGGTCCGGGATCGCGAGGAGGTACGACTCGGGTAGGGCCTCCTCGCGATCACCGCGCCGTCGGCGTAGACGGGCCAGCATTGAGTGGGATCCCGCTGGGGCGATATTTGTCAGGAACGTGACGGTTGAATGGCCCGGTTGGGGTATAGCAGCAGGAGAGCGGGCCCCGCATGGTGGTCGTATGCACGCGATCCGCGCGGCACACGCATTTGACGGCACCCGGTTCCTGCCCGGCGGCGCCACCGTGTTCCTCGAGGCAGACCAGATCGTCGGGGTCGAGACGGGCCGGGGGGATCTGCCGGACGGCGTCGAGGTAGTGGAGTACGGCGGCACGGTGCTGCCCGGGCTCATCGACTGCCACACCCACCTGGTCGCGGACAGCACCGTCGGAGGGCTCGAGCGCGCCGGGGCGATGCCAGACGAGGCGATCGACATCGTCATCATTGAGTCGCTGCGTGCTCACGCGGCGGCCGGGGTGACGACCGTCCGGGACCTCGGCGACCGCGACTACCGGACCCTCGTTTTCCGGGACCGCCCGGGGCTGCCTCGCGTGGTCGCGTCGGGGCCACCGCTCACGACCCCGGGAGGGCACTGCCACTTCCTCGGCGGAGTGGTGGACGGCGACCTGCGGGCGGCGGTCGTGGCGCGCGCCGAGCGCGGCGTCGACGTGATCAAGGTGATGGCCTCGGGCGGGTTCGCGACGCTGGGAACCGACCAGCTGGGTGCCCAGTTCACCGTCGCCGAGCTCGCCGCACTGGTCGACGAAGCGCACGGCGCGGGTCTCCCCGTCGTGGCGCACGCACACTCAGCCATCGGCATGCGGAACGCGGTGGCGGCGGGCGTCGACGGGATCGAGCACTTCACCGGCCTCACCTCCGAAGGACCACGCATCGACGACGACCTGCTGCACGAGGTGGCCCGCCGGGGCGTTTACATCGACCTCACCATGGGTAGCGACCGCTCCCTCCTGTCACGGATGCCCGCACCACCGCCGCCGCTCGCGGCACTCGCCGCGAGGCTGGGCTTCACCAGTTTCGAGGCGTTCTACCTGTCGCGGATCGGCGTGTTCAGCCGGCTTCGCGAGCACGGGGTCGCCGTGGTCACCGGCGTGGACTCCGGCATGGGCCCGGCCAAGCGGCACGGCAACGCCTGGCGCACCATCGGGGAGCTGGTCGAGGGTGGCCACACCGTTGCCGAGGCCCTCGCGGCCGCGACGTCGGTGGCCGCAGAGGCATGCGGGCTCGCGGGGAAGACCGGCCGGCTCGCTGCGGGCTACGCCGCCGACGTACTCATCGTGGACGGCGACCTCGCCCAGGACCCCTCGCTCCTGAGCGTCCCGCGTGAGGTGCTGGTCCGCGGGACCCCGGTCGGCCTCGCCTAGTCACCGCGCCCCGGTTTCAGCACCGCCAGTCTTTTGACGTGCATCAACTATTGACCTGCGTCAAACAGCGAGTCGAGACTGACAGCGAGCGCCCCACAACGGGAGGTCAGGCCATGCGGTCTCGAGTTCGTTCTGCGCTGCTGCTCATCGTCACGGCCGCTGCGGCGGTCCTCATGGCACCGCCGAACGCCCAAGCGGTTGGCGCCGTCCCATCTCACCTCACCATCACCCCGAGCAGTCCGTCGTACGTCGGCTACACGATCACGGGCAAGGTTGCACTGTCGTTCGACGACTACGCCGACGTGACCGGTTCCGTGATCCACATGCAGCGGACGTTCAACGGAGAGGTGACGCCCCTACCGGACATCGTGGTCACATCGTCGGGCGACTGGTTCTACGACTATCCCCAGGCCGAGGGCACCTACGAGTACCTGGCCACCTTCGACGGCGACGACGTGCACGCGCCGGCACAGGCGACGGCGACGGTCACCGTGACCCGGGTCCCTTCCCACCTCAACCTCAGCGCCAACAATCCGTCCTGTGCCGGTTGCACGATCTCGGGAACGCTCGGGCTGTGGTTCGACGACTACGCCGATGCAACGGGTTCAGTGATTCACATGCAGCGCACGTTCAACGGCGAGGTGACACCGCTGCCCGACATCGTGCTCGCATCCTCCGGCAACTGGTTCTACGACTATCCCCAGGCCGCGGGCACCTACGAGTACCTGGCCACCTTCGACGGCGACGACGTGCACGCGCCGGCACAGGCGACGGCGACGGTGACCGTGGAGCGCCGGGCCTCATACGTGGGTATGAACGTCTGGGCGAACCCACAGGGCACGCTGCACATGTACGCCAATCTCGCGGGCTGCCACGTCAATTGCGAGCTGGTGGTCACCGCCGCATCAGACAGCCGGACCTGGGAGGTCGCCCGCTTCACGCTCCCGGAGGGTGGCGGATACACGCCGACGATCAGCTTCAAGCGGCAGGGCGCGACCCGAGTCATCGCCTCGTACGCGGGCGACGACTGGTTCCTACCAGCCCAAGCCGTGGCGACCGCGCCCTTCTAGGGCCGGTGTCACAGCCGGTCAACGCAATTCGTTGATCTAGTGCCTGTCCCGCCGATCAGCCTGTCGGAGGATCAGGAGGGCATGGTGCCGCCGGGGCCGTACGGCTGCTGCTGCGGGTACTGCGGGTGGGCGTACTGCGGTTGCCACTGTTGCGGCTGGTGGTAGCCCTGCTGCGCCGCCCATTGTTGCTGGGCGACCCACTGCTGCAGCGTCGCGACGTTTTCGGCGAACCGCGGGTCGGCTTTCCGTACCAGGACCGTGCGGCCGTCGCCCGATACGTGGGCGGAGGCGATGACGGGCCACCCGCCGTTCGCGGCGAGTAGGAGCCCCACGAAGAGCAGCGCCGCGAACGCCAGGACGATCGGCCCGGCGTACGACGTGCCCTGCGAGACCACGGCGGCGAGGACGAGCACGGCCAGGACGGCGAAGACCACCACGCCGATGCCGCCGAGCAGCCGACTGGTACGCAGCTTGAGGCAGCGCGCGCAGAACGGCCACGCCGGCGCCTTCACCCGCTTCTCCAGCACCGTGGCGACGATCGCGAACGCCACTAGCCCGAACGGGATGAGCAGGTACGTCCACGATGGCGCTTTCGACTTGAAGAGCACCCGCTTGTGCTGGGCTGCCGGCTCACCGTGCCGGCTGCACAGCTGGAGCACCTGACCCCCGCCGGTAACGAGGGGCGCAGGAATGCCGACCAGCATGATCACTCCAACTGTTGCTGGGAAGAAAGTCGCCCCAGATTACGACCACGGGGCGACCGCCAGCACCAGCGGCACCACCGTCCGGTTGTCCCGGCTGACCGTCGTTTCCTCGTCGATCAGGTACGCGGTGTCCCCGCCGACGAGGGCCTGCGCACCCGGCACGGCGATCCGTCGCCACACCCCGTGCTGGGCCGCCACGTCGAGCTCGACGGCGTCGGGGGAGTATCGGGGCACGAACGGCCAGAACAGCCACCGCCCGAAGATGACCAGCACGGCCGGCAGCAGCGTGGTCATGGCCAGGAACGCCGCGGCGATCCCGACCGCGCCGACCGGCCCGAGCCCCCGGGTGGACGGCAGGTCCGCGGCGAGCAGGCAGAGCTGGCGGTGGGCGCACCGCCGCCTACGCCTTCGCCACGGTCGCCGGCTCCGCCGGGGCGTGCGGCCCGCTGACGGGCCGCTCGTCGCCGTGCCCCGGCCACCACGCCTTATGCCCGATCAGCGCGGTCAGCGCCGGCACGAAGAACATCGACATGACGAACGCCGACAGCACGATGCCGATCGCCACCGCGAAGCCCATCTGCTGCAGGAACGAGATCGGCGCGAGCATCAGCACCCCGAACGTCCCGGCAAGGATCAGCCCCGCTGCCGCGACCGTCCAGCCTATGGCCGCCGGCGGCGCATTGGGCTTCGTGGCGCTGTCCATCAGGTCACTGCAGCTACCTGAGGTGAGCTGCCGCAGCACCGACAGCGGCTGGTGCCCGGGCGCGGTGGCCGATCTGCTGGTGCAGGCGCAACCAGGTCAGGCGGTCCAGCACCTCCTGCCCGGCGCTCATGCGGCGACGGCCCGAGCGGCGGCGTACGTGTCGGCGGGGAGCGAGGTGGATGTAGCGCCGCCGGGTGCCTGAACGTGTTCCACGACAGGCGCAATTGCAACAAAAGGTCCGTTGCGCCGGTCCTGCGTCCCTGAAAAACCACGTCAAAGCGGGTACCTGCAAACACTTCAATGCTGTTAAAGTTGACGCGCGGAACATGGGGACAGTCCGAGCTCGCGCGGGGGATGGCTCATCATGAATCAGCAGGCCAGGGAGCAGATAAAGCTTCTGCGCAGACTCGAGAAAGTGATATCGGAAACCGAGTTCTCGTGGTCCCTGTGCCTAATAGGTGAAGACCAGTCCCGGAAGCTCAACGAACTGGCCAACGAGCTTCAGCGTCCCTTCTCGTCAACTGGTGACGAGAAAAGGATTCTGTCCGGTTATTCGTACTGGGGTATCGAGCCGGCGGTCAACTGGCAGCGGGCCTGTACTGACCCCAACTACCCCGTCATGAGAGACGGGATCGACACCTTCAGCCGGCGTTGGCGGAATCTGCATTCCCGGCACAATGGCACGCCCTATCATTACATCAGCCTGGGCCCCGGGACGGGGGAGAAGGACGCCGTGGTTCTGGCTGATCTCCAGCCGCTGAACCCCGAAATGTACTACGTGCCCGTCGACATGAGCGCGGAGATGCTACGTCTCGGTCTGAAGCCGATGAAGTCCCTGCCCTTTTTCAGGCAGTTCCGGAACCAGCTGCTTCCGGTGCAACTCGACTTCTCGGTCGAAGAGAACGTGGCCGAGTTGAACGAGTTGCGTGGCCGGCTGATGGGCGACGAGCCGGTATTGTTCTCTCTGCTCGGCAACACGATGGCCAACTTCGACGACGACGTCGACCTGGTCGAACGGCTGAGCAAGCAACTGCTCCGCCCGCAGGACAGGCTGATGGTGGAGGTCGCCACGGCGTCTCATCTCGACGAGAGAATGGCGCAGCAGGCGGCCCGCGAGTATGAGACCAGTTGGGTGTTCCGCGAGTTCGTCATCAGCGCGTTGCACCAGAACACCGACCTCTCGATCAACATGAATCATGTGCGATTCGAGGGAGTGGTCGAAGAGGGTCGCTCGCTGCTCATCAAGGTGATCTACTGCAACAAATCGGCCGAAGATCTGAAGATCGTACTTCCGAACCGCAGTGAGGTCCATTTCCCGAGCGGGGACACCATTCGCCTCCACATCACGCGGAAATACCAGCTGAAGGCCTTGGCAACTGCGTTGGCCAAAGCGGGACTTTTCGTGGAGAGTGAGGCCTTCACGCAGTTCCAGGCCTACGAAAAAGTCCGTCGGTTCGGCATGGATCTGATGCTCCTGTCGAGCAGCGACGCCGGCAACGGTCCCGACACGGCCGCGCGAGACGTGTTCCGCCGCGTAGGGAACTGATGAGCGGGCCGGTGCGGCCCCGAGCCGAGGCGCCGGTGCGCCACCTGCCGCCCCTGCCGTCATGGGTGAAGGCGCCCCGCACCTGGATCATGTCGGTCACGGCCGGCAGCCTGGCGGTGGCTTTCGTCGTCAGTGCTGTCTGGTGGAGCCGGTCATACGGGGTGTCGCGCTTCGAGCCGGCGGTGCAGATCATGGGTCTGCTCGGCGGCATCACCGGCATCGTCGCCGAGCGCTGGGCGGCGAATCGGGAAAGACGCGCCGAGGCCCTCCAGGCCATCGAGGACGAGTTGCAGGACAACCGGAAGATCCTGACCTCTCCGCCCTTCACCGCGGGAACCACGCCACTCGCTCGTCGGCAGGTCTACCCACGAATGAACCTCTCGGCGGTGAATGCTGCGTTGTCCTCAGCCGTGCTGTCCCCACGGCGCGATGAAACGCTTGCCAGCATGCTCCATGACTGGCGGAACGAAGCGGAGATTTTCAATCATCAGCTCTCGCTTGCCGAGATACTGGCGTTCACCAACGGCTCTGATGACGTGCTGCGCCACCTTCACCAGGGACTGCACAGCGCCGACGGTCCACTGGAACGTATGCGGGAACAACTCACAGCCCTCCTGGCCACCGCTCCGCTCGCTACGGTCAACCTCAGACAAGGCAACGCCAGGGAAGCAAACAGCGCCCAATAGGAACCTGCCCGCCGCCGGATGCCCTGCGAACGTCGGGCGCCAGCTGTCAAGCGGGCAGCGGATCCCGGATCCAGCACCTCGCCGCCACTCGCGCCGACACCATCGACACGCAGGCCGCCGAGCTGCGCCGGATCGAACGCGACCTGCACGACGGGGCGCAGGCCCGGCTGGTCGCGCTGCGGATGAGCATCGGCCTGGCCGAGCAGCTCCTGGCCGACAACCCGGCAGCGGCGCAGCGGCTGCTGACCGAGGCACAGGAGGCCAGCGGCCATGCCCTCGCCGAGCTGCGCGATCTCGTACGCGGCATCTAACCGCCCGTGCTCGCCGAGCGCGGCCTCGACGGGGCGGTGCAGGCCCTCGCCCTGGCCGTGCCGCTGCCCGTGGACGTCGACGTGCAGCTGGCCGGCAGCCCGCCCGCGGCGGTCGAATCTGCGGCCTACTTCGCGGTGGCCGAGGTGCTGACGAACGTCACCAAACACAGCGGCGCGCCGCGCCTGGGTTCGTCTGTCCTTTGAAAACGGCCTGCTGAGGATGGTGGTCGGCGACGACGGCCGGGGCTGCGCCACCCCCGACGCGGGGACAGGCCTGGCGGGTGTGCGACGCCGTCTGGCGGCCTTCGATGGCACGATGACCGTGACGAGTCCGCCCGGCGGACCCACCGTCGTGACCATGGAGCTGCCGTGCGCGTTGTCATCGCGGAGGATCTCGCCCTCCTCCGGGACGGGCTGACCCGCATCCTCGACGCGTACGGCTACCAGGTGGTCGAGGCAGTCGCCGACGGGCCGTCCGTGCTGCCGGCGCTCACCCGGTACCGCTCCGACGTCGCGGTCCTCGACGTACGCCTGCCGCCGACCTTCACCGACGAGGGCCTGCAGTCGGCGCTCGCGGCCCGGACGCAGCTTCCCGGGCTGCCGATCCTCGTGCTGTCCCAGCACGTCGAGCAGCTGTACGCGCGGGAACTGCTCGCCGACCGGGGTGGGGGAGTCGGCTACCTGCTCAAGGACCGGGTGTCGAACGTCGGGCAGTTCATCGACGCGGTGCGCCGGGTGGCCGACGGGGGCATGGTGATGGACCCCGACGTGGTCGCCGCGCTGCTGGCTCGGAATTCCGGGGCGCAGCGGTTGGGGGAGCTGACTGCGCGGGAGCGGGAGGTGTTGGGGTTGATGGCCGAGGGGCGGTCGAACGCGGCGATCGCGGGGCGGTTGTTCGTGACCGAGAAGGCGGTCAGCAAGCACATCAACAACATCTTCAGCAAGCTGGGGATGCCGCCGTCCGATGACGACAACCGGCGAGTGCTCGCGGTGCTCGCGTACCTGAACGGCTGAGACTCAGGCGGTAGACCGCCGCAGCATAGGCTGTCATCATGACGCGGGCAGATGCAGTCGACCAATATCGATCGGCCGTGAAGCGACTTGCTGAGCTGGCCGACGAGGTGGCGGCAGAACGATCACACGATGAGGTGCTCGACGCTCTGGCAGACGTTCGCGCGGCGGTCGCACGTGCATACCAGGGAAGGCGGCCGCGGTCCGAGCGTGGTGGTGGCGCACAAGCGCGGATTCTCGCCTACCTGTTGAAGCATGTGGGTGAGTGGGTCAGCAGTGGGGAGATCGCTGCTGTGTCCGGTATCGGGGAGTGGGCCCGCCGGATTCGTGAGCTCCGCGTCGAGGAGGGGTATGAAATCGAGGAAGGTGGTGGACGCTACCGAATCCTCACCGAGGAGCCCAATCTGGCACGGCGCGAACGATGGCGGACTGTGACCTCCATCCGTAACGGGCAAGGCAGTTCCTTAGAGCGTGTGCAGAAGCTGTTCGAGGCGCTGGTGGGCGAGATCGTGACGCTGGAGGAGATCTACCGCGTGGCGCACGGTATTGAGGGGGCGGAACTGGCGCGCCAGCTACGGAAGCGAGAGCTGTTGCCCATTGAGACCAATGCCGACGCTCCCGACCTCGATCCCGGCGATCACCGTCTGGCTTCACTCATGGAGTGGGATCGTCTGCATCCTTCTCAGGCATTGTTCGGCGAGGACATCCGTCGGCAGGTGTTCTCGCGGGATCGCTTCATTTGTCGCACGTGCCGCATGGGTCGAAGCACATCAGGTACGGCGGACCGGGCGTTCTACCTCGTTATTCGTCACCTGGATGCGTCGCCCGACGCGCTTCCGGGCCTCCAGGCCGAGCGCTTGACCGACCTTGCACGACTGGCAAGCTGGTGCAACCGCTGTGCCTCGAAGGGAAGCGCGTAGGGTCTGCTCGCGGCCAGCGCCCGGCGTAAGCAGTCTTGGTGTCTTCACGAGGAAAGCTTGGCGGCTTCCTGTCTTGCGAATGCGATGACGTCCTGGAAGTACCCGGGAGCGCCTTCGTCTCCGACAAGCATGACGCGGTCTAGCAGCAGGTTGCCCCGTTCACACGACGTCTCTGAAACCAAGGAGCAACCGTGACACGCGGCCAGGTTCATACTTCCGAGTCCTTGGCCACGGCTCCCACGACACAACGGATCAGATGAGCACCATGCTGCGCTCTCGAGCGCGGACAGCAGCGTCCTGACCAGTCGGGGTGGTTCTCCCTGGCGGACAAGCCCACCCAGCGTGCCCTCGGCGTCTCCGGCCGCTGTATAGATCAGCAGGCCTGCCTCTGGCTTCGGGCCTGTCGAGGCGTAGACGCGTTCGCGTAGGGAGGCGGCCGAGTAACCGCAGGAGAACGCCAGCTGCCGCATGAGGATATGGGCAAGCGTGTGTAGCAGGATGAGTCGCGGCGTCGCGTCGGAGAGCCGTGACCCAATCGGGGAGTCGCGTCGTCTGCGCTCCAGCTGTCGCGCACGTTCCGTTATCGCCTCGCGGTTCTCCCACTCCGTCAGGCGGCTTTCATCGAGGGTCAACAAGACGCCCTCGCCGAAGGACTCGACGGCTGGCAGCCATCGCGCGCGTCCCCTCGGCGCAAGGTTGACGTCGACGATATCGGCTGCGAGATCGTATCGGCGGAATCCGTGCAGCACTCGCACTTCCCGGAGTCTGTGGGCCAGCACGACGTGCCCCACCAGCTCTTCCGCGGCGCGGTGCACGGAAGGAGCGTTTGGCTTGAGGAAAGGGGTGGCGGAGACGATGAAGGTCGGTGTGCCGATCGACTCTGCGGGGTTGTCGATGGCCTGCTGGAACGCCTGCCATTCGTCGGCCAGAAGCCCGTCGCGTGCTGCCTTCACTTCGTCGTCGGGGCTGGTGGTGGAGGTGACCACTCGGCGTACCAGGTCTGTCGTTACCCCCAGCTCCTCCGCGATCAGCTCGATCAGCATCTCGGCGCGTGGTCCCGTCGGCGCCGATTTGACGTTCTCGAAGTTGCGATGCTGCCTGATCTCGGCTTCTTCATCACGTATGGGCATCGAGGGTTCGGGGATGTCCAGTGCGGTCGTGACTTCGTTGAGTGTCACGTTCGTCGCTCCGCGCTGCAGCACCTCGACCGGTTCGTCGCAGCCGTTCACGCTCGAGGGCTGCCAGGGTTGTCCGCCCGCGCATCGGAAGCCGATTCGGTTCAGGGCTCCCTTGGCCGTCAGATCGCCGAGGTCGCGGCTGGCGGAACAGACGGCGCAGTGCACGACGAGGCTGGATAGGCCCTCCGAACCTCCCCCCCGCGTCTTGAACAACAGGTCTTCTACCCGGCATCGCTCTTGGTCCGCGTTTCTGGGCTCGGAGTGTGTCCATCGGACCCAGGGAACGTCCATTGCGTGACCACGCTTGGTACCCACGGCGATGAAGCGCATGGGGACCATCGGGCCTCTGCAGTGTCTGCAAATGGGCACCTCCCCGGTCTCATCGTGGCGCTTGATGCGATGCATGCGCCGGCAGTCCTGGCAGAAGAGCCATCCAGGGAAGCGTTGATAGAAGATGCCGGGTGTGCGTCTCGAGGGATACGAGGGGACGCTAGGCGGGCTTCGGAGCTCTGTGACCCCGAGGCTCTCCTCCAGACGCCGGGACTCGATGCGCTGGGTGTGATCCACGGGCCATAGGCTGATGTCGGCGGCCATCAGCGATTCGCCGTCGATATCCAGGATGGCACCGACGCCGAACGGTGAGATGGTTTGACTGAGTCGGGTCTTCCTCATCAGGCCTCCCCCAGCGCGATCACCCGCACGGTGCGGTCGACTGAGCGCATCGAATGCATGGTCGGCCACGCATCCCGCCGCTCTCCGAAGTCGCACAGCAGTACCGGGTGTTCGTTGTCGCTGCTGTCGTAGCGCAGGTTCAACCCGAGTTCCTCAGCGCGGCGAGCCTTGCGCTCCCATTCGTTGACAAGCCGTTGTAATTCGACTCGAGTGTCCTCGGCTGCTTCCGGTTCGCACTCGGTCACGGCGTCGAGCAGGATGCGGACGGCCTTGGCCACGGGTGCGTCGGTAGCGCGGAACTGGCTGGCATCATCGTTAAATCGCAGTCCTGCACCGTGCCGGACGAGCATAACCAGCGCTGCGTGAAGTGATCGTTGCCGGGATGCCGCCGACCACGGTGTGACGCTGGTCGGTTCGACGTGGCGGTACAGCGATTCGTGGAACGCCCTGAAGGATTCGTAGTGGGAACGGTCTCGGGGTTTTCCCGCGCGGAGCAGGGTCACGACGAGGCCGGGCACGTCGGATCGGCCCACTCGGCTGGTGGCCTGGATGTATTCGGAGGTCGTCTTTGGCTGGCCGTTCATGAGCATCAGGCCGAGGCGACTGATGTCGATCCCGACGGACAGCATGTTGGTCGTGGCCACGAGGTCGATGGCATCACCGTGGTCGACGCGGCGTTCGAGGCGGGCGAGCCTCTTGATCAGGGCACTGGGCGGGACGTTACTGGTGAGTTCGACGACGCCGTCCCGGCGGATCCGCCGGGAGTTCTTTTCCCGCATCGATGCTCGGGCGGTGAGCATGCTTTCAATGTCGTCACGGGCGATGGTGACGGTTCGCCCGAGTTCTCGGAGCGAGTTGTGGTAGGCCACCACTGTCCAGTAGGCGTCCAGATCGCTGGGCTGTTCACGGACCAACATGGGCGCTTCGAGGAGGGCTACCGCGGCCAGGCCGGTCGCCCGGGACTGGGTGTGCGCCTGGGGCATTAGTCCCACATACATCCGGCCGGGCGACTCCCGGTCGACGGCGGCGAAGTAGCTATCGTCGGCGTCGAGCCCGCTGGGAGGAAATAGTGCGACCTCGGATCCGTATAGACGACGTACCTGTTCGGGCGCTGATCTGATCGTCGCAGTTGAGGCGACTACCTTGGCTCTAGTGCCGTTCCAGCCGATTAGCCCGAGGACGGCGGCCTCATAGAGTGCCACGGTCGTCCCCAGCGGACCCGACAGCAGGTGTAGCTCATCTTGGATGACGAGGCCCGGCGGATCGTACGGTGAGTTGTCGCGGCCCAGCACCACCCCTGCTTCGTTATGCCAGGGCATCCTGGCGAACTTGTCGACGGTTGCCACGAGAAGTGTGGGCGGATCGGCGAATATCTGCTGGTCGACGACCCGTACCGGCAGCTCCTGGTGGAAGGGGCACTCGGTGTGGGGGCAGAACAGTTCGAACGTGTGCCTGGTTGACCGCACACCGTAGGCGCCGTGATCCCTAGTGCGTTGCGCAGGGAGCAGCGGCGTGGCGCACCAGGGGCAATTGTTGATCTGGAAGGGGTTGTCTGGCTCCGACGCCCTACGAAGCTCTCGGGTAAGAGCGTGGGCCTCCTCGAACCTGTTCGGCGTCGTCTCGCCACCGACCCAGAGACCGATCGAGAAGGGAGCCTTTCCGGCAAGCCGGTCGTCCTTTTGGCGCATGCGCTCTAGCGCGCAGATGAGGGTCGCGGCTCGTTGGAACTGCTGGGCGGTGAGCATACGCAGGGTGTACCTGGTGAGGACGGCTGTTCCTCCGCCGTGGTGTCCCCGTATCAGCCGCCTGTGGATCATCTCGAATGCGGCTAGGGCGAGGTAAGCCTCAGTCTTACCGCCGCCGGTCGGGAACCAGATCAGGTCCACGACGCCCCGGTCCTCATGCTTGCTGTTAGCGGTCGAGGCGATGGTGAGAAGCTGAAAGGCGAGCTGGAACGGGTACCAGGCCGGTTCCGACATCTCGGATGGCCGCTCGACCAGAGGCTGGTTACGCCGTCCGGGTGCAACCTTGGCGTGACGGGTCTGCAGGATCTGTTCACGCATAGCCTTGTTGGCCAGACGGAACGCGACCAGTTCGTTACCGTTCTTCGCCAGGACGCGTACACCTTCGCGCATCCTTGCCCGGGCCGTGTCCATGCGGGTCAGGAGCCGGCTCGCCGCGTCGCTGTGATGGGCGCCGAGCGTCGGCGCCTCTTTGTGGCGTGCTTCTACCCACTCGTCGTAGGCGTCGATGAATGCATCGAGGGCCTCGACTAGCCGTGCCGTCGGCACGGTCTGGTCCGCAAGATATGCCAGGCGCAGTACGGCGGAACCGCGGGATCCAGGAGACACACCAGGCACGATGCTCCGGGGCAGCATCTCAGTCGCCACCGTGCGAACCGTTCCATCGGGCAGGGCGTCCCACGTCACCGAGCATCCGTGCCCGACCCCGTAGACCTGCCGGTGTCGGTACAGCAGCTGCAGTTCCTCGTCTTCTTGGTCGTCACTGAGCAGGGTGACCGAGGGGTACGGCCGCACCTGGCCGCTCTCTACGGTGCAGACAATGCGGACCTGGAACAGACAGTCCTCAGTGGGAGGCGGGGACTCTGCGTTGTCGTGGCGGGCACTGTTTTCAACCGCCACCGTGACCAGCCATGCATCACCTGTCCTGCGCCACTCGGCGCGAAGCCGTGCGGCACCGTCGAAGCAGGCGACCGGGTCGGTCTGCGGGTCGAGCACGATGGGTGCTTCAGTCAGTGGCAGGCGTCGCCAGCCGGTTTCGTCGGCTAGGCGCTCGTAGCGTGCCGCGGACAGCAGGACGGTGATCTCGGCTCCGTCATGGAGGAAAGATATGGCTGCAGAGGCTGGATGCCATGCATTCGCCAGCTCGATCGGTTCGTCAAGCCCTTCCTCGTGGCCGTCGTCGCCCAGGATCTCACCGTCGAGGGGCTGGGCCGCGGGTCCACGAGGGTAGAGGGTGCCGACGAGGTACACCCTGTCGGGGCGGTCCTTCAGCACCTCTGACTCATCGTTCTCAGGGCCGAGGTATTGGCGCCGCAGGTATGTGACGACGTCCTCGCGCAGTCGAGCGAAGGTTCGCGGTTCAGGCATCGCGGCGTCCTTCGGGCATCTTCGACAACTGTTGCCAGGCTAACGGACTGACGGCCAGCCACAGGGAGACCCGTGGCCTGGTCATAGCAACATACAGCTTCGACATGTCGCGGGCCTCGGACAGGTCATCCACGTCGATCACCAAAACGTGCTGTGCCTCCAAGCCCTTGTACTCCTGAACCGTCACCAATCGGGCGACACCCGCGACCGTTGGCGTTCCGGAACCCGTCTCGGCGACCAGTTGTCCTCTCATGAAAGCGCGGCTTCTCGTGGCAGCGCTATTCGCAACCGAGTCCCGCAACGTGACGACCACGATCTCGGCGAGGTCGATCTCCTCCTGACGGAACCTTTTGAGGCGTGCATCCAGCAGAGCCGCTGCATCGAGGTCGGTGGCGGGCCTCACGAAGTCCACCGCCGGGCCCTGGCCCGCCTTCGCGACACCCAGGTCGGCCCCGGTCATAAGCTGTGTCTGATCGACGATCGCTGAGGTGTTCCGGCAGTTGTACGGGAGCTGGTAGCGGGCGGCGCCGGCCGCCACCTCCTGATAGATGTCGGGGTCGAAGGCGCCATGAATGTTCGTCTGATTGTTGGGATCACTGAACATGCGCCATCGGCCTCGCTGTAGGCCCCCCACGACGAGCCGGTCGAGTTCCAGGCAGTCGTCGAGGTTGAGTAGGTCCTGCGCCTCGTCCACGACGAGGACGTCGAAGGGGTCGAGCTTCTCCGCATCGGACCATGGCACGCACCTGACCTTGGTCTCGCCGAGCGAACGACGCATCACATCGACGACGCCGGAAGAGCGACAGGTGAGAAGAACGGATGCCCCGCTGCTCGCCGCGCGGCGGGCCGTCTCGACCGCGAGAAGTGTCTTGCCCGAACCGGCGCCGCCCGTGCAGAAGATCCTGTCGTTGATCTCGCTGCCGCGCAGCATGTCGTACTGCTCCCGAGCCAACGCCACATACTCGGACTCGATGGCACCGGTCAATAGTGAGAGGCGGGGTACGCGGTCGAAGTCCGGCCGCAACACCGACAGGACACTCTGGTAGTCAGATCCCCTTGGGATACGAGACGACCTGCCGCGCCAGAATCTGAGGGCCTTGATCAACGCCGTTTCGAAGCCACTGACGGTCATGGCCGAGGGCCCGATGTGTTCGGCCGGATCCCACTCCAGGTCACGGTCCAGTGCCTGGCCGGGGGTCACGACAACGGTGCCGAACGCCGCAGTGAGGCCGGGTATGCGCTGTGCCAAGGTCGCCTCGAGGGCAAACATCGCGCTACGCGCCTGCTCGAACGGGCCTTCGCGTTTGGTGTGAACCTCTCCGAACCGATCCGTGAAGGTCCACAGGCCGTCCCGCCGAGACAGCCTGCCGCCCTTCACCTCGATGACCAGCAGCAGGTCTCGCAGCACTATGAGGAAGTCGATTTCCGCCATGCGCTTGTACTCGTGGCGTGGCAGATGAACCGAGTAGAAGCAGGTTGCTGGCTCACCCAGATCTGCCTGGGACAACAGCTTGGCGACACGTGTCTCCGCAACCGACTGGACGTATCCGAGCCGGTCCAGCCCAGGGATGATCTTCAGTTGGGACCACCACCCTGGTTCTTCCATAGGTGGTCGAACTTCTGGTAAGCGAGTTCCTCGCCGAAGGTCTCGAAGGTGTCCGCGACGTTGACGACCAAGCACTCAGCCTTACCGCCGTTGGCAGGCCCGCGTAGAGCCCGCCCGACCATCTGGATGTAGGCGTTCGGGCTGAAGGTGGGCCGCGCAATGTAGAGCGCCCGAACGCCCGGGGCGTCGAACCCCTGGGTCAGGACGTTGCAGTTCGTCAGCACCTGGATCGTTCCGTCACGGAACGCCTCGATCGTTCGCCGCCGTTCAGTCGTCGGTGTGGCGCCACTGATGGTGGCCGACGAGATGCCACGCAGCCGAAGGAGCGCGGACAGGGTCTGCGCGGCAAGCACCGATGAGGTGAAGACGAGGATCGGC
Source organism: Micromonospora globispora (assembly GCF_003857015.1). Classification (GTDB taxonomy): domain Bacteria; phylum Actinomycetota; class Actinomycetes; order Mycobacteriales; family Micromonosporaceae; genus Micromonospora; species Micromonospora globispora. Next base: position 44,351 of record NZ_QGGF01000612.1, on the reverse strand, counting down.
CAGTCTTCAGGCAGCTTCGAGATGTCGTCCAGCAGGCGCAGGGTTCGATGCTGGTCTCGACCGACTCGCTCGAGGACCGATCGCGGGACGTCACGGTATCGGGCCAGTTGCTGCCGTTCGGCGGGGTCCAGGGCGTAGTAGGAGCCTGGCAGGACTCGGTGCTGGATCCTGGCCAGCACCTCGAGCCGCTGCAGTTCACCGTACGGGTCATCACCCAGCACGTTGAGCTGCCTGTTGTTGAAGCGGCTTGCCAGGGCCTTGTTCGCGGCTTCTCCGGTTCCCTTAAATGGGGTCGCTGTGAGCCCGAGCAGTGGGCGGGCGGTCCTCCCTTGGCCGATCCCGAGCCATCGAAGTGTGGCCGTAATGCCCTGTGCCGTGGCACCGTGCGCTTCGTCTATGACCACGACCGCAGCATCCAGCAGCCAGTCGTAGTCGGAGCGGAGGCGGACGTGGTCGAGCTTCGCATCTGTGGCCACGACGACGTTCGCGTCGGAGTCACTCGCAGTGACCTCGTTTTTATCCCACAGTCGGCACAGCCGCAGCGGGCGATTGCCGACCTGGCGCCACACCGTCGCCCACGTCTGGATCGCCTGCTCGCAGAGTTCCTCGCTCTGGGCGATCCAGAGGACGGGGCCGGTGAAGATGCGGTCGTGGATGGAGGTGGCCAACGCCTCGACCGTCACGCGGGTCTTGCCTGCCCCGGTGGGAAGGAAGAGGAGCGCTCGATCAGGCTTGTCGCTGGGATGCACGAGATCCTGGATCTGCTCGGCCAGGCGCTGTTGGTAGTCGTGGAGAGGTTTCAGATCGGGGGGGCCGAGGACTGTGATGTCGGAGTCGAGCTGACGGCCACGCTCGCCGGCGAACTCGGCGGAGAATCCCAGCTTGCGCACGAAGGCAATGGCCGGTGCAGATCCAGCCCAGGTTTCGGGTACGGGGTAACCATTGTCCCGGAGGTCGTGGCGCAGTTCGCTGAGCACGTTGTAGCCATGTACATGCCACAGCAGCTCGGCGACCTGCTTGTTCCCGGCGTCGCCCGACACCGCCCGTACCGTCTCGAGCAGCCCCGCGGGCAGCTTGGCCTCAAGGGCGGCGACGGGGAGCAGGGCCAGCAGTTTATCCCCCGGCTCGTGCAGTGAGCGTGCCTGTGCCATGGCGGCTTGGATCCGCTCGCTGTCGGCCTCTTGAAGGATGCGCGTGATGGCCAGGGCGTCGAGACCGAGCTGGAAGTGCTCTGAGATCCTCGCGAGCAAGTCCTCCTCGCCCAGTGAGTTCTCGAAGTAGATCGTACGTCTGGCGACCGCGAAGTCCTCGGGACGGCTGTCGGTTCCTGTGGGTAGGGTCACCGCCCGGCTCAGGGAGGCGCATCCGATCAGCTCGAACTCGTCGAGTTCTCCGCTTGTGTAGTCGCGCAGGCGGCGGAAGCGGTCGAGGAGCACGATGGGTTCGCTCGGCGTCTCAGGGAGGATCTCCACCCGGAGCATCGACGCAGCGGACTGGCATCCCCATCTCTCGACGAGGCCCTGTGCGACCGACTCGTCTTCGACGACGACGAACGGAAGCCCTTCCTCCTTCAGCGTTCTGACCTCTTGATCGGTGTTGGCGATGAGCAGCTGTGCGGTCGGCACGCTGTCGTAGCCGTTGTTACTTACTGCAGGTAGGCACTCCGGCACGTCGCCGGCTGGCAGCCGCTGGAGCGCGGTGCCGATGAGTGCTCCGAGCTGTCGGGCGTCGCCACCCACGGGCGTGCGCGAGACGAACTCACGCCACAGGTTGACGGACACGTCCTTCTCGTCGGCGATGGTGTCCAGCTTCGCGGCGACCTGCCAGCGCGCCACGGGAAGAAGGGGATCCAGGTGTGCGAGGTCGGGATGCAGGGAGCGCAGGGGCTCACGTGGACCCCAAGCTGTCTCCAGCAGCCCGTAGTTCTGCGCCGCCCAGATGTGTGGGGCGGCGACCTGGTGTGGCGCGAATTTCTTGGTGTTGGGGTGTTGCAGGGTCCACGTCGGCGGGGTGTCGATCTCGAGCAGAGCTCTTGTCCAAAGCATGCGTGCTCGGTCGTCGTGCGTGTCTTGGAACCGTCGTAGCACGTGTAGTGGCGTGGGGCCTTCCTGCTCGACGAAGTCGATGTCGCCGCGTTCGGGACGGCCACGTGGGGGCAGGCTCTCCACGTACTCGACGCGCTGCCTGCGTCGATACTCGGACAGCGTCAAGTCTTGTAGTGCGACGCTGCTGATCACCGGTCGATCGGCCACACCGATGACTCTGAGCAGATCCAGATGAAGCTCATGGTAATCGATGTCGACCGCTAGAGAGGCATCGATCGGATCCACGAGGCCGGGGGTTACTGCGCAGCCGACGTGTTGCCAGGAGCCGTCGCGGCACTGCACCTTGAGGGTGGCGCCCTTCCTGACATGTTCGAGGAGGATGACCTGAGCGTCGCGAACGCTGACGTCCGAGACCAGGTTCCAGAAGTCCCGCCACTCCTGGCCCGTCCACCGGTTGGCGACTGTCGTGGCGAGCTGCTGCAACTCGTGCTTAGGGTCGACGTCGGTGAAACCGAGTGCTCGGAGCTGATCCTCGACGTCCGGCAGGTCGAGGAAACTCGGCCGCACCAGTCGGATCCCGGCAGTCGCACTGAGGCGGTCACCGCGCAGGAAGAGGTTGTTCACCAGGCCGAGGCGGGTCAGCGTGCCCGAGGAGTCGGGAATGATGGGAGCGCGAAGCATGTCTCGGCGGACTGGTTCGTCTCCGATGGTGAAGACCACTTTCAGCGCGGCTACGCATTGTTCGTCGCTGGCGTCGGGTACCAGACTTGTCAGCCAGTCCGCCGCACTCAGTTCGTTCGGTGCGGGTCGGGTGGCATCGCCTCGCACCAGCCTACGGAGGCGGGCGCGACGTGTCGGCGTCCGGTAGCAGGTCCAATGTGGGCTGCGGACGGGCCTGCCAGGAGCCTGGCTCCACGCCACGAAGCTAGCCATCTCCAGGCGGAGGTCTGCGTTCGCGTATTCCAGATCCGCGGGCAGACGCAGGAGACCCTCGGCGTCCGGTACGCACGCCTCCGTCGCGGCGGCCTCGGGCACGAGCTCGGTCAGCCGGAGATCACCGAAGTTGTCAGTCTCGCGGCCACGTGCCGGCATGTAGTCGAAATGACGCGCCGGGTCCTCCTCGGTTCGCAGGTGCGGCAGAGCGGTCACCACGAGATCCGAGGCCACCCTGAGCAGTTCTTCGTTGAATCGACCGGGGAGGAGGTTGGTTCGGTCATCGCTGATGTGCCAGGGCGCATTGAAGATCCCACGGGCCGACGTGTAGTCCTGCAGCGGGAAATACGCCCAGAAGCGGCCCAACGTCTGCGTCTCGTCCAGCGGGGCAGCGTAGGAGACAGTGACCTCCGGTCGCCGGATGGCCTCGCTGACCTCGGCCAGCGCCTCCTCAGAGGGCCGGTGCGTCTGGTGCCATACCATCCAGTCCGCCGACGTGCCCTCCGTCCCGATCAGCCGGTACCGCCGTTCACCGAGGTCTTCGCAACGGAACCCCTGTCCGGATCCGTCGGGAAACCTCATGACCAGTTCGGATACAAAGGGCGCGAAGAGCAGGAACTCTTTCGGGAAGCTCCGCATGTCGTCGTTCAACCGCTGGTTGGAACCCGCCAAAGGCAACCGGATGATCGTCTGCGCCCAGTCGCCGAGGCCGGACAGAATTGGATCCGTGCTCATCTCCGCCCTGGCGTCAGCGAGAATCGGCAGACGCAGCACCGGGTACTTCGGCGCGTCCGGCGCCACCCGCGTCAACGCCCGGCGGCTCGCCTCAGCGCTGAAGGAGAAGGACACGGAGCGGCTGAGGACCAAGGGGGTGTTGGTGACGCCGAGTACTGACTTGAAGCCGAGGCCGAACCGGCCCATGTCGTCGCCGCGTTTGCCGCTGAGGTAGGCATGAGAGAGCGCCTCCAGCCCGTCCAGCCCGAAGGGTGCACCCTCGTTGGCGCAGTAAAGCGTGCCGTCGAAGAGCACCACCTCCACGCGGCCGCGGGTTCCGGCGCGCCGCAGAGCATCCGCGGCGTTCTGGACCAGTTCGAGCACCTGCCGCTGGGCGTATCCGCCGGTCCTGAACCCGTCCTCTTGGAGACCGTGTTCCCCGACTAGCAGTGGATCAGCCTCGTACGCGTTCAGGGCATTCTTCCGGTGCGTCTCGATCCATGCCTGAAGGGCTGGATCAGGCTGGTCCCAGTTGGCTGCGGTCGGCACGGTGATCATTATGGGGACCGAAGTACCGTTGGTGGGACCCCTAGTCGGCCGAGAGCTTCGACTGAGCGGCTGAATGTACCGGCGCGCGGACGGACATACCTCAAGGCTCAGTGCACTCGTCCGCCGCGCGGCCGGCTCTCCGTAGCCGCGCCGCAACGCGTGCCACCTTGGCTGCAGCCTCTTCCGCAGGCTCGTGCTCCCAGATCCTCACGACTATCCAGCCTGCCGTCGCCAAGACGGCGTTCGTCTCGGCATCCCGTCGACGATTGGTCGAGACCTTCTCAGCCCAGAAGGCGGCGTTCCTCTTGGCCACCGTGTGATGGTCAGGGCAGCCGTGCCAGAAGCAACCGTCAAGGAACACCGCGAGCCGCAGGCGCGGAAACAGGAGGTCTGCCGTGCGGCGGACGGATTTGATCGGACGCCTGTTGACGTAATAGCGCAAGCCGAGGGCGTGCACGGCCCGGCGGAGCGCCAGTTCAGGCCGCGTGTCGCGTCCCGTATTCGCCTGCATGGACTTCCGCACCCCTGCGGACGAAGCCCAGGATTTTTCGGACATGCGTTCTACCTCACCGGCGCGCCGGCGTTGCTTCGAGAGCAGGGGCAACTAACATGTCGCGGGTGAGCGACCGCCTAAGCATGATCGACCTGTTTGCAGGGTGCGGCGGTATGACCGTCGGTTTCCATAGTGAGGGCTTTCGTCCGGTTCTCTCTGTAGAGTGGGACTTGGCGGCGGCGGCAACCTACGCCGCCAACTTTGGCGAATCGCACACGCGGTGGGGGGACATCGCCCTCGTCCGTGAAGACGAGATCCCTCAGGCTGAGGTGATCATCGGTGGGCCGCCCTGCCAGGGGTTCTCGAACCTTGGCAGCAAGGACGTCGACGATCCGCGCAACAAGCTCTGGAAGGAGTATCTCCGCTTCGTTGTAACGGCGCAGCCCCAGGTGTTCGTCATCGAGAACGTGGAGCGCTTCTCGAGAACCAGCGAGTTCCAGCTCCTGTTCAACGAGGCCGACCACGGCATTATCAAGGACTACGAGCTCAGCTCGGGAGTCCTGCTCGCAGCCGACTACGGAGTGGCGCAACGTCGTCCTCGTACCATCGTGATCGGATCCCGCATCGGCAGCATACCGCTACCGCTGCCCACACACGCCAAGGTGCCGACCGGGGATCTCCTGCCATGGGAGACGGTGCGTAGCCGCATCGGATCCGTGGATGAGCATCCGGCTACGACAGAGCTTCCCGACGCCACGACGGAGTATTTCGGCGAGCGCATCAAGGGTGAGTTCAAAGGAACAGACATCCATTTCGGTCGACAACCTACAGCTCGATCGCTCGAACGCTATGACCACATCCCTCCAGGTGGAGGTCGTTTCAACCTCCCGGACCACCTCTTGTCTCGCTGTTGGCGTGAGAAGAAGACCGGGACGACGGACGTCATGGGACGCATGCGCTGGGATGCGCCGTCGTTGACGATCCGCACGGAATTTTTCAAGCCAGAGAAGGGCCAGTACCTTCATCCGCAGTGGGATCCCGTCGACCCGGCACGGCGGGTGAACCGCGTCATCACTCACTACGAGGCGTCACTGCTGCAGGACTTCCCCAAGGATTACCTGTGGTGCGGTTCGAAGATCGAGATAGCCAAGCAGATCGGCAACGCGGTGCCGTCCGGCTTGGCCGCAGCCATCGCGCGCCACCTCAAAGATTACCTGCGCTGAACTGTCAGCCCCATAGAGCAACACGGAACGGGGCTGTTTGACGAGGGGAGCCTGGTCTGGCAGCCTCCGCCTGTGTCGGTCACTCAAGGTGAACTCTTCTCGGATGACGCGGTCGATGTCGTGATACCTCGCACCGTCGATGTCGTGACACCACGCACCGTCGAGGTCGTGATACCACGTACCCTCCGGGTACACCGCAGGCGCGTACTGCCACGCCGCCCGTCAACCACGGGCCGGCCACGACCTGCCACGGGGCCCGCGCCGTTCCGAACGGACGCACGGCCGCCCACCCCGCAGGAGGACCCCGAGCTGTGGGGTGTATATGCGGCCATCAAGTCCATGGATCCAGACGGCGTACGAACGGGATATGCGATCCGGGAAGCGCTCGACCAGATCTACGACGGCCAACGTACCGGCCGCTGGGACTTCACACAGCTCATGAAGACCGAGAAGACGCACATAGGCACACTCGTCGAGATCTGGCTGCAGCGGGAATTCGGCTTCGACGACGGGGAGGAACTCGATTATCGGATAGCCGGCGTGGACGTCGACTGCAAGTGGTCGTTGAACCTGTACGACTGGGAGATCCCCCAGGAGATGCACAGCCGGGGCGCCAAGCTGGCTTTCGTCGCCTGGGCCAACGAGTACACCGCGCGGTGGGCATCGGGCCTCATTCGCATAAGCGAAGAGGTGCTCAAACCATTGGGACGCCAGCGCGACGGGAAACGACGGCTCAATGATCGCGGGCGTGACCGCATCCTCTGGGTAGTGCCCGGTGCGGACCTTGTGAGCAATACGCTTCTACATATCAAGGACGCCACCAAGCTGGACCTCATCGCCTACGCCAGGCATGGTCAGACCGCCGTCACGAACCTGTTCCGAGAACTGACCGGCGAGCTGGTCAATCGGGCCACGGTCCTCACCGCCGCCCAACAAGTCGACAGTGCCAAGCGAGTACGCGACGCTCGTAGGAAGTTGAAGCCCGAGGGCATAGTGATCTTCGGTCACTATGCGCCGCACCCCCAGATGGCACAAGAACTCGGCCTGCCTGCACCCACGCTCGGCAGGTTCGTCAGCACTCGTCTGCACCCTTGGGGACAAGGTGACCCCGAGCCATTCGTCGAGGTCAACGGAGGTGCATGGCGGCGCGCGCGGCCAGAGGACCCCGTAGTCGAGGCTCCGACGCTCCCCGCCCAAGGCGAATGAGTGCCGCCCCTAGACCTGTGCCTGGGCGAACGAACTCGGGCTTGCTGAGGCCGTAAGCGGCCTCCGCATCGAGGTCATCGCATGGCGCGGGGCAGGGACCGCGGTCTGTAGGACGGAGGGACTCAACGGTGTCGGTCACTCACCGGATCTACCCGACGAACGAGAAGAGCGACTACTACCTCGACAACCCAAATGGGGACACTGAGGTGTCATCGCAGCGTCTGCTTGACGACATTGAGCAGAGCCCTGACAAGGCGGATCCGTGGATCCTTGGCACCGGGTACCGCAAAATGCGGCCCGGCGATGCGGTCTGGGTCTACGCCGCTGGTCGATACCAGTACATCTGCGCACTAGGGAAGGCTGTCGACATCTATCCCGACGGTAACCATTGGTACGCGTTGCTCGATCTGGAACCTCGACGCCACTCATAAGCTGATGCGAGAGCCGATCCCGCGCTCGGCGTTCGGTCAGGTCGCCCAGAGAGCGGCGGTCCGAGCCGACCGGAGGACGGTAGATGTCCTCGATGGCTGGCTGCGGTCCAGGAGCATCGCGCTGCCTGATCTTGAAGGCGAACCAGATCCTGCCGAGGACCTGCGGCTCCGCACACTGCGATACATCGTTCAGCGGCAGGGGCAGGCGAGCTTCCGGCAGCGGCTGCTCGACGCGTATGACGGAAGGTGTGTCGTGACCGGTGAGTCGGCCGACGCTGTACTCGAAGCGGCGCACACCGACTCGTACATGGGTCCGCACGGCAACCGCATCACGAACGGCCTCATCCTCCGCGCGGATCTGCACACGCTCCTTCGACTTGCATTGTGCCCCCCCGCTTAGCCTTCGGATGCAGTTGCACCTCGTCCGGCGACAAAGACGCCGAGGCCTTGGTGGCCGTACAGCTCGCCTGTCTCGATGAGGATCGTGATGGCCTGGCGGACTGTTGACTGGCTGCCGACCTCGTACATCTCGGCGAGCGCCTTTGTGGATGGCAGCTTGTGGCCGGGAGGCCACTCGCCCGAGGCGATGCGCTCCCTGATGTCGGCGATGATTCGCCGGTAGTGCGGCTCGAACTTACGTGGTGCGGGCATGCGAAGTACTCCCAGCTAGACCCACACATCTGATCACGGGAGCCGGGAGAACTTCAAGGGCATCGTTGACTTTACCAGTAACGCCGGTAAAGTGGGAAGGCGAGGAAGCGCCCCAGCTAGGCACTGCGGTGGATCCTTCGTCGGAGCAGCAGCCGCCTCGGCTGGCCGAATCCCCCGAGTTCGCGCTGGCCAGCGCGCTGCTCCGACGCACAGAAGCTTCCCGCCACAGCCGCTGCATCGACGGAGGGAGGAGCAGAGAACAGGACTTCCGGCCGTGACACAGCGGTGGGAGTAACAGGCAGGCCCGGGGTGGGTGCTGGGCTCCGACAGGTACGGACGCGTGGTCGTACCTGTCGTCCCCGCCCGCCTCGGCGCCGCAACCATCCAGCAATGGGAGGGACATGGACTCGATCGACGACTTCCTCGGCGAACTACCCCTACCGCCCTACGTCACCGCCGAAGACGTCACCTTCGCCGTCAAGGCAGTTACCGTGCACGCCGCCGAGCAGTGGCCCGACGGCCCGCGCTGCCGCAACGACCGCGCCCCGCACCCCTGCCGCCTGCACCGCTGGGGCCGGCGCGTCCTGATCCGTCGCGGCCTGAGCGAGCGGGAGATCGAGGCCGTGGTCGCCGAACAGACCGCGAGGCAGCCATGATCTATGTGACCGGGGAACGCCTGCAACCGCACCAGGTCCGCGCCGCCGCCTTCGACACACGCTGGCGTGGCCTCGACCCCGACCAGGTCCACGCCTACCTCAACCAGCTCGCCGACGAACTCGACCGCCTGCACCGCGAGTTGACCACCGCCAACACGGAGGCCGAACGCATCCGCCAGGCCCTACGCCAGTGGCAGTCCCGCCACACCGGCTGCCGCCACCCGGACCCCGACTGGTCACTCAACAACCGGTGGCGGCCGTGACCGAGCCCCGCTGGATCATCCACCTGCCCACCACCCTGACCAGCCACGACGCCGCCACCGACCTGGCCGTCGCACTGTACGACTCCCTCGGCCACGTCGCCGCCCTCGATTTCGGCGAGACCACCCTCAGCGAGGAGGACAGGCAGCACCTCCGCCACAGGGTCTGGTGCGACGCTCGGCTTGACGGCGGCCAGCGGTGCCGACTACGCGACGGGCACCCCGGATCGTGCGGGACCGCGGGGGAGGGCTGATACCGGTACCGTCCGGGGATGCTCGACGCCGAAGATCTTCTGGCCGCCTTCACGCCTCCCCAGCCGTACACGATGGAAGCCGCCGCCGGCGCTCCTCGCTCGCCCGGCGTGCACGTGGTCCTCGACCGCGGCACGGTCGTCTACGTCGGCTACACCGGGAACCTGCGCAATCGCCTCCGGCAGCACTTGACGGGTAACCGGGATTCGTCGGTGCTGCACGAGCAGGTCGGCCAGCTCCTCGACCAGCCCGGCCACGAGGCGTCGGCTGCGGACATCGCCGACTGGCTGGGCCGGTGCGAGGTCCGCTGGCAGGAGACCGACAACCCGGAGGGTACGAAGGAAGCCCTGGTCCTGGCCCTCAAGCCCCGCTTCAACCGGCAGGTGCCGAAGCCGCGCCGCTGAGAGGGCTGCGACTTCTGCTGGCCGAGGTACGGACCGCAGGCCCATCAGTCCTGTTTGCCGTCCGCCGCGCGGCCTGCCAACGCCGCCTCGAGGTTGTCGGCCATGACCGACAGGATCCGGACGGTCTCGGCGTACTGCTCGGGGGTGAGCCCGCGCAGCAGCAGCAGCCGCGTCTCGCCGACGCGCTCAGCCGCCGCGCCGTGTGCCGCGCGCCCCTGCTCCGTCAGGGTGAGCGCGTCGGCGTCGTACCCCACCCATCCCCGCGTGACCAGGCCGTCGGCGCCGTCAAGGGCGGCCTCGAGTTGGGGTACGCCATCCGGCCAGAACGGTGCGAGCGCCTGCTCCATCTCGCCGCGGCTGCGCGTCGCGCCGGAGAGCACGTTCAGGATCTGCCACTGCCGGCGGTCGAGGCCGAGGTCGCCCAGCGTCGCGTCGAACTGCTCGTCGATCAGGTTGTGCAGGTGCTTGAGCCAGTAGCCGATCGGCTTGTCGGTGCCGTTCACAACCGCCTCCCTCGGGTAAGTCCTTTCACCACAATTCGACTCGGTGTCAAATGGCGTCGGGTACGTGGTTCCGTGGCGCCGCCAGGGTCACGGGCATGACTGCTTCTAATCCTGGCCTGTCCCGCTTCCGCCGTACCGGGGCGATCGCGGCTGCCGCGCTGGCCGCGGTGGCTCTCGGTGTCGTTCCGGGCGCCCGCGCCGAGGCCGCCGGCGACACCCTCCCGCTGGGCGACGCCGACCTGCCGGAGGTACACACCAGCCATGCGCTGGCCGACGGCGTCACCCTGACCCGGATCGAGCGGGGGACCGAGCCTGCCCCAGCCGACCAGATCAACACCACCACCCGGGGCCCGTGGGTGGTCAACGTACTCACCATCGACCCGAGCCAGGCCCACGGGCACCTGCAGGCGACGTACGGCCCGAACCTGAGCCAGGTCGAGAAGACCACGGACCTCGTCCGCGCCTCCGGCGCGCTCGCCGGGGTCAACGCCTCCTTCTTCACCTTCACCGCCAGCCAGCTCTACCCCGGCGACCCGGTCGGGCTGGGGCTGTTCGGCGGGAAGCTGCTCAGCGAGCCCACCACCGACCCGGCCGAGGTCAACTTCGTCGTCGACGCCAACAGCAACCGCGCCCTGACCGGGAAGCTGACCTGGTCGGGCAGCGTACGGAACCGGCAGACCGACGCCACCCTGCCGCTGGAGTTCGTCAACCACCCGCCGGTCGTCCCCGCCGGCTGCGCCACCCTCGCCGACCAGACACAGTGCACCCTCCCAGGCGACGTCGTCGAGTTCACCCCCGAATTCGCCTCGTCCACCCCGACCGGCGCCGGCGTGGAGGTCGTGCTCGACCGGCTCGGCTGCGTGGTGCGCACCTCGACCACCCGCGGCACCACCCTGGCCGCCGGCGAGACCTCGCTGCAGGCGACCGGGCGGGACACCGCCGCCCTGCTGAATGTGGCCGGGCAGGGGTGCGTGGATCGGACCTCGACCCTGACCGACCAGGAGGGCGAGGAACTTCCCGTGCGGCCCGGGCTGTTCGGGGTGAACGGCCGTTACCCGTTGACCGCGGACGGCCAGATCGTCGTACCGGCCGGCTCCGGCAGCTTCTTCGCCCGCAACCCCCGTACCATCGCCGGAACCACGCAGGACGGGAAGATCGTCCTCGCAACCATCGACGGCCGCCAGACCACGAGCGTCGGCACCACCATGGACGAGACGGCCGCCGTCGCCCAGGCGCTCGGCATGCACAACGCGGTCAACCTCGACGGCGGCGGATCCACCGCGATGGCCGTCGAGGACGCTCTGGTCAACCAGCCGAGTGGGTCCGCCGAGCGGGCCGTCGGCGACGCGCTCGTCTACGTGGATGGCCCGTACCGCAGCGGGAACTGACCGCCGCCACTGACGAGCCGCAGCAGCGGCCACGTCCGTACTCAACAAGGGGGGTGCGGCCGGCCCCGTACGATCGGTGCCGGCCGCACCCTCACCCGCCGTCACGTTCGAGTAGCGAGCTTCCTGCCTGGTGGGGTGGTTAACGGGTGACGCAGGGGTCGATGCCGGGGGAGCCGGGGCGGGCGATGCCACGCTCGTTGAGGATCCGCTCCAACAGGGTCGGCCACGATGACATCAGCCCGTCCGCGCATGCGTCGATGAGCGCGTTGTAGGTGGACTCGTCCTCGGGGGCGGTGCCGCTGAACCAGACGTGGACCGCGTACCCGTCGGCGTGGGCGCGGGCGATGAAGGCCGGGGTGGCGACCGGAATGCCCTGGAACTGCACCGGCACCTGAAGGGCGACCGTGCCGTCGATCGGCGGCACGCCGGCGAGGAAATAGTTGGTCAGCCCCGCCATGCCGGGTGCCAGCGCAACCTCCGGCGCCAGCCGGTGGAACTCCGCTACCGCGAGATCGTTGAATGAGGTCACGATCATGTTCTGGGTCCGGTGGGTCTGCTTCAGCAGCGTGGCGAGCAATCGCGCGTTGTGCAGGAAGGACTCGGTGTCGGCGTCGTTGGTGCCCTTGATCTCGATGCTGATCGGCACGTCCCGGAACGTGGTGAGCACCTGGTGCAGCGACGGGATCGAGAAGTCGTTGGCCTGGTAGCCCCGTGGTGGCTTCCGGTCGTGGGTCCGGATGCCCCGCAACGGGTACGACTCCGGCGGCAGCCCGGGCACGGCGTTCTGGCCCGGCACGAAGTTGTACGCCGCGTCCAGCCTGCGTACCTCGCGGTATGTCATGTCCCGGATGAATCCCGTCCCGTTGGTGGTGCGGTCGGCTGTCGCATCGTGGATCGCCACCAGTACGTCGTCGGCGGTCGAGTGCACGTCCATCTCCAGCATGTCGGCGCCGGCGGCGACCGCACGCCGGTACGCGTACATGGTGTTCGACGGTGCCTCGCTCTCGCCGCCCTGATGCGCGATGTGCAGGAACCGGTTGTCGAGCCAGGGGTTGCGTGAGTCACCGGGTTGGGAGGTAGCGGCTTGGGCAGGGCTGCCCGGGGCGATACCGAGGGCCAGCACGGTCAATGAGGTCATCGTGGCGGCGGCGAAGCGCCTGAATAGTCCGGAGGTCATGTCTTCGCACCCTCGTGACGTCGGGCGAACCCCGGATCCGGGACCAGTGCCCGATAGACGAAATGTGGATTAACGTCCTCGCCGCAGCGAGCCTTCCTCATCGTCATCGAGGGCGGTTGAGCTGGCAAGGGCACGGGGCGTGTCAACACTCCAACTAGGACACACAACGCGGCTATACGCAGGGAGCATTCACTGCGGAGGCTGCTGGATGATCGCCCAGTCGCAGATCGCCGCGAGGGGCTTCTCCAGCGTGTGACCGAGGTCGGTGAGCTCGTACTCAACGTGCTGTGGCGCGCTCGCCTTGACTACTCGGCGCCGCACGAGCCCGTCGGTCTCCATCCCGCGCAACGTCTCGGTCAGCACCTTCTGGCTGATACCCGGCAGGCGGCGGCGCAGCTGGGCGTGCCGCTGCGGCCCGGCCAGCAGCGCGTAGATCAGCAGGACCCGCCACTTCGCCGCGAACCGCTCCAGCGCCTGCCGGGTCGAGCAGCTCTCCTCGAGTACGTCGGGGATGACGAGAACCATCGAATCCTCCCGGTCGTCGGCGCCGCTGCTGGTGCCGGTCTCGGCGTTGGCGTCGTACCGCCTGGGCCCGCACTCTGGCCCAGCCCCTGCCTCGGCATGGGCACTCCAAAGTGCCTTCTGGTCCGTGCTGGCCCCGCCGCCTACCGTCACGACCAACCCTAATTCGCCGAAGCTGAGGACCAGAAGATGAGCCTTGCCCGTACCGCCGACCCGGGGGCCGGACCCGACCAGCCGGCGGCCCCCGACACCGAACGCGTCACCTTCACCAGCGACGGCATCGACCTGGTCGGCGAGCTGCGGCTGCCGCCCGTCGCCGGGCCGGCGTCGGCGGTCGCCCTCACCGGGCCGTTCACCGGCGTCAAGGACCAGGTCGCCGGGACGTACGCCGAACGGCTCGCCCGGGCCGGCTTCGTCACGCTCGCCTTCGACCATCGTGGATTCGGCGAGAGCGGGGGCCGCCGCGGGCACGAGGACAGCCAGGGCAAGCTCGCCGACCTGCGGGCGGCGGTCGAGCTGCTGCGGTCCCGGCCCGAGGTGGACGCCAGCCGGATCGGGCTGGTCGGCGTCTGCCTCGGCGGCGGCTACGCGGTACGGGCGGCGGCGGAGAACCCCCGGGTGAAGGCGGTCGTCGGCATCGCCGGCGGCTACAACAGCCCGGCCTGGTTCGTCGAGCGGATGGGGATCGACGACTACCGCTCATCGCTCGGCGGGTTCCTCGACTCGTACGACGAGGTTCTCCCCGCCGTCGCGCCCGGCGGCGCGGAGGCGGCGATGGGCGGCGACGAGCCGTACGCCTACTACGGCACCAGCCGGTCCGCCTCACCGCACTGGTTCAACCAGGTGACCCGCGGTTCGCTGCACACGCTGATGACGTTCGACGCGCTCGGCGCGGCCCCGCTGCTCGCCGCGACCCCGCTGCTGATCGTGCACGGCAAGCTCGACGCCTACTGCGCGCCCGAACTCGCCGCCGAGCTGCACCGCCGGGCCGCCGGCGAGAAGGAGATCGTCTGGCTCGACGCCGCCCAGCACATCGACCTCTACGACGTGGAACCGCATGTCACCGACGCGGCGAGCGCGGCAGCCGCGTTCCTGCACCGGCACCTCTGACTGTCAGGCGGCGGCGGCCGGCTCTGCGGGTAGTGTCGGCCGTCATGCGGATGGTCTACACCTCGGCGCCGGAAGAGCTGTTCTTCCCCGCCCGTGACCGGCTGGTGCGGCGGTTCGACCGTTGGGCGCGGCGGCACCGTCGGCCGGTCGACGCGTTCGTCGTCGAGACGCTGCTCGAGCATCGCTGGGCCGACGGTGACGGACTCCTCGGACGGTGGCAGCCCGAGGACCTGGAAGAGGCGCTGCTCGACTGGTTTCCCCGCCAGGTGACGTTGCCGCCGGACCAGTGGGCCGGCGTCGCGCCGACCGTCGGCGCGTTCATCGACTTCCTCTTCGACCAGGACCTCGCCGACCGGCGGTGCGCCGACCGGCAACTGCTGCACGCCGCCCTGGACAAGTTCGCCGCACCGTTCGCCGACGCGATGACGGACCAGAGCCGTTACGGGCTCGCGAAGTTCTGGACCACCCGGATGCTGGACGAGGGCGTCGACCCCACCGATCAGGCGGCCGCCACGCGGTTCATCAGCGACCTGCACGCCGGTCGCGTCGCCGTCGACGAGGACCTGCTGCGCCAGGTGATGGCCAACCACCTGCTCGGCGAGGATTCCGACCGGCACCCGCCGCTGCCGCTGGTGGCCGTGCCCGACGACGACACCCTCCGCGGGCTGGCCGCCGATTCCGTTGTCGTACGCCGCCTGCAGGAGCTGGTGCGGTGGCTCGGTGACGGGCGGACCCTCACCACCACCGGCCGGCTGCGGCTGGCCGACGCGCGGGAACTCGTTGCGCTGCTGGAGACCGGCGACGTCCTCGACCCGGTGATCGGCGACCGGGTCTTCAAGACGCGCAGCAGCGACGAGCTGTACGTGCTCACCGTGCTGGTCGCTTGGGCCCGGGCGGCCCGCGTCGTACGGGTGGTCAAGGGGCGGCTGCTGCCGGTCAAGAGCGCGGCGAAGGTGCTGGCGGACCCGCTCGCGCTGTCCCGGCGGGCCTTCGCCGCGCTGTTCGAGCTCGGCGAGGCGGTCTGCGGCGGCGGGTGGGCCGAGTCGGTGCTGCGGTGGCGGTTCGACGAGGCGGTGTTCGCCGTGACCATGGCCCTGTACATCGCGCCGGAACCTGTGGCGATCGACGAGTTGCGGCAGCTCGCCTACCAGGCGGCATGCGACGGACTGGGGTTCGACCCCGGAAGCGAGGAGCAGGAGCGGAGCTGGCGCCGGCTCGCTGACAACGACACCGACCGCCTGCTCGACCAGCTGGCCAGGCTCGGAGCGATCGACAAGGATGCCGCTGCTGCCGCCCTGACCCCCTTGGGCGTCGGTCTGCTCGCCGGGCACCTGCGGGAACTGGGCGTGACCGTGCCGACCCTCGACCAGATGCTGGAGGAGACCGCGGAGGTGGTGGTCTCCACCGCCACCGGGAGCCCGCCGGAAACCGCCGCCGCCCTCATGCACGCCTGGTGCGCGCGCCACCCCGCCACTGCCTCCGCCGAGTTGCGGGCCCTGGCCGAGCGCACCGACGACCCCGAACATCGCAGGCTCGCCCTGGCGTACGCCTGAATCGGCGCGTGCGACGAGCATCCCCGCGGCTATGGACGCGCGGCACGGCCAAGGCTCTCGTCCAGCACTTCAACCTGAATTCCTGACGGGAAAGTGATGAACGACTTTTCGGCAGAGACACGGCGGGTCCTGCTCGAGGCCGGGTGGCGGCCGGGCCGGCGGGCGGACACCACCGCATGGCGGACGCCGCTGGAGGCGGGTGGGTTCGACATGCACCAGGCGGCCGAACGGTTCCTCGCCGAGTTCGGCAGGCTGACGTTCGCCCACCGGGGATCGGGATCTCGCAGACGCGTGTCCCGTTCGAGCTGGACCCGCAGCTGAAGGCCCGCGTGAAAGGACCAGCTGGGCGCCCGCGAAAAGAGGTTCGTGTCGTCCAGCAGCCGTGAATAGGATCGGATCATGGGCCGGACCTTCGACATCATCACCCCGCCGCGCTCCTGAGCGGGGCGACTCTGCTCATCGTGTCCAGCCTGTGCCGGCTGGACGCGCGGTTCACCCATCGCTGAGTCCGGTACGCCCCGCTTCCGCGACCCCAATTCCTCTCGTCGCAGGAGCGATTTCTTCATGCTTGTCTCCGAACACCCGGTGGCCGCCGCCCGACGCTCCGCCACCGGCCTGTGGTCGCTTGTCCTCGCCGGCGTGCTGTGGGGCACCGGTGGCCCCACCGGCAGCCTCCTCGCCCACGAAACGGGGCTGTCACCGTCGGCAGTGGCCGCCTACCGGCTCGCCGCGGGCGGCACACTCGTCATCGCCTCGCTCTGTTTGACCCGGCAACCGCTGCCACGTGGCCGGCACGCCTGGGCCCGGATGGTCGTGAACGGACTGCTCGCCGCGGTTTTCCAGTCCTGCTTCTTCGCCGCAGTGTCACTGACCGACGTCAGCCTGGCCACCCTACTCACCATCGGCGCCTCACCCGCCCTGGTCCTGTCCGCTGAATGGATCGCCGGACGGCGGCGGGTGAGCGCGTCGATGCTCGCCACAGTGGCGCTGGCCGTCAGCGGTCTGACCCTGCTCGTCGGCACGCCGGCCGGCGGCATCACCACCATGGATGCGCTCACCGGAGCCGGACTCGCGTTGCTGTCGGCAACCGGCTTCGCCACCATGACATTCATAGGCACCCGGCCCGTCGCCGGTCTCGACGATCTCACCGGGACCGGCGTGAGCTTCGCGATCGGCGCGGCCGTGCTCGCCCCTGCGGCCACAGTGACATCCGGCATGGACTTCGCCCCGACCCCGACGGCCGTGACGTTGCTGCTCCTGCTGGGCACCGCACCTACCGCGATGGCGTACGCCCTGTACTTCCGGGGCCTGCGTACCACCCCGGCCAGTACGGCAGCGCTGATCGCGCTACTGGAACCGCTCGTCGCCACACTCCTGGCCACGCTGTTCCTCGGCGATCGCCTCGGCTCGACCGGGCTCATCGGCGCCGGGCTGATCACCACCGCCATCGTGCTGAACACCCGCAGCACACACCACTGACAAGAGGGGCCCGGCCAGGACCAACAGGACCTGCCCGGGCCCCGAGTCTCGGGACGTCGGGGCTTCGACCAGGAGCAGCGATCTTCAGGCGGGCTCGTCGTCCCAGGCCAGCGAGCTCAATTTCCAGCCCGATGGGGTTTTGACGAACTGGGTCATCTTCATGCCACGGCCCTCGAACCACTCGCCGTTGAGGTAGCCCGACTTGCGGTACTCGCTGAACCGGTGGGCGATCGAGCCGTAGATTTCGGTGGTCTCCGAGGTCTCCCATTCCCGGAACTCGGTCAGCGTCCCGTCGGTGAGGATCTTCTCGCGAGGTTCGACGAACTGGCGCAGATCGTAGATCACCGGGGTCGCGCCGACGTTCTTGATGATCATCCCTTCGGGGATGAACACCTCGTAGATCGCCTCGACGTTCGGCCTGGCGCCGCCCGGGTTGGCGAAGGCATCCAGGAAGGTGGCCATCAGGCAGTCGAGTTCGGCCTTCACATCAGCGGACATGATGCTCCTGGCTCGCGAGAAGCCCGGTCGGCCGGCGCGGCGGCCCCGCCACTCGTCGGCCAGCACGGACCAAATCTCGAGATCAATCCGTCCGCCCCCGCCGTCCGGGTAGACCTGACGCAGCGTTCCGTCGTGGCTCATTCCCAGCCGCTGCGCGACCGCGATGCTGCGCTCGTTGCGCGATTTGGTGCGCCACTCGACGCGAGCAATGCCGCGTTCTTCGACGGCCCAGTCGATGAGCCGCTCTGCGGCGCGCGTGATCAGCCCGCGGCCCTGTGCGCCGGGCTCCAGCCAGCAGCCCGCTTCGCAGACGCCCAGCGCGGTGTCGAAGGAGACGAACATGACGCCGCCGACCAGGCGGTCGTCCAGCCAGATGCCCCAGATGCCGCCGTCGTCCTGAGCCCGCTTGTCCGCGTAACGCTGCAGTACCGCGCGAGCCCCGCCGACGTCGCGGGCGACGAACGAGGGGGAGACCCACGGCGCGATGTGCTCGCGCGCCCGGTCCAGGTGGGCGAGGAACTCCTCGGCGTGCCACGGGTCCAGCGGACGCAGCACGGCAGAGTCGGCGAGGGGCAGCGCGAACATCACAACCTCCGTACATAACAAACGTTTGGCATGTACGCTAGCAGGCCATGAGCCCCGCACGCACCGACCATGACTCCCGCCGCCAGGACGTCTCAGAGGCGGTTTGGCAGGTCCTGGCCGAGCACGGCTTCGGCGGCCTCACCATGCGCGCCGTGGCGGCTGCCCTGGGCTCCTCGACCGGACTGCTCACCCACTACTTCGCGGGCAAGCGCGAACTGATCGCCCACGCCCTCGACATCCTCGAGGTGCGCACCGCGCAGCGCCCCCGGCAGGCCGCTCCCGCACCCGGACTGGCGGCGCTGCGCACGCAGATGCTCAACATTCTCCCGCTGACCCCCGATGCAGCGGCGATGAACCGGATCTGGGTCGGCTCCTGGGACGTCGCCCTGTCCGACCCCGACCTGTTTGCCGCCCAGAGCCTTCGCTACGAGCGCATCCGGGCAGGCCTGCGCACCTCCATCGAGGACGCCCAACGGGTGGGCGAGCTTCCCGACGGTGACTCAGGCCGGCTCGCGACGACCGTGCTGGCGTTCACCCACGGCCTGGTGGTTCAGGCGCTGTTCGACCCCGAGCGGCTGCCAGCCGCGACGCAGACCCGACTCGTCGACGACTTCCTCGCAGCGCTCACCCGCTGAACCGCGACGTTCAACACCCCAGCACGGAAAATGGCCGGTAAGCCCAGGGAGCGGATCTTGGGCGGGTCGCAGGCGACGTCGCCTGCGACATGAGTGTGAGAAAGCATCGGTGTGGCGTGGAGTCCCGGAGGTGCAGGCGGTCAGGTCTGGACGTCCGGACCATGCGGTTGTCCACAGCGGCGGCCGCACGGGCGTAGGGTCGGTGCCGTGGTAGGGGCGGGGGCGTCGATACCGATACGTCGGCCCGGCGGATGTGCTGGCGTCGGTCGCCGACTCTCCCGAGGGCTGGCCCGTTCGATCATCGGTCGATCTCGACACCTACCTGGCGGCCGCAGATCCGCGCGACCGTGACGAGCCGTTCACCTACGTCATCGACCCTGGCGGCCTGCTGCTGCTCGTGCCGAGACGCAGCGAGGACGTCGCCTGCGCCGGCGGTGGGGAGGTCCTCGGCGCGGGGGAGATCGCCTTCGCTGGCGAGCGGGACGGCTGGGTCGTGACCGAGGTGGACGAGGCGTACCAGATGTGCTCGGATGCCCTGCTGCGCGTGGCCGGCCGATTCGAGCGGGCGCTGTTCGTGGGTGATCCCGGCCAGCTCGACCCGTTCTCCACCGTCGAGACCGCGCGCTGGACCGGCCTGACCTGGGATCCGATGCAGTCGGCGGTGGCCACCCTGCTGCGGCACAACCCGCAGCTGCCCGTACACCGGTTGCCGGTGTCCTGGCGGCTGCCCGTCAGCGCGGCGCCGGTGGTGGCGGCGGCCTTCTACCCGTTCACCGGGTTCCGGGCCGGCACCGGGCCCGCCGACCGGGCGTTGACGTTCACCGAGGCCGGGCCGGGCGACGGGTACGACGCGGCCGTCGAGGTGGCGGCCGAGTCGGGCTGGGCGCTGTACGAGCTGCCGGCCCGGCACACCCTGCGTACCGATGCCGAGGCCGCGGCGGCCTGCGCGGAGCTGGCGCTTCGGGTGCTGCGGCGCGGCGCGGTCGCGGTCTCCGAGCAGGCGCCGCAGGGCGCGCCGGTGACCGCCGACCGGATCGCCGTCGGGGCTGCCCACCGGGACCAGGTGGCGGCGATCCGCTGGCATCTCGGCGCGGCGGGTGCGGGCATCACCGTGGACACCGCCAACCGGCTCCAGGGCCGGGAGTACGACGTGACGATCGTGCTGCACCCGCTCTCCGGGCGGCGGGACGCGACCGCGTTCCACCTGGAGTCGGGGCGGCTCTGCGTGCTCACCTCCCGGCACCGGCACGCGTGCGTCGTGGTGGCGCGGGCGGGGATCCCGGAGCTGCTGGACGCGCACCCGTCGACCGAGCGGGTGCACCCGGACGTGCCGGTGAAGTTCCCGGACGGCTGGGAAGCCAACCAGACCATGCTCGCCCACCTCGCCGCGCACACCGTCCCCTGACTACGGCAGAAGCGTCAACGGTGCCCGCTGGCTCCGGACGGGACGGTCAGCCGGGGCGGCGAGCACCGCTGTAGGGCATATCCGCCAGCTGGGCCATGCGGACCACGTCCCCGGTATGCGGGGCGTGGACGAGCAGTCCATTGCCGACGTAGATACCCATGTGATGGTGATCGGAGTAGAAGAAGACGAGGTCGCCCGTGCGAAGGTTGTCTCTGCTCACTGCCACACCTGAGGTCCATTGATCACCTGTGTAGTGGGCCAGCTGCACCCCGGCGGCAGCCCACGCGTACTGGGTCAGGCCGGAGCAGTCGAACGAGTCCGGACCGTTGGCTGCCCACACGTACGGCTTGCCGATCTGCTTGCATGCGGTCTTTGCCGCGATGCCGCCGCTTCCGGTGATGGGGACGGCGGGACACTGCCCACCGATGAACAGCGGACTGGTCCCCGTGATGGGTGAGGTGCTGCTCGTGGTGGCGGCTGACTGCGCGGCGGCTGCGGCTCTGGCCGCGGCGGCCTCCGCGGCCTCCTTGGCCACCTCGGCGGCGGCGATCTTCTTGCGCAGCGCATCCAGCCGCTTGATCTCGGCGTCGATGGCCTTCTTGCGAGCCGCCAGCTGGGCCTGCTGGCGCTGCTGTATCGCGATCAGCGCGTCGACCTTCTCCTTGTCGGCGTCGTAGCTCGCCTGCTGCGCCGACAGCCTGGTGATCTGTCGCTTCTCCGAATCCGCGACCTGGTTCACGAGCGCGAGCTGATCCCCCAACGCCGTCGGCGAGCCACGGGACAGCAGGGCGTTGACCGTGGATATCGACCCTGCCTGCTTGTAGTACCCCGCAAGGATTTCCTGGACTTGCGCCCGGCTGGCCTCCACCGTCTTGCCGAGTGGCTCGATTTTGCGGCTCAGTTCGGCGGATCTCCGCTGGTTCGCGGCCAGTTCCGTCCGCACCTTGTTGTACTGCTCGATGACGGGTTCGAGCTTTTCCCATGCCGCGTCGATCTGCTTCTGTACGTCGGCGGCCGACGGTGCGGCGTCGGCGTGGGCCGCTGGTCCGACGGCCACCATGACCGCCGCCGCGACGGCGAGGATTCTGGTGAGCAGACGTGATCTGGTGGACCGGGTGGGCGTGGGTGGCAACGGGCTCGGCTCCTTCCACCGGCGTCCGGAACGGACGCGGACCAACAGTAGTGAGGACGGCCCGAGGAATATGCGTACGTAAGGCGCCGCTAATCGGATTCTTAATGCTCTCTAATCTTGAGCCTCCACCTGCGGCTCCACGGCCTTCACGGTCGTGTCGGCGAGCTGCAGCCGGATCGACTCGCTCAGCACGTGGATCGCTACCGCACATGCTGTGGAGCTGACTCGGCTGTGCTGTCGGAATCGGCCGGCGTGCGGCGACAGCACAAACGGCTCAGCTCCAAAGCGGCTCTCCACCCATCGCCAGTCAGGACGGGCGACGGCCCACCCGCTGACCCTCGGGCGAACAGAGGCAGTCGGTCCGGCCCGGTAGGGTGCCGGGGACGCCGTATCGGGAGGTGAGTCGATGCTCGCGGAGCTGGCGGTGCCACCCGCGGTCGAAGCGGAGCGCGTGATCACCGCGGTGCTCAGCGACCTGCGCTCCGGCGAGCACCGGGGCGTGGTCGTCGACTCCCCTCCGGGTGCCGGCAAGTCGACGCTCGTGGTCCGGGCCGCCACCGAGCTGGCCGCCGCCGGCGAGCCGCTGATCATCATCGCGCAGACCAACGAGCAGGTGGACGACCTCATCGACCGCCTCGCCCGCAAGGCACCCGAGCTGCGCATCGGCCGGCTCTCCGCCACCGACTACCGGCCCTCGGCCCGGGTCAGGGACCACGACAGCGTCCGGGTCGCGGCCAAGGTCGCCGACCTCGGCGGTCCGGCGGTCGTCATCGGTACGGCCGCCAAGTGGGCCACGGTCGCCGAGGGCACCTGGCCGTGGGCGATCGTCGACGAGGCGTACCAGATGCGCTCGGACGCCCTCCTGCGTCTGGCCGGGCGGTTCGAGCGGGCGCTGTTCGTGGGGGATCCCGGCCAGCTCGATCCGTTCTCCACCGTCGAGACCGTGCGCTGGACCGGGCTGACCTGGGATCCGATGCAGTCCGCGGTGGCCACCCTGCTGCGGCACAACCCGGAACTGCCCGTACACCGGTTGCCGGTGTCCTGGCGGCTGCCGGCCACGGCGGCGCCGGTGGTGGCGGCGGCCTTCTACCCGTTCACCGGGTTCCGGGCCGGCACCGGGCCGGCCGACCGGGGGTTGACGTTCACCGCGGCGGGACCGGGGGACGCGGTCGACGCGGCGGTCGAGCTCGCGGCCCGCACCGGCTGGGGGCTGTACGAGCTGCCGGCCCGGCACACGCTGCGTACCGATACCGAGGCCGCGGCGGCCTGCGCGGAGCTGGCGCTGCGCGTGCTGCGGCGCGGCTCGGTCGCCGTCTCCGAGCAGGCGCCCGGTGGCACTGCGGTGACGGCGGACCGGATCGCGATCGGGGCCGCGCACCGGGACCAGGCGGCGGCGATCCGGTCGCGGCTCGGCGAGGCCGGCGCAGGCATCACCGTCGACACCGCCAACCGGCTCCAAGGCCGGGAGTACGACGTCACGATCGTGCTGCACCCGCTCTCCGGGCGGCGCGACGCCACCGCGTTCCACCTGGAGTCGGGGCGGCTCTGCGTGCTGACGTCCCGGCACCGGCACGCCTGCATTGTGGTGGCGCGGGCCGGGATTCCGGAACTCCTGGATGCGCACCCGTCGACCGAGCGCGTGCACCTGGACGTGCCCGTGAAGTTCCCGGACGGCTGGGAAGCCAACCAGACCATGCTTGCCCACCTCGCCGCGCACCGCGCCTGCTGACTACGCGGCGGATGCGAGCGCGCCCAGCTGTGCAGGGAGGTACCGGTCCCCGTCATGGTGCGGGGGCGAGTCGCTGTAGTCGGCGGTTCCACCACGCGGGGCGGGTCTGCGCCTGTCGGCGGAGTCGCCGGTGCTCCCAGTGCTGGAACGCGATGAGTCCCGGCACGAGCCCGAGCATGGCCATCGGCAGGTACCGGCGGGCGGTGCGGTTCTCCCGGAGGATGGCGAGCAGTCCTGTTGCGCCCGAGAAGTAGAGGATCGGGTTGTA
Source organism: Micromonospora globispora (assembly GCF_003857015.1). Classification (GTDB taxonomy): domain Bacteria; phylum Actinomycetota; class Actinomycetes; order Mycobacteriales; family Micromonosporaceae; genus Micromonospora; species Micromonospora globispora. The sequence goes on along the minus strand of NZ_QGGF01000612.1, from coordinate 20,550 downwards.
GAAGGGCATCAGCTCGGGTCCCAGCCCTTCGCAATCCCTCAACCAGGGCAGACCTGTTCTGGTGCGACGGGTCGGCCAGCCGAGCAGATGGGCCGATATCGCAGCGATCCCGAAGCCGTTCGCCGCTGCCAGGAGCTTGTCAGCCGACTCGTCGCGAGCGCTCGTAGCTAGGACGCCGCCGGTGACGAGGGTCCAGAAACCGGCCGCGCCGTACGGCCCGATCACCGAGGCGAGCGGCATACCCACGCCGGCCCCCAGCTCGAACACCACGTGTCCCGCAAGGCTGACCACGGTCAGCCGGGTCAGCGGTCGGCGTTCCGCGGGCTGCCCGGCGGCCCCCGATCTCGTCAGCCACGATGCCGTCATAACGCGCTCGACTTTAGGTGATCTACGGCGTCCCAGGGGCAACATCCCTAAAGCCAGGGCTGCGTACCTAGGGATGGTCCGGCGCGTACCGGCGCGGTTGGCCGCGGGGGCGGTTGTCCGGACGTAGAGTCGATGCCATGGCAGGGGCGAGGCGCCGGTACCGGTACATCGGCCCGCTGGACGTGCGCGCTGCGGTTGCCGGCTTCCCCGAAGGCTGGCCCATCCGATCCCTGGCCGATCTCGACAGCTACCTGGCCGCCGTCGATCCGCGCGACCTGGACGAGCCCTTCACCTTCGTCATCGACCGCGACGGCACACTGCGGCTCGCGCCGAGGCGCAGCGAGCACGTCGCCTGCGCCGGAGGCGGCGAGGTCCTCGGCGCGGGGGAGATTGCCTTCGCCGCCGACCGGAACGGCTGGGCCGTGACCGAGGTGAGCAACCAGTCCACCGGCTACTGTCCCGATCTCAGCTCGTGGGCGGCGGTGGCGGACGCCCTCGCCCGGGCCGGCATCGCCCGCCCGGACGGCTTCACCGCGTCCATCGTCTTCCGGCGCTGCCTGGACTGCGGCCAGCGCAACGTGGTCCGCGACGGCGACTACAGCTGTGCGGTCTGCGGTGCTGAACTGCCGGAGAATGTGGAACCTCGGCTGACTGCACAGCCGTCGACCGATCAGCGTTCGCGCTGACCGCCGAACCGGCTGAGGGGAAGCGCCGCGCGAGGCGGGGCTAGCGTGCGGGGTTGCGGGCGGCGAGCGAAGCGTTCAGCGCGGTGGCGAAGCCGGTCCACGCCACGTACGGCAGCAGCGACGCCCCGGCGAGCCGGTCGGCCCGCCACGCCTGGCGCAGGAGTCCGACGTTGGCCGCGTTCAGCGCGACGATCTCGACCAGGGCCGACCGCGGGCTGCGGGCGCGGAAGAACAGCGCGGTCCAGCCGGCGTTCAGCGCGAGATCGACCGCGTACGCGCGGGCGAACCGGGCGCGCTGTGGGCCGGCCGTACGGTCCAGGACCCGCGCGCCCGCGAACGCGATCAGCGCGTACAGCGGGGTCCAGACCGCGGGAAACGCCGCCGGCGGCGGCTGCCAGGCCGGCTTGTCCAGCGAGCGGTACCACTCCGAGCCGGGGTCGGTGGCGACGGCGCCGGAGGCGGCGGTGGCCGCCGTGGCGAGGCCGGTCTTGACGAGCGTCGGAGTGCGCATGGGTGTCCCATACCCGTCCCGATGCCGGCCACCCCTCCCGTCACTTCCGCCAGGCGGGGGCCATCCGCTCCGACATCTCGCGCCAGAACGTCCGCAGATCCTCCCGGTTGACCGCCTGCCAGTCCGCCCGCCCGGGCGACCGCAACCACCGCTCGACGAGGTCGACCTGATGGGCGCAGAAGGCCTCGTCCATCTGGTACGGCAGCTCGTCGCCCTTCGGCGGCAGCGGGCATAGCCGGAACGGGCAGTCGTCGATGCAGGTGGCGCCCGGTTGCACGTCGTGGGCCTGGCGCCGACTCAGGGTGACCCGCATGGCGCTGCGGTCGATGGTGAGGCACGGCGGCAGCTCGGCCCGGCTGGCCCGGCTGAGCCGGCGCGCCCGCTGGTCGTTGTCCCGTCCCCGGTCGGCGAGGTTGAGCAGCAGCATCACGTCGGCCAGCAGCCGTTGGGCCCGCGGTTCCAGGACGGCCCAGCCGTGCCAGGGCGGCAGCCAGGAGGCCAGGTGCCGCCGGATGCCCGGCTGGGGGTTGACCGACCCGATCCGCCCGACGATCTCCCGTTCGTCCAGCCAGCAGTGCCGCTCGGGATGGCGGTCGATGAGCGCCGCGACGCACAGGTCCGCGACCTCGAGGACGAGCGGGTGGGCCGTACCGCCGCCTGGCTGCGGGGCGCGGTGCCCGCCCCCGGCGATGGAGGTCCAGAAGCTGACCAGCCCGCGCGGGTCCGAGCCGTGACCTCGCTCGCGCAGCGTCTCGCTGGGATCGCGGGGCAGGGCGAGCAGGGTGAGTGCCTGGATGAGCACCAGGTGGGAGTACCAGAACCGGGAGTGCCGCAGCGCCTTCTCGGCTTCCTCGATCAGCACGCTGCGGTGCGCCGGGTAGGTCCGGCAGTTGGCCGCCATCCGGAACCCCTGTGCCAGGGTGAGTTCGTAGACGCGGGCGCCCTCGCGGAAGTCGGTGGCCAGCCGGTCGACCCAGCGCCGCAGGGTTTCCCGGGCCATGCCCTGCCAGTCCGGTTCGTCGGGCGCGTGTGCGGCCTCGGTGAAGAGGAACAGCGACGGCGCGAGCCAGGTCCGCAGCTCCTCCAGGCGCTCCCGGCCCTGGGTGTCGGCCGCCTGCGGCGGCTCGTCGAGCAGGTCGCGCAGCGCGCCGACCGCCGCGTTGCCGCCGCTGGCGATCTGGCGGGCCGCGGTCAGCCGAGGCAGGTACGACGTCTCGTACGCCATCATCTGGAACAGCTGCCGGTATTGCGGCGTGGGCTGCTGCCGCCGCAGCCCGGTGGGCTCCGGTGGCCGGTCGCGGAGCCTCCAGGCGGCGGCGCCGTACCGGTGCACCAGGGCGATCTTGCCGTCTTCGAGCGGCCGGTCGGTGATCGAGCCGTCCCCTTGATACCGGGGCCATGCCTGGAGGATCGCGTCGGCCAGTTTCCGGTGGGCCGTGTGCCCGGTGCCGGCGTCCATCTCCAGCGCGGTCGCAAACATCTCCATCGCCCGGGTGCGGTTGCGCGTCCCGGTCGCCGCATCACAGAGCCGGTGGACGAGAGCGGTCGACCGCTCTTGGGTCGCTCTCGCGTCCCGGACGCCCGGGGACGATCCTTTCTGCCGGACGGCGTCCCGAAGTCGGAGCAGGGTTCCGTGCGGCACCGGTGGTTTCCGCCGCCCGTCCAGCCGTTCGAACGCGCCCGCGCTGCCGGTGTAGAGGGTGAGGGCGGAGAGCAGCTCCCGTCCGGGGCCGTGGTTCTCGGTGAAGGCCCGCTCCAGGAAGTCGTCGTCGCGCAGGGCGGCGGTGAGGTAGCGCGTCCCGAGGTACGCCTGGATCACGCCGTGCTGGAAACGGACCCCGTCCTGCCGCTTCACCACGATGTTCAGCGCGTCCCCGGTGGTCTCGGCGAGTCCGAGGTCCTGCGGGTTGTCGGCGCTGAGCTTGTGCAGCCGGGCCCGCAGCTCGGCCAGGATCCACTGGCGGCCGGCGTCCTTCCCGCCCTCGGCACCGGTGAGGTCCGTGGTCCGCACCGACAGCCGGTTGTCGCGCAGCCCGATGCAGGCGAGCGCGGAGAGCACCTCGATCGCGTCGGCCCGTTCGGTGCGCGGCATGCCGTAGTCCTCGTACAGGTCCCCGGCGACGATGGCGTCCCACCACTCCTCCAGCAGGCACCAGCGCAGCGCGGACCTGCCCTGGTCCGTCGGCCCGACCCGGTCCAGGCGGTCCACCCCGTGGAGCTGGCTGATCACCCGCAGGTAGAACGGTGAGTCGGCGACGTCGGCAGCCTTGACCAGTTCGGTGATCCGGTCCCACTGCTGGCCGGCGCCCGAGCGATGGCTGCGGGCCTGCACGTACTCCAGCGCGGCGCCCGTGGAGAGCGGCTCGAGTTGCAGCAGCAGCGCGTCCAACCCGCGCAGCGGATCGTCGGGTCGGGAGGCGACCACCAGGGGGAGCCGCTCGCGGACCGCGCCCCGCACCGCCTCGCGGAGCACGCTGTCCCGGTCGGCGGGCTGAGCGGAGTCGGCGAGGACCTCCTCCAGGCCGTCCGCGAGCACCACGATCCGGTTTTCCAGCCAGAGCCGCCGCCACACCTTGTCGGCCTCGCCGGCGGCGTGCAACTGGCTGTCGATGGTCTTGGTGAACTGTTCGAGGGCAAGCTGGTGGAAGTTCAGCTTCGCCGGGTCCGTGACGGTGCGCAGGTCGATCCCGACCGGTACCACGTCAGTGGCCATCAGCATCTCCGCGAGGCGGACCAGGGTCGCGGTCTTGCCGGTGCCGATGCCCCCCACCAGCAGCAGCGGCCGCCGGCGATGCTCGTCCTGCAGCCGCTGGATCATCAGTTCGCACAGTTCGTCGCGGCCGACGACGTGGTTCGCGCCGACGTCGCGTTCGGCGGTGGGCAGCAGCATCCGCAGGTTGCGCAGGGCGTTGCGGTCGTACCAGCGACGGACCGGGACGTACCGCCAGAAGAGGAAAACGGCCAGCCCCAGCGCCAGCACCAGTGGGCCCTTGACGAAGCCCTCCACCTGCCCGCAGTAGTACGACCTGGGCGGTTTCCCCGCGCACCACTTCGACATCGGCAGGAAACCGAGCTCGGTGTTGAGGACGGTCAGGACCAGCGAGAAGACGGTCCACACCACGAGCGTCCCGGCGGTGGCGAGGATGACCCACCGCAGCCCGCGGTGGTGCCGCCAGGTCATCCGGTGGTCGGCCCGCTCGTCCTCCCGCCGGCGGCGGGTCCGCTCGGCGTGGCGTTCCTGTCGGGTACGCCACCGACGCCGGCGCTGGCGTAACCACAGCTGGGTCGCCCAGACGGGACCACGTCTCGGCCCGCGCATGGACACCCCCATGATCGGCATGGTCGGCTACCGGACGGAGGCGTAGCTCCCCTTCCAGGCCCACGGTAGTGCCCATCTGCGCAGGTCAGCGCCGGTTCGGTAATTCTCGCGGCGGGCCGGGGTCAACGGCCCGGGGGCTGGTAGGTCTCTTTCACCCGGACCGCCTCGTCGACCTCCTCGGCGGTCAGCACCGGTGTGACCCGCGAGTCCAAACCGCCGGCTGCCCGGATGGCGATGACCAGTGCGGCCGCGCTCCTGTGGTCCGGCAGGTCACACAACACATAGGTGTCCTTCTTACCGAATGAGAAGTACATCGACTCCAGCCGCCCGCCGTTGGCCTCGATCGTCTTCCGGACGACGTCGACGCGCTTGGTGCCACCGTCACTGATCAGCCCCTTGAGCCCCTCGACGGTGTAGGTCGACTGCAACAGGAATTTGGGCACCTCGACATCAACTCCCGATGTGGTGGCGGCCGCGCGGCGGCCGCCAGTGCCTACGGATCAACTCTCGGTGGACCGGGGGTCTGTTCAGCGCGTTCCTTGGCGTTGGACCCGTTCGCGGCCCTCGACCCTGGCCCGGCCCTGGTCGCGTTCTGTGCCGGATGTCCCGGTCGCGGCTCGCAGCCGCCGGCGTTGCGGCGAGTGTTCGACCTCGGAGCCCTGCCGGCCCCGTGCCCCGCTGCCGGGATTCCGCCCCGCGCGCGCCGACTCGCCGCCTGGATCATGCTTGTTCGGCTTGTGGCTACCCATGGCCCGCGCATTCCCGGTAGCCCGACGGCTAGTCCTCCACGAGCGCTCCCGACCGTTTCGTCAGTCGGTGACCTTCGCGTAGGTGACGAGGAGTGCGCCGGTGCTCGTCGCCTGGCTGCTCACCAGCGAGAACGACCGCAGCAGACCATCCTCCGGCCAGATGCGCTTGCCGCCGCCGAGGCGCACCGGGTCGACCATCAGCCGTAGCTCGTCAACCAGGTCGTGCGCCAGCAGCGTCGCGGCCAGCCGAGCGCTGCCGATCAGGTGCACCTCACCGTCACCCAGCTCCTTGAGCGCGCCCACCGCCGGCACCAGGTCCCCGGGCAGCAGCGCGGAGTGCGCCCAGTCGGCGGACGAGAGCGTCGAGGACACCACGTACTTCGGCTTGCTGTTCAGCGGGTCCGCGACCACCCGCTCCGGCCCAGTCACGTGCGGCCAATGCGCGGCGAAGTTCTGGTACGTCACCCGTCCGAACAGGAAGGCGGACGCGACGTTCAGATTGTCGACCACCCACTGCCGCGACGTGTCGTCGAACCAACGCAGGTGCCAGCCACCGTGCGTGAACCCGCCGCTGGGGTCCTCGTCGGGCGCGCCGGGCGCCTGCACCACACCGTCCATGCTCATCCACTCGACCACCACCAGCTTCACGCCGCCACCTCCGCGAGCTTGTCCAGCGCCGACTCCCAGCCGGGTGCCACGCCGTCGGCCACCTGCGGCATCGCCGCCGCCAGCTCGTCCAAACGCTCGTGTACGAGGGAAAGGTCAGTCCCGCCGTCCGGCTTTCCGTCGAGGGTCACGGTCAGCAGCGAGTCGAAGCTCGGCCCCTCGGTGCGCTGCGGGCCGACGAAGCCCCAGCGCCAGACGATGCGCCGGTCCTGTTCCAGCTCGACAATTTCGCAGTCGAAGCCGCCGACGTCGGTGCCGGCATCGGAGTGCCAGATCCGGTACCGGCCGCCCACCCGCGGCTCGACCTCGGCGCGGGCCACCTCCAGCCCGCCGGGGGCGAGCCACCGGCGCAGCAGGTCGGGGTCGAGCCAGGCCCGGTAGACCTTGTCGGGTGGGGCGGGGATGTCGCGGTGCAGCCGTACGGCGGTGCTCATCGGTCGGTCCCTTCGTCGGTGAAGAGCGCCTCCAGGGCGTCGAGCCGCTCGGTCCAGTGGCGCTCGTAGAAGTTCAACCAGGCCGAGGCGGAGGCGAGCGGGGCGGCTTCCAGCCGGCACACGTGCCGCCGGCCGGTGACCGTGCGCTTGACCAGGCCGGCCCGCTCCAGCACCTGCACGTGCTTGGACGCGGCGGCCAGGGACATCTCCAGCGGCTCGGCCAGTTCGCCGACGGTCAGCTCCCGCTCGGCGAGCCGGCGCAGCATGGTGCGCCGCGCGCCGTGTGCGAGGGCGTGGAACACCGCGTCCATGCCCACCGAATCCTCAACCATGTGGTTGAGGATAGGCGACGGCGTGCCCGTTTGTAAACCAGTTGGTTGAGCTTTACTGGCGCGGCCGCGAAAAGGCCCCCGACCCGCCGTGGCGGCTGGTCGGGGGCGGTCGGCTCGGGACGGGTCAGCGCTCCTCGGGTGCCTCCTCGCCCTCCAGCAACCGGGCCAGGCCGGTCGCTCCTGGGCCGATCCGGTCGACCTGCTCGTTGAAGAGCATGTGGATGGTGCCGTCGGCGTCCATGGCCAGGCTCGCGTGCCCGTCGTACTCCTCACCGACCGGATAGAGCTGGCCGGCCGTCGACCCGTCGAGGCTGTCGAACCACCTCTTCTGGCCGAGGCACAGCACCGGGTCGAGTCGTACGCCGATGCGGGCGTAGTCGCGGCCCGGGCCGCTCACCGGCACCGCCAGCCCGCCGAACTCGGTCAGGAACGCGCGCGCGGGGGCGTGCATGACGAACCCCTCCGGGGTGAGCGCCTTCTCCCACTCGGACACGTCCACCCGGCGGCGCGGCGACCAGCCCGCCGTCTTGAGCTCCTGTGCCGCCCGCGCCGGCAGGTCGCGGTCGTCCCCGCGCATCACAGCACCTCCTCGAGGTCGAACTCGTTCCGCAACGCCTTACAACTGCTGCAGCACGGATTGTGGGCGCATGTCCGTCACCCGGGAAGCCACCCGGAATGTCGGTGGTGGCTGCTTCACTACCACCCGGCATGAGGGGGCGTCTTGACCGAGGTACGCATCGAACGCTGGAGCGCCGACGACCTGGAGCTGCTGCGGCAGCTCAACGCGCCGGAGATCCGCAACCACACCGGCGGCCCGGAGACCGACGAGCAGGTGATCGCGCGGCACGACCGGTACGTCCGCGGCCCCGGCCCGCGCAGCGGCACCATGTTCACCATCGTGCTGCCCGACGGGGTGAAGGTCGGCAGCGTCGGCTACTGGGAACGGCTCTGGCACGACGAGCCGGTCTACGAGATGGGCTGGGCGGTCCTGCCCGCGTACCAGGGGAGGGGGCTGGCGACCGCGGCGGTGCGCGCGGCCATCGCGGAGGCCGCGGCGGAGCGGAAGCTTCGGTGGGCGCACGCCTACCCGTCGGTCGACAACCCCCCGTCGAACGCGGTCTGCCGCAAGGCCGGCTTCACCCTGCTCGGCGAGACCGAGTTCGAGTACCCGCCGGGCCACCTGATGCGCTCCAACGACTGGCGCGTCGACCTGACCGATCGAAGCTGACCACACCTGGGGGAACAGGAGTGACGAGTCGGCCTGTCCCAGGTGACGCCGTTATGCGAAGTCGTGCAAGGGCTGCGGAAAGGTCGGGGCGGTGCCGGGTCACGGACAGTGCGTGACGGGCCGGTCGCCATACGATGCCGGCGGCACATGACGCACGGGGGGTGTCTCGTCACTGCCACGCGGGTCCCTCGTCGCGCGTCCACACGAGAGGGGTGCCCATGACACGTCGAAGTCTCGCCACGTTGACCGTCGCGGTTCTCGCGGCTGCACTACCCGCTACCGCCGCGTCCGCAGTGGACCAACAGGATGTCGGAACCCTCCGGCTCACCGTGACCCAGCCCGACGGCGCCGTCGCCCGGGGCGCGATCGACGTGGTCGCCGCCGACAGCAGCTACCACCGATACGACCTGCTGGACGAGTCCGGCCAGCTCACCATCGAGGTGCCGGCCAATGACTACAAGATCAGGGTCACTCCGGCGTACGGCGACCCCGACATGCCGGACGACGGCCTGCAGCAGTGGGCGCACGGGAAGACGAGCTTCGCCCAGGCCGATGCGTTCCGGGTGACCGCGGGGGGCACCACGGAGGTCGCCGAGCGGCTGCTCCCGCCGAGCCCGATCACGGTGAAGGCGCGGGACGCGATCACCGGTGCGCCGATCAGCAGGGTCTGTGCGTTCGCCGACGCCCGCCGCAACCACTGTGGCGACACCGAGGTGACGATAAGCGGGCTGGTCCCCGGTCCGCAGACGATCCGGGTCTACACCGAGGACGGGAACTACCTGCCGACCGATGCCACGGTGATGGTGGTCGAGGGCAGCACGGCCACCGCCGTGGTCGACCTGACGCCCGCCGCCCACGTGGAGACCACGGTCGTCGACGCCGCCACCGGCGCACCGGTCGCGGGCGCGTGTGCGACCGTGGCGCCGGCCGGCACCGGGGAGTTGCCGCGGGTGGGGTCGCTGGCGTGCTCCGACGAGGCGGGGCGCCTCCGTCTCGACAGCCTCGAGGCCGGTTCCTGGAACCTCTTCGTCCGACCGACGAACGGTTCGCCGTACGGCGCGCAGTGGGTGGGTGCCACCGGCGGCACCGGCGACCCCGCCCGCGCCCGCACGGTGACCCTCGCGGCCGGCCGAACCGTCAGCGTCCCGCCGGTCCGCCTCGACCGGGCCGGCGTCATTACCGGCACGGTCACCAGCGCCGCCACCGGCGCGCCGGTCACCGCTGGCGAGGTGTCCATCGCCCACGCCGACGGGCTGTCCTACCTCCGGTGGGGGACCTCCCTCGACGACCAGGGCCGGTACCGGCTGGACTGGCTGGGGCCGTACAAGTGGCCGCTGCTGTTCACCACCGATGACCACGCCCTGCAGTGGTCCGGCGGGGTGCCCGTCCGAAGCCGGGCGAAGCCGGTCACCGTCCGGACCGGTCAGACCACCGTCTACAGCCCGGCCCTGAAGGTGGGCACGGTGGTGACCGGTCGGGTCACCGATCCCGCGGGGCGCCTGGTCACGGCGGACCTGGAGTTCCACAACGCCCGCACCGGCGAGGTCGTCGGGAAGGTCTGGGACTACGACGGTGAGTATCGGGCGCTGGTGCTCGGCCGGCAGGACGTCACGATCGCCTGGAAGTGGCAGCCGCCCTTCGTCTCCTACGCTGGCTGGTACGACGGTGCCACCGACGCCGCGAGCGCGAAGCAGGTGCTCATTCCGCGCAGCGGCACGGTGACGCTCGACGTCGGGGTGGGCCGGATCCCGGCGACGAACTGAGTGCCGGGGACGGGCCCTGGCCGGGCGGGACAGTGCACGCCCGACCAGGGCCCGATCACCGGGCCCCGTCCAGCCTGGCCCGCTGCTCGGCGGTCAGCTCCAGCTCCACCGCGGCCAGGCTCTCGTCGAGCTGCGCCACCGACGAGGCGCCGACCAGCGGGATCGCCGGGATGTCGCCGCCCATCAGCCAGGCCAGCACCACCTGGTTCACCGTCGCCCCGGTCTCCGCCGCCACCTCCCGCAGCGCGGCCAGCCGACCCGGGACGCTGGGCAGGTCGTAGTCGGCGCCGAGCGGCTTGTCCGTCCGGGTGTAGCCGCCTCGGATCAGCGGCGAGTAGGCGACCAGGGCCAGCTCCGGCTCGGCCCGCAGGTAGCTTGCCAGGTCGGGCCCGACCGACCCGACGTCACCGTCCGGGTCCAGCTCGCTGGGCAGGTCGTGGCGGCGGTGCAGGTAGGTGTGGTGGTACTGGAGCACCTCGTACCCGGGCAGGCCGGCCGCGGCGGCGATCGCCCGGGCCCGCTCCACCCGCCAGGCCCGGTGGTTGCTCGCCCCCAGCAGGCCCACGGCGCCCTCGCCGACCAGCTCCGCGAAGCCCTCCACGGTCTCCCGCAGCGGCACGGTCCGGTCCTCGATGTGGGCGTAGAGCAGGTCCAGCCGCTCCACGCCGAGTCGTTCCCGGCTGCGCTCGGCCGACTCCCGGATCACCTTCGCCGACAGGCCCTCCGGGTTGTCGAGGTAGCTGGTGCCGGGGGCGAGGGGCCGCGCGCCGAGCTTGGTGGCGATGATGATCTCCTTCCCGACGCCACGGCTGCGCCGCCACCGGCCCAGCAGTTCCTCGCTCTCCCCGCCCTGGCCGCCGTTCATCCAGAACGCGTAGTTGTCGGAGGTGTCGATGAAGGTGCCGCCGGCCTCGACGTACCGGTCGAGGATGGCGTACGAGGTGGCCTCGTCGGTGGCGGTGCCGAAGAGCATCGCGCCCAGGCTCAGGACGCTGACCTCCCGGCGGGTCGCCGGGTCGGTGCCGATCGTGCGGTATCTCATGGGTCCTCCCCGCTGGATGAGAGCCGTCGCCGACCACCGTCCACCTTCGAGCGCACTCGAGGTCAAGCCCTCACCAGGGCAGCACTCCGTAGCCGCCGCCGGCGTCCATCTGGAAACCCCAGAGCAGCCCGCTCGGCCCGTCCGCCGGCAGTGTCGCCAGGTGCACGCTCACCTCGGCGCCCTCTTCGGGCGTACGGAAGCCGCTGTGGTGGTTCAGGTCGGTGGCGCAGTAGCCGGGGTTGGCGGCGTTCACTTTGATCGGGGTGTCCCGCAGTTCCTTGGCGTACATCGCGGTGACCATGTTCAGCGCCGCCTTCGACGACGGGTACGGCACCGAGGTGAGCGCGAACAGGGCGCCCTGCGGGTCGGTCATCACCGCGATCGAACCCACCTCGCTGGAGACGTTCACGATCCGCGCGGCGGGCGCCTTCCGGAGCAGCGGCAGCAGGGCGTTGGTCACCGCCACCACCCCGAAGACGTTCGTCTCGTACACCTCCCGCAGGGTGGCGAGGGTGGTGGCGCTGGGCAGCCCGGCGCCGTCGGCCCGGACGATGCCGGCGTTGTTGACCAGCACGTCGAGGTGGCCGTACTCCTGCTCGACCAGCTTGGCCGCGGCGGCGACCGACGCCTCGTCGGTGACGTCCAGCGGCACGAACCGGGCGTCCGCGCCGCCGTCGCGCAGCGTCCGCTCGGCCTCCCGGCCCCGCGCCGCGTCCCGCGCGCCGACCAGCACGGTCATCCCGCGCGCGCCGAGCTGCCGGGCGGTGGCCAGGCCGATTCCCTTGTTGGCCCCGGTGATCAGGGCAATCGTCGTCGTCATGACACCGAGCCTGCCGCCGGCCGCGGTGGGTCGGGAGAGACCCGCGGAGGCTGGGATCGGCGGTACCACCCTGACCGGCCGCGGGTGGGGCAAGCTGGAGGGCATGACGAGCAGCGGGTTGCGGCGCGACGAACTGGCGGCGTTCCTGCGCAGCCGCCGCGCCCGGCTGCGCCCCGCCGAGGTCGGCCTTCCCGACGGGGTACGCCGCCGCACGCCCGGCCTGCGCCGGCAGGAGGTCGCCCAGCTCGCCGGCATGTCGATCGACTACTACATCCGCCTCGAACAGGGCCGGGGGCCGCACCCGTCCCGGCAGGTGCTCGCCGCGCTGGCCCGGGCGCTGCTGCTCACCCGGGACGAGCGGGAGTACCTGTTCCGGCTCGCCGGGGAGGCCCCGCCGCCGTCGGCCGGGCCGAGCCGCGAGGTGACCCCGGGGCTGCGGCATCTGCTGGACGCGATGACCGAGACCCCGGCGTACCTGGTCGACGCCCGCTACGACGTGCTGGCGTGGAACCGGCTGGCCACCTTCTTCGTGGGCGACCTGTCGGCGGTGCCGGTCGACGAGCGGAACATGATCCGCTGGATGTTCCGCCGGCCCTTCCCGGAGGACGACCCGGAGCTGCTGCGGTTCGCCCGCACCACGATCGCGGACCTGCGGGCCGCGTACGGCCGCTGGCCCGGCGATCCGGCGATCGCCGCGCTGGTCACCGAGCTGCTCGGGGTGTCGCCCCCGTTCGCCGCGCTCTGGGCCGAGCACGAGGTCAGCGAGCGCCGCCCGACCGTCAAGCGGGTCGCCCACCCGGAGCTCGGGCCGCTGGAGTTCGAGTGCCGGGTGCTGCACGTGCCGGAGACCGACCAGCGACTGATCGTCTACGTGCCCGAACCGGGCTCGCCGACCCAGGCGGCCTTCCGCCGCCTCGCCGAGCGCGTCGGCTCCTGACCAAGCACGAAGAAGGGGCCCCCGAGGGAGCCCCTTCTTCCGTCGACTCAGCTCGGGACGTAGTCGAACGTGTCCGGGTTCGGGCCCTGACGGCCGGCCTCGCCCTTGTCCAGCGCGGTGATCCGCTCCATCGTCGCGTCGTCCAGCTCGAAGTCGAAGATCTGGAAGTTCTCCTCGATCCGCTTCGGCGTGGTCGACTTCGGGAAGACGACGTCGCCGCGCTGCACGTGCCAGCGCAGCACCACCTGCGCCACCGTCCGGCCGACCTGCTCGGCGATGTCGACCAGGGTCGGGTCGTCGAGCACCTTGCCCTGCGCGATCGGCGACCACGCCTCGGTGAGGATGTTGTGCGCCTTGCCGTACGCGCGCACCTCCTCGTTGCCGAAGTACGGGTGCACCTCGATCTGGTTCACCGCCGGCACCACGTCCGCCTCGGCGGCGAGCCGCTCCAGGTGCGGGACCTGGAAGTTGGAGACGCCGATCGAGCGGGCCCGGCCGTCGCGCTGGAACTCCTCCAGCACCTTCCAGGTGGAGACGAAGTCACCGTCGTAGAGGGTCGGCAGCGGCCAGTGGATCAGGAACAGGTCGATGTAGTCGAACTTCAACGCCGCCAGCGTCGACTCGAACGCCTTGCGGGCGTCGTCGGGACGGTGGAAGCCGTTGTTCAGCTTGCTGGTGACGTAGACGTCGCCGCGGTCCAGCCCGGAGGTGCGGACCGCCTGGCCCACCTCGGCCTCGTTGCCGTACATCTCGGCGGTGTCGATGTGCCGGTAACCGACCTCGAGGGCCCGACCGACCGCCTCGGCGGTGTCCTTCGGCTCGATCTGGAAGACCCCGAAGCCGAGCTGCGGGATGGTGTTGCCGTCGTTGAGCGGGATCTGGGGAATGGTGTTCGCGGCCATCGAAGCCTTGTCTCCCATCGGTCGGGGGCGCCCGGAAACGCTTCCACACGTTGCGCCGGGCCGTGCAACCTGTTCGTGGTACCCGCTGCAACGCGCTCCTCACCGACTGCCCGGCTAATCTGCGCCAAGTCAGCCCGCCGGGGCTCAGGTGCGGTGCTTAGGCGTCGGCCATCTCCCGCAGCGCCTGCACGGACTTCCAGTTCCGGGTGGTCGCCACCACGTCGAGCTTCTTCTCCAGGTACGCGTTGGTGAACTTGCTCCGGCCGTACCCGCCGTCGGGGAAGTGCAGGTGGACCTCCCGACCGGCCACCGTGTACTCGACGTTCTCGCCGCCCGGCACGGTTAGCTCGGCGACCCGGGCCTTGGTGGGCTCGGCCGACAGGAACGCCACCAGCAGCCGGGCCGGGTCGTCCTGCTTCTTCGCGTACGGGCTGGCCGCCATCACCTCGGCCAGCTCGGCGCCGCTGCGGACCAGCACCGGGACGGTCATCCCCAGCTCGTCGGCGATCGCCCGCTCGATGCCCCGCGCCAGCTTCGCGGTGTCCGTCGCCGTACTGGTGAAGACGACGTTGCCGCTCTGCAGGTAGGTCTTCACGTCCTCGTGGCCCAGGTCGGTCACGAGGCGGCGCAGGTCGGCCATCGCGATCCGGGTGGCGGTGCCGACGTTGATGCCGCGCAGCAGGGCGACGTACCGGCTCATGCCGCCTCCTCGCTCTCGATGAGGGCCCTCAGCCTAGTGCCCGTACCGCTTCCGGCGCCTTCCGTCAGAGCTGGCGGATGGCCGAGGAGTTGACCCGGTATCCGATGGTCCGGTCGACGATCCGGTCGATCAGGTCCGCCTTCTTCAGGCCGGTCACCCCGCGCATCTCCAGGTGCGCCGCCAGCACCCTGAGGTCCTTGGCGTTCCACGGGGACAGGTAGACCGTACCCTCGTCGCGGCTGCCCATGGCGGTGAGCGTCGCGCGGGCGCCGTCCGGATCGAGGGCCGGCGCGGCCGGCCGGTGGGCGCCGACGGTCCGGGAGGGACGTCGCGCGGCCGGCACCCGTGGGGCCGAGGCGCCGAACGGCACCACCGCCAGCCGGGCCCGGCCCGCGGCGAGATCGGCGACGTCGGCCTCCGGCAGCTCCTGGAGGAACTCGGCGACCCGGGCCAGCACGGCGATGGAGAGCTTCGCGTTCGTCATGCCGCCGCCCTTTCCGGCTGGAGGTTCTCGAGGAACTCGGTGGTGAGCTGGCGCAGCTCGTCGCGGACCGCGGGGACGGTCAGCCGGTTGCGGAGCACCACCGGGACCCCGCGCGGGGTGTTGCTGGCGTAGAGACTGACGTTCTCCCGCAGCGCGGTGGGGAAGACCGGCAGGCCCAGCGCCCGGGTCTGGTCCATGAAGCCCTGATGGGCGGCGATCGGCCGCTGCGCCATGAGCTGGATCATCGTGAACACCACACCGGCGATGCCCGGCGCCACCTTGTGGTGCCGCCGGACGGTGGCGAACCGGCGGGCGTCGGCGTTGTACCGCTCGACCAGCTCCTGCACGTTGCCGTAGAGGTAGTCGATGCCGAGGGTGGACAGGTAGTCGGCCCGGGCCGGGATGACCAGGTGATCGCTCGCGATGATCGCCGACTGGGTGACCACGTTGAAGTTCGGCGGGCAGTCGATCAGCACCATGTCGTACGGATCCAGCACGTGCTCGTGCAGCGCCCGCGCCAACGCGCCGCGTACCCGGAACAGCTCGGCGTCGTATTCCTCGCCGTTGGCCACGCCGCGGGCCAGGGCCAGGTCGATGTCGATCAGCCCCAGGTGGGAGGCGATCAGGTCGAGCCGGCCGGTGCCGGTGATGTGCGCGTTGGCCGGCCCGGGGGAGACCACCAGATCGCCGAGGGTGACCGGCCCGTCGTCCCCGCGCAGGCTGTCGTACCAGCGCTTCACGGTCCTCGCGTCGCGCAACCGCTCCCGCCAGTCGTCCGGGTCGTAGAAGCTGAATGTGAGGCTGGTCTGCGGATCGAGGTCGATCAGCAGCACCTTCATGCCCCGGTTCGCCAGTTCCGCGCCGAGGTTGGCGGTCACCGTGGTCTTGCCCACCCCGCCCTTGTAGTTGATCACCGACACGACGTACACCGGCACCTCCCCGACCGGGAACGGTAACGGGCGATCGGCGTTTGGGACAGACCGCCCAGCGCCGGGGTCGCTGGTGCGGCAGCCAGCGGATAGCGTCCAGCCCATGCGCGTGAATCCGCGGTACGGCGTCGGGCTGCTCCTCGCCGCCGCGTCGGTCCTGTGGTGGGCGGTCGGCATGGCGGTGCTGCAACCGCTGACCGAGCCGGCCGGGCCCTGGTCCGAGGTGCTGCCCGGGAACAACACCTACTGGGCGCGGGACCTGCGGTTCACCGCCCTGATCGCGATTGTGCTCGGGCTGGTCCTCGCGGCCGGCGGCCGGCGGGTGCCGACCCGGATCGCGGCCCTGCTCGGTGTCGGCTGGCTGTTGGCCGACGTCGCTGTCGACCGGTCCGACCTGGAGGGCTGGGCCTACGTGGCGCCGCTCGCCATCGCCGGGTGCGCCGTGCTGGCCGGGGCGGTGCTGCTGCTCCGCCGCCGGCCCGGCGACGACGTGGACGAGGTCGCCGCCCGGCGTACGTTGCTGGTCTGCGCCTGCGTCGCGGCCGTCCTGGCGGTCTTCGGCGCCGGCGTCGAGTCGCCCACCGACCGGGAGCCGCAGCTCACGTGGGCCGGCCTCACCACCGGGGTGCTGATGCTGGCGCTGACGCTCTCCTGCGCGCTGGCCGCCGCCGGGTCGGTCACCGGTGCCCGCCGGTGGCTGACCGCCGGGCTGGCCATGGCCGGGCTCGCCGGGCTCACCGCGACCCGCCTGCTTCCGCCTGACCCGCGGGTCCTGCCCATGTGGGCGACCGCTGTCCTGCTGCTGACCGGGATCACCCTGCTCGCCTGGGACCACCCGGACGGGCGACCGCATTGGGGTCGGCACGTTCTGGCTGGCGTCTCAATCGCCGTCGGTCTGCCGGTACTGGTGATCATCCTGGTCACGGTGACCAACTTGGTTCCGATCGGACCGGTGATGACGGCGCTGAGCGGCAACATCTCCATCAGCGACGCCGACTCCGACGTGTTGGTCTCCATGGTCGGGCTGGTGGCCGGGCTCGTGATCGGGGTGTTCCTGGCCCGGCAGATCGGCCTCGGCTATTCCGCCGACTGCCGGCATTCGGAGCCGGGGCAGCCGGTCGGGAAAGCGGGTCAGGACTCCTTGTAGACGGGCAGCCCGAGGGTGGCGCGTACCTTGTTCGCCTGCGTGCCGCCGTCGTGCGCGGCGGCCGCCCGGATCTCCCGCATCAACGCCTCGGCGCTCGTCGCGGCGCCGGCCCGCTGCCAGTGCGGCAGGGCCAGGTCGTTCTCCTTGAGCAGCGCGGCGACCGGGGTCTGCACGTTCGCCGGCCAGGCGGTGGTGCGCAGCTGCTCGGCGTGGGCGGCGTTGGTGGTGGCGACCGTGCGGGCCAGGCTGCGCACCGTCCGCCACGGCTTGCCGGCCTTCAGGGCGTCCTCCAGCTCCTCCAGCGCCGTGTTGTACGGCGCCACGATCGCCAGGTACCGGCCCTTGGCCTCCTTCATGGTCAGCGGAGCCGCGGCGCTCGCCGAGGGGGCCTGCCAGGCCGGCAGCTGGGTGGCCGGTTTGACCTGCTGGCCCCCGCAGCCGGCGAGCAGCAGGACCAGGGCCAGGGCGGCGGGCCAGCGACGCACGGGACTTCCCATCTGAGCCGGGGCGGGACACCGGGATTCTAGGGGTGACCCGGCGACCGCCGGCGCCGACCTATTCGACGACCGGGAGGACGACCTCGTTACGGCGCAGAAACCAGGGCTTCCACGGTGGGTCGAAGCGGGCGTACCGGACCGCGTCGGTCGGCTGGAGCCCGGCGGCGGTGACCGCCCGACCCAGCGCGGTGGCCCGTTCCTCGAGCGCGCGGGCGCTCCACCGGCCGGAGAAGCGCACTGCGGCGGCGAGCTGCGCGGGAATCTCCCGGGTGGTGATGCGGGGATCCTCCGGCTCAGGCAGCGTCGCCGCGGTGAAGCTCGCCGGCATCACGAACCGCACCAACCAGCAACCGGGCTGGTCGCCCTCCTCCTGGACCACCGGCGCCGTCATCGGGATCTCCCTTCGGGACCGGTTCGCCCCGCCGATGTACCGGGCCAGCGGCCGGAACGCCTCGTTGCCGGCCTTCTCGAAGGGACCCTCGACGCGTACCTCGGCCACCAGGTGGGCCGGGTAGCGGCGCAGCTCGAAGCGGGGGTGCCGGGCCAGCACCCGGTACGGCTGCTGCTCGGTCATCACACGCTCCCGGCTTCGCTGTCCCGCCGGAAACGCTACCGGCCCGGACGGCGGCCGGCAGCGGAACGGCCGGTCAGCCGGCGCCCCCGGCTGCTGCCCAGGTGCGGTACCCCCCGTCCAGGTTGGACGCCTCCCGGCCGGTCCGGCGCAGCAGCATCGCCGCGGTGTGCCCGCGCTGCCCCACCTGGCAGTAGACGATCAGCTCACCGGCGGGCAGCTCGTCGAGCCGGTCGCGCAGTACGTCGAGGGGGACGTTGACCGCGCCGGGAATGTGGCCGGCGGCGTGCTCGGCCGGGCTCCGGACGTCGATCAGGTGCGCCCCGGCGGCCAGCCGGGAGGTCAGCTCGTGTCACTGCACCGTACGGGTGAGCCGGCGCGCAGGTTCTCCGCCACGTAGCCGAGCTCCGCCGCAGCCGCGATCGACGCTATCCGGGCGACTCGCCCGCCCGTCAGGGTCCAAGGTCCCGGGGCCCGAATCGATGAACGCATACACTCAATCTTGGTGGTATCAAATTTGGTTGTATCTGGAGTGAGTGCATGGACGGTTTCGTCGGGCGTACCAGAGAACTGGCGCTGCTGGACGGCATGCTGCGCCGGGTCACGGGCGGCGGGCGCGCCGGCCGACCGGGACGGGCGCTCTTGATGCGGGGGCGTCGCCGGGTCGGCAAGTCCCGGCTGGTGGAGGAGTTCGTCGAGCGGGCCGAGGTGCCCCACCTGTTCTTCACCGCCTCGGCTCAGCCCACCATCGCCGCCGACTTGAACCTCTTTGTCTCGGCGGCGGCAAGCTCGACGCTGCCCGGCGCCGACCTGTTCGCCGCGCAGGCGCCCCGGACCTGGGACGCCGCTCTCACCCTTCTCGCCGCCGCGCTGCCGGCCGACCGGCCGAGCGTGGTCGTGCTGGACGAGATGCCTTACCTGATCGCCACCGACCCGGGCTTCGAGGGGACGCTGCAGAAGGTGTTCGACCGGGAACTCTCGCGTCGTCCCGTCCTCCTGGTTTGCATCGGTTCAGACCTCGCGATGATGGAGGCGCTGAACGACTACGGCCGCCCGTTCCACCAGCGGGCCACGGAGATGGTCGTGCCACCGTTGAGTCCCGCCGACGTCGCCGAGATGCTCGACCTGCCCGCGGCCGAGGCGTTCGACGCCTATCTCGTTTCCGGTGGGCTGCCCCTCATCCTCGACGAGTGGCCGGCGGGCTCGTCGCTGACCGACTATCTCGCCGATGCCGTCACCGATCCCACCTCGGCACTGCTCGTCAGCGGAGAGAGGGCGCTGGCCGCCGAGTTCCCCGCGCAGTCCCAGGCGGGTCTGGTGCTGCGGGCGATCGGTTCCGGGGAGCGCACCTTCTCGTCGATCGGCCGCGCCGCCGGAGGCATCCCGCAGGCCTCGCTCACCCGGGCTCTGCGCCTGTTGAGCGACAAGCGGATCGTCGACGTGACCCTCCCCCTCTCCACCCAGCCGTCCCGGGAGACCAGGTACCTCGTCTCCGATCCGTACCTGCGGTTCTGGCTGTCGTTCCTCGGCCCTTGGCTGCCGGAGATCGAGCGCGGCCGGGGCGATCTGACCCTCGCCCGCATCACCTCGTCCTGGACATCCTGGCGGGGGAGAGCCGTCGAACCGGTGGTGCGTGAGTCGTTGCGCCGGTTGCCGGCCGGTCAACTGCCGGAGAACACGGCGGTTGTCGGTGGGTACTGGACCCGGACGAACGATCCGGAGATCGACCTCGTCGGTGCCGATCGGGCACCCGTGGCGAGGCGCATCACCTTTGCCGGCTCGGTCAAGTGGCTGGAGAACAGTCCCTTCGACGCACACGACCTGAGCCGGCTGCTGCTGCACCGCTCCCGCTTGCCCGGTGCGGACGAAAAGACGGAGCTGATCGCTGTCTCGCGCAGCGGGCGGGCGGTTGAGGGCATCAGGGTGCTCGCTCCGGAGGACCTGCTGACCGCATGGGGGGATTGAACTCCTGCCGGTCCGGCTCCGTACCAATCGACGAGGATGTGGTGCGGCGGGTCAGCCGCACCGCTGCCGAGCTGCGGGAGGCCTGCCGTGCGAGTTGGTGAGCAGTCGACGGATCCCATCGATCAGGTCCTGGGTGAGGTGCCGGTTCCGGCGCCGCTGACCCCCGAGGATGTCCGGCTCGCGGTCCGGGCGGTGGTGGTGCACGCCGCCGAGGAGTGGCCCGCCGGACCGAAGTGCCGCAACGACGGCGCGACGTACCCCTGCCGGCTGCACCGCTGGGGGCGGCGGGTGCTGGAGGCCCACGGCCTCAACGAGCGTCAGATCGACGCGCTGATCCGGCACGGCAACCCGTTCGTGCACGTCCCCTTCCCGTTCGTGCTGACCGGCCCGGGGCCCGCCCGGCCCTCGGCTCCGGTCACCCAGTCCCCGCGCGGCCAGGCCGGCCGGGTCGCCGCACCGGGGGCGCGGCCCGCGATCCGGCCCGGCGGTACCGGTCGGCCGG
>NZ_QGGF01000445.1 GCF_003857015.1 Micromonospora globispora | reverse complement strand
CCGTTTCTCACCCCCCGTGTCCTCGAACTCGTTTACACCGCCTACGACATGAGCGGACTCGCGTCCGACCTCGGCGACTCTGGCGCCCCCTTCCAATGGGACGAGGAACGACGCGTTCAGATCCGCGCCGAGCTGGATGGTTACTTCTTCCACCTCTACGGGATCTCCCGTTCCGACGCGGACTACATCCTGGAGACCTTCCAGACCGAGAACGGTGGCCTCAAGAACAACGAGATCGCCAGGTACGGCACGTACCGCACAAAGGATCTCGTCCTAGCCGCCTACGACCGCATGGCCCCCGCAGGCGTCAGCTTGACCGCCCCGCTCACAGACGGCGAGAACTACGTCTCCACGCTCAACCCACCGCCGGGGCAGGGTCCTCGACACTCTGCGACTCCGGCGACAACGACGGCGGGATGATTCCTCCGCACCCCGCCCTCAGGAGCGGTACCCCTGGGGGCGGGCCTGCACGCCTACGGATTCTGTTCCGACGTGTCGGCCACGAAGAAGTCAATGCCCATGCGGCCGACAAGCTCGCCGAGCTCGATCATTCCAGTCCAGCGCACGTCGCGCAGTCACGTGGCTTGTCTCGTGCTCCTCGGCCAACAGGCGGAGGGGAGTTCGCTCTCTGGTGGGTAGATGCCGCGGGTCTTCGCGCGGAGATCATTCCTCATCTCGTGCCAGAGCGGTCTGGCGTGCGGCATGGGAGCAGGGAAGGTGGGGAGGCCAGGTCTGCCAAAGGGAGGAAGGGCAAACTCCTCGACGGGCGACGTCGAACCTACCGAATGGCCGGTCCCACGGCGCGAGGGCGCGGTGGCCGGCCGAGCTACTCTTCCGCGTCCTGAAGGTCCGGTCGATGGTCCCTGATCCACCGCTCCACGTCCTCTGCCCGCCAGATCCGGCCGACGGATAGGACAACCACGGGGTCTGGGAAGGACTTCGAGTTGGTGATCTGGTAGGCGCGCGTACGCGAGACGCCGAGCATCTCCTGTACTTCCTGGCTCGCCACCAGCCGAAGTTTCCCCACGCGGTCACGGTATGAGCAGACGAGCTGAACACATGCTCCCTGTGCAGATGCTCTCTTCATACGCACCCTAAGCGTGTAGACTGCCCAGCTGTTCACTGCCGAAGGTCGGAACGAGAAGCAGCATGAGCGGGAGGAGACGTGGGCAGACGGTGGAAATGGTTCTTGCGGCTGCGGAGGCTCGTGATCGACCTGACCGGGCAGGCGCTGCCGGATGGGAACGTTCCGGGGCGTTTCCGGCGGCTGACCGTCGAGGACGTCGTACCCGATGGTCGGGTGACCTCGCGGTGCGACGGCGCGGTCGTCTACGAGGTGCCTGAGCGGCGGCGGGCGGCCCGGGCGGGCCGAGCAGTACCGGCCGAGGCCGCCCGGCGAGGGGAACGGGCGGTAGCTGATGGGGGCGTGCGGACGCCCGGGCGAGGTCATCGCGCAGCGACGAAGGCGAGTGAGGCTGAGGCGCGGGGATCGGATGGCTGAGGACGTGGGGTCGACGGTGCCTCGACGGCAGCTCGGGCGGGCGTTGCGGGAGCTGCGGACCGAGGCGCAGATGACATTGGACGGTGCGGCCCAGGCGCTGGAGTGCAGCCGGCAAAAGGTGTGGCGCATCGAGGCGGGCCTGAGCACGGTGCGCAGGCTCGACGTGCGGGCGATGTGCGAGCTGTACGGTGCGACCCCCGAGCTGACCGGCGCGCTGACCGGCCTGGCCGGCGAGACGCGGGCGAGGGGCTGGTGGCACGCCTACGGCGACACTGTCCCTGACTGGTTCGAGCTGTACGTCGGCCTGGAGGCCGCGGCCGGCCGGCTCCGGGAACACGATGACACGCTGGTTCCCGGGCTGCTGCAGACCCGGGGCTACGCGTCCGCGGTGTGTCAGCACCGGTCGGGCATGACCGACGACGAGCGGGAGCGCCTCGTCGAGGTGCGGCTGCAACGGCAGGCCCTCCTCCGGCGGAGGTTGCCTCCGCCGCCCCGGTTCGACGTCATGCTCTCCGAGGCGGCGCTGCTGCGCGTCGTCGGCGGTCCGGCGACGATGGCCGAACAGCTCCGGCACCTGGTGGAGATGAGCTGGCTGCCCCACGTCTCGATCCGGGTCGTGCCGCTGGCCGCCGGCCTGCACTTCGGTGCGGTCGCGGGAGCCTTCGTGCTGCTCGACTTCCCGCCCGGCAACCGCGTCGAGCCCGAGCCGTCGGTCGTCTACAGCGAGTCGGTGACAGGCGCGCTCTACCTCGACCGGAAGGAGGAACTGGCCGCCTACGAGAGGATCTGGGCGAGCCTCGACTCACTGGCCCTGGATGAGGGGCCGTCCCGACACCTGATCACCAAGATCTCCGAGGAGGCCCACCATGGCTGACCTGGCCGGCGCCCGGTGGCGCACCAGCACCCGCAGCGGCGACAACGGCGGCAACTGCGTCGAGGTCGCCGACAACCTGCCCGACGTCGTCGCCGTACGCGACAGCAAGGACCGGACCGGCCCGGTCCTCACCTTCACCCCCGACTCCTGGGCCAGCTTCGTCCGGGCGGCCAGGTCGTCGCGCTGAGTCCGCGAAGCGGTGTGAGCCCGGCGGATCGCCCCGGGCTTGCACCGCTTTGGAGCAGCCGCGATGTGTCGGAAAGCCGACGAAGCGATCGGGCAGTTTGAGGGCATTTCCGGCCCTACGTGGGTTGCTCGGCCGCCCGTTGATCTGGTTGTCTTGCCAGCTCAAGGCAGGTCCGAAATAGACGGGGAGCCGAGCATGGTCGCGGCACGCGAGACGACGCTGCAGGAGTTGCTGGAGGGCGCGAAGCAGTATCAGGTGCCGCTCTACCAGCGCACGTACTCGTGGACCAAGCTCCAGCTCGAGCGGCTCTGGAACGACATCCTGAAGTTGGCGGAGGACCAGGTCACTGACCCGAGCGCCACGCACTTCATCGGCTCCCTCGTGCTCGCGCCCAGCCCCGCGAACGGCCCCACGGGCGTGGCCGAGTATCTGGTGGTAGACGGGCAGCAGCGGCTCACCACCCTGACCATCCTGCTCTGCGCCATCCGCGACCACCGCGCGCAGCATGAGGGCCCCATGCACCACGACCGGCTCAACCAGCAGTACCTGGTCAACATGTGGAAGTCCGAGCGGCAGCGGTTGAAGCTCGTCCCCACCCAGGCTGATCGGGCCGCCTACCTGGCCTGCCTGGATTCCACCCCGCAGGCCGGCGGCGCGGACCCCGTCGGTGCGGCGTACCGGTTCTTCGTCGCGCAGTTGGCCGCCGCCGACGACCCGGACGACCCGCTCGACATCGAACGCATCGAGAGCGCCGTCATCTCCGGGCTGGCGCTGGTGTCGGTCACCGCCCAGCCCGGGGACAACGTCCACCGGATCTTCGAGTCGCTCAACAACACCGGCCTGAAGCTCACCCAGGCCGACCTGCTGCGCAACTACCTGTTCATGCGGCTGCCCACCCGGGGCGAGACCGTCTACCGCTCCCTGTGGCTGCCGCTGCAGAAGCGGCTGGCGTCGGCGGACCTGGAGCTGCTCTTCTGGCTCGACCTGGTCCACCGCGACCCGCGGATCAAGCAGACAGACGTCTACTCGGCGCAGCAGGCCCGGCTCAACCGGCTGCGGTCCGAGGAGGAGATCGAGGCGGAGGTGCAGCGGTTCAGTCGCCTCGGCGCTCTCCTCCGGGTCATCCTCCACCCGGGCGAGGAGAAGGACCCGGGCGTACGGCGGCGACTGGAGCGGCTGAGCGCCTGGGGTACGACCACCGTCTACCCGCTTCTGCTGCACCTGCTCGACCGTCGGGAGCGGGGGACCGCGACGTCCGAGCAGGTCGCCTCGGCGATGCTGTACGTGGAGAGCTTCTTCGTCCGGCGTCTGCTGATCGGCCGGGCCACCGCCAACGTCAACCGGATCCTGCTCTCCGTCGTCACCGAGATGAGCAAGGACCTGCCGGTGGACGAGGCGGTGCGGGCGTACCTGTCGGTCGGCCGCAAGTACTACGCCACCGACTCCAGCGTGCGTGCCGCGGTGCGGTCCATCCCGTACTACCTCAACGGCCGCCCCAACCAGCGCAACCTTGTGCTCCGGTGGCTGGAGGAGTCGTACGGCAGCAAGGAGCCGGTGGCGCTGGACTCGCTGACCATCGAGCACGTGCTGCCGCAGACCCCCACCACGGAGTGGCGGCAGATGCTGAGCACCGACCTCGGGCCGGAGGAGAACTTCCGCGAGGCGCACGAGGCCTTGGTCCACACGCTGGGGAACCTGACCCTCACCGGCTACAACTCCGAGCTGAGCAACAGCTCCTTCCCGGTAAAGCGCGTCCAGCTCGGAAAGAGCGGGATCGTGCTCAACCAGGAGATCGCCGCGCAGGACCGGTGGGGCCGCCGCGAAATCCACGCCCGCGCCGACGCCCTCGCTGATCGCATTGTCTCCATCTGGCCGGGGCCGACCGAGCAGGCGGCTGACCAGTCGGAGGTGGCGTGGGACGTCATGAACAAGGCCCTCGCCGAGCTGCCCGCCGGCTCCTGGACCACGTACGGTGACCTGGCCGCCCTCATCGGCAGCCACGCGGTGCCGGTCGGCGCCCGGCTCGCCAACCACCCGGCTCCGAACGCGCACCGGGTGTTGCAGGTCGAAGGCACCGTCTCGCCCAGCTTCCGGTGGCTCGACCCGGAGCGCACCGACGACCCTCGGGACCTGCTGCGCGCGGAGGGTGTGGAGTTCGACGAGTACGGCCGGGCCGACCAGGCGCAGCGCATCGGCACCGACGAGTTGGCGCAACTGGCTGGTGTCACGCCGGAGGACCTGCCCGAGCGGCTGCCCCGCCCGCGTTCCGACGACGACCGCAGCTACGGTGAGCGGTTCATCGAGCAGGTGACCGTCCTCCAGGGTCCGGCCGTCGCCACCGCCACCCACGTCGTGCTCGACGCGTGGACCACGATGGGCGGCACCCTGTCCTACGGCACCGGCGGCGAGACCTCCTGCTTCCTGATGGCTCGCGGCAAGGAGCACGAACTCGGCAACATCTGGCCGGCGGCGATCTATCCGAGCGGGAAGTTCGAGGTCGTGTTCCAGCACCTGAGCGTCCGGCCGCCGTTCGACGACGTCACCCTGCGGGAGGAGCTTCGCCAACGGTTGAACCAGCTGCCGGGCGTGGACATCGCCGCGGCCAGGATCGCCCTCCGCCCCGGCTTTCCCCTGACGGTCCTCGCCGATGCCGACGCCCGCGAGGCGCTGCTCGACCATCTCCGCTGGTTCTACGACCAGGCGCAGCTGCCCACCTCGGACGATCTGGTCACGGTCTAGGCTCCCGACACCTGCGTCGTGCGGCGTTCGGCCTCTTCCTACCGGGCGCTGCACGACAGCCACCCTGCCGCGGCCGGTACTGTCACGTCCGCCGCCGTACCGAGCCACCACCCCGGAGGTCCACCCGTGCCTCAGCTCGCCTTCGCCAACAGCTTCTGGGAGAGCTACGACGTCCTGGAGAAGCCGGTCAAGGCCGGCGTACGCAAGGCGATGGCGAAGTTCCAGCAGCTCACCATCGCCGACCTGCACGCCGACAAGGGTCTGCACCTGGAGTCGGTCAACAACGCCCGGGATCCCCGGATGCGGACCATCCGGATCAACGACTTCTGGCGCGGGGTCGTGCTGGCCCCGGACGACGGCAGCGACACCTTCCTCCTGCTGAGCGTGGTGCCGCACGACAGCGCGTACACCTGGGCGGCGAAGCGCCTCTACACGGTGAACACAGCGACCCGGGCCCTGGAGGTCCGCAACGTCGTCGCCATCGAGCAGCTCACGCCGGCGCTGGAGAAAGCGGCGGCGGACGCGCCGACGCTGCTCTTCGCCCGCCACTCGGACACCGTGCTGCGGGACCTCGGAATTGACGACCAGGTGCTTCGGGCGGTGCGGACGATCATCGACAAGCCGCAGCTCGAAGCCTTCGGCACGCTGCTGCCGGAGGACCAGTTCGAGGTCCTGCAGTACCTCGCCGAGGGCTTCTCGCCCGATGAGGTCTACCGCGACCTCGTGGCCGAACGCCGGCCGGCCGATGCTACGCCGGAGCCGAGCGAGAGCCTGGCGACGGCGATCGCCAACACCACGAACCGCATCACGTTGGTGACTCGGCCGGACGAGCTGGCCGAGATCCTCGACAAGCCGTTCGCCGCCTGGCGGGTGTTCCTCCACCCGTCACAGCGGCGGGTCGCGTACCGGGTGTCGTACAAGGGGCCGGCGCAGGTGACCGGCGGACCCGGCACGGGCAAGACGGTGGTCGACCTGCACCGGGTCAAGCACCTGCTCTCGCGGTCCTCTGACAGCCGGGTGCTGCTCACCACGTACACGAATGCCCTGGCCGCGACCCTGCGGGAGAACCTGGCGCTGCTCCTCGGCGACGAGGAGCAGTTGGCGCGGGTCGAGGTGACCACGGTGAACGCCTTCGCCAACCGCACCGTGCGAACCCTCGCCGGCCGGGCGCCGTCCCCGATCGGGGATGCGGACGAGCGGCAGGTCTGGCGGCGGGTGTGCCGACGACTGAACCTGCCCTGGACCGAGCAGTTCCTCGCCCAGGAGTTCCGGCACATCGTCCTTGCGCAGGGCGTGCGGAGCCGGGAGGAGTACCGCGCGGCCAGCCGGCGGGGGAGAGGGTCGGCACTGGGCGCCCGGCAACGGGACCAGGTGTGGGACGCCGTCGAGATGTTCTTGGCCGAGTTGTCGGCGGCCGGCACCATGACGCACCTGCAGGTGTGCGCGCGGGCGGCGCAACTGCTCGACACTGCCGACCTGGCCGCCCACGGGTTCGACCACGTGGTGGTCGACGAGGCGCAGGACCTGCACCCCGCGCAGTGGCGGGTGTTGCGCGCCGCGGTGACGCCCGGCCCCGACGACCTGTTCATCACCGGCGACCCGCACCAACGGATCTACGACTCCCGGGTGTCGCTGGGCGCCCTCGGTATCTCCGTTGCCGGCCGCAGCAGCCGGCTGCGCATCAACTACCGCAGCACCGAGGAGATCCTCTCCTGGTCCACCGGCGTGCTTGTCGGGTCGCGGGTCGAGGACCTCGGCGGTGAGGGCGAGGACAGCCTCACCGGCTACCGGTCACTGCTGCACGGCAAGCGGCCGCAGGCGGTGGGGTATCCGACTCCCCAGGCCGAGGTCACGGCGCTCGCCAAGCGGGTGGGGGAGTGGTTGGAACAGGGCGTCCAGCCGAGCGAGATCGCGGTCTGCGCGCGGTTCAACACAATCCTCAGCAGCGTGCACGACGAGCTGACCGGTGCAGGAATCCCTGCCGTGCGCGTGCGGGACCAGCCCGGCGCGGACGTCGATGGGGTGCGCCTCGCCACGATGCACGCGATGAAGGGGCTGGAGTTCCGCTGCGTCGCGGTGCTGGGGGCCACGGCCAAGGCGGTTCCCTTCGCCAAGGAGGTCACGCCGAGCGAGGTCGATCAGCTGCAGCACGAGAGCGACATGCTCAGGGAACGCTGCCTACTCTTCGTCGCCAGCACCCGCGCCCGGGAGGCCTTGCACGTGTCATGGAGCGGAACGCCCAGCCCGTTCCTCGCGTTTGCGCCCGGCGTCGGCTGACGCAGGTCGCGTCAGCGGGCGGCCGCGTGCGACCTACCGCTCCACGACGTCTACCAGTCTGCTGCCCTGGCAGGTGCGCGAGCGCCGCTTCCCGCCGGCGTGGCTCAGGCACCGCGGCTTGGATCCGGACGAGGTGTACGCGTACGTCGACCGGGCCGCTCGCGACATGACCCCGCCGTAGGTTGCACAGCCGAGACCAACTCACCAGACGCTTATCGTGCCGACCCGTGCGGTGTTGACACAGGACCTCCGCTGTTTATGGTCTGCGAGGTGTGTCGGCCACCGCTCAGCATGGCTATCGCCTGCCTGCGCGATGCACACGTCGGCTGACGGGAATGCCGATGGCAGCCGATAGGTGCCGTGGTGAGGTGCCAGAACGACCCTGTAGTGCGAATCCATGCCACGAAGGGCACTCCTCAAGACCTGTCGGCTCGCATCGCCAAAGACCGCGAGGGAGCTGTGCCGGTCGTGAAACACGAGCGAGATGTCGTTGTTGGCGGCAGCCAGTCGCTTCGAGGTCTCGATGAAGGCTCCACGAAATTCTGAGGGGATCAGCTCGCTGGACACTGCATCCAAACCGTGAACTCCGTTGGCCGGCTTTCCCGGCCTTTCGCGATGGCGGGAGCCTGTAGCTGACCGCACTCCTCTCGACTGTCGTTGCTGCTGGCCAAGATCCCAAGCTGCGGCGTCATCCGCCCAGCCGTCGTTTCTGCCCGTCTCGTAATGGCTAGTTGTGTCGTCACCCCCTGGAAAGGGCCGTTCGTAAGCCTCCTCAAGGTTCGCTCTGAGCATCGGAAATCCGGCCCGGTCGAGACGCTGCGCTAGTTCCTCTGCCTCCCGGACCGCTCGTTCAAGGCGTCTCCAGAGTCCGGGGGAAAGCTGCTCGGGAGGCCACATAACCTCCCACCGCCGCTGGCCGGCCTCAAACTCGTTGCCGCGGGCCAGGGGATGCCGGACCACTTTCGCCACACTCTCAAGGGCGGTGGCCAGTTCCAACGGACGCGTTCCCGAAAAGCGGCTCGTGACGAGCATCGCGAAAGTGGCGTCTGCGACCTTCGGCGCCCGGTCCGGCAAGCGAGGGTAATAGAGTTTCATCGTCGGTCTCGCCAGGAATCGGAGGTTCTCCGCCAACAGACGTAGCCCCTCCCAGTGGTCAGCATCAAAATGCGTCACGACCAAGGTGTCCAACCGTCGCAGGCCATCCTCGTCAAGAACTCGGACGAGACGGTCTGTGGCACGAGATGGACGACCCCGCCAGGTCCCACAGTCGACCACCGCCGTAGGGCACGTACAGTCATGACCAGTGCATTCACAGCGAAGCACCGTGCAGGCGCCGTCTCCGACATCGACAACAGTTACACGGGGCACAGCTCAGAGTACGGCCGGCATCATTCTCCGGACAACTGGTGGATCCACCGGGAGCGGCGCGAAGCGGCTCGTCGTCAACGCCCCACTCCCACCCGGCCCGCCGGCTCTACAAGGGCACCCGGTCGCGGTTCACGGCGGCCGGTTTCACCCACCAGGCGGACGTACAGCTCGAACCAGCTCGGCACCGCGTCCCCGTACGCGTGCCACCAGACCTTGGACTTCGTCTCGGCGGCCAGCCCGCGCATCGCCTCGGTCATCTCCGGCGACACCCCGTACAGCTCGCACAATGCCTTGACGTCCAGCACCCGGACCGTGCCCAGGCCGCACTCGATCCGCCAGATCTTCTGCCGGCTGTATTCGAGCGCCTCGGCGGCGGCGTCGAGCGTCACGCCCGCCTCGGTGCGGAACTGTCGCAGCAGCCGGCCAAGCTGTCGGCGCGGCACGATCGAACCGATGTCCTCTGCCATCCGGGCACTACCTGGTTCCATTCCGCAACACCGCGTGACACGCCCCTGGAACATCTGTGGGTTTCAGGAAAATAAGTCAAGGTCTGTCCCAGAAAATCCGCTGTCAAACGTTGCCTGTCCACTTCGCACTGTCACAGGATGACTACCGGCGCGGCGGCCGGGCGATCTCCCCGACCGGCCGCCGCGCTCCTCGATCGGCAATCCGTTGAGCAGCCCTGGTGCCGTACCGCTGAATGAAGCTGCGGTGTCAGGGCGGGGTGGGTCGGCCAGTGCGGGACGGGCAGGCGGACCCACCCCTTCCACGACCAGGAGGGCAGGCTGTTGAGCGTCCGCGACGAACGACCGGGGCAGGGGAGCGGGGCGACCGCCTACCGCTCCTCCGCGTACACCTCACTGCTGCCGTGGCAGGTGCGCGAGCGCCGCTTCAAGCCCGCCGGGCTCGGACGCCGCGGCCTGGAGCCCACCGACGTGTACGCCTTCCTCGACCGGGTCGCCGGCGACATGGCTGCCGTCTACACCGCGCTCGCGGAGAGCCGCCGGGAGACCGCGAGGATCAAGGACGCGCTGCGCCGCTGGCAGTCCGAGCAGGCTCGCGTGGCGGACGGCGAGCGCCGGTGACCGAGCGCTGGGTCATCCACCTGCCGGTTACCGCCGCCGACCTGCCCGCCGCGCAGCGCCTGGCCCGGGTGGTGGCCCGCTGGACCGGAATGCTGCCGCAGGCCGACCCGGGGGAGACCACCGTGTCGGCCGAGGACGACCAGAACGTACGCCATCGGGTCTTCTGTGACCTGCTGCTGCCCGGCGGCCGGCGCTGCCTGCTCCGCGCCGACCACGACGGCGACTGCTCCCGCCGGCTGCGCGGTTGACCGTCTGGCGCCATCGACGAGTGCTGGCTCGCGTGGAGGTCTCGTCCCCTGGGCACTACACCTGGCGCGGGCCGCAACATCTTGCGACGCTAACGGGTGTGTATGACTACGACCTGTTGGTGCTGGGCTCCGGACCCAGCGGTCAGAAGGCCGCGATCGCCGCGGCCAAGCTCGGCAAGCGGGTCGGCATCGTGGACCGGCGCGACATGATCGGTGGGGTGTGCATCAACACCGGCACCGTTCCCTCCAAGACGCTGCGCGAGGCCGTGCTGTACCTGACCGGCCTGAGCCAGCGGGACCTGTATGGCAGCAGCTACCGGGTCAAGGAGGAGATCACGGTCAGCGACCTGGCCGCCCGGACCCAGCATGTGATCAGCCGGCAGACGGACGTCATCCGCAATCAGCTGGCCCGTAACCGGGTCGCGATGATCACCGGCACCGGACGGTTCGCGGACGCGCACGCGGTCTGGGTCGACGGCGGCTCCGGGCGCGAATCCAAGGTCACCTTCGACAAGATCATCATTGCCGCGGGCACGCGCCCGGCCCGCCCGGACAGCGTCGAGTTCGACGACCGGACGATCGTGGACTCGGACGGCGTCATCAACCTCCAGGCCGTGCCCCGCAGCATGGTCGTGGTCGGCGCCGGCGTGATCGGCATGGAGTACGCGTCCATGTTCGCCGCGCTCGGCACCAAGGTGACCGTGGTAGAACGCCGCGACCGGATGCTCGAATTCTGCGACGAAGAGGTCGTCGAGTCGCTCAAGTACCACCTGCGCGACCTGTCCGTGACGTTCCGCTTCGGCGAGGAGGTCGCCGCGGTGGAGAAGCACCAGACCGCAGCGCTGTGCATCCTCAAGAGCGGCAAGAAGATCGTCGCGGACACGGTCATGTACTCGGCCGGCCGCCAGGGCCAGACCGATGACCTAGCGCTGGAAGCGGCCGGGCTGGAGGCGGACGAGCGCGGCCGGATCGCGGTCGATGCGACCTACCGCACCGCGGTGGACAACATCTACGCGGTCGGTGACGTGATCGGCTTCCCCGCGTTGGCGTCCACGTCGATGGAACAGGGCCGGCTGGCCGCGCAGCACGCCTGCGGCGAGCCGGTCCGCGAGATGCACGAGTTGCAGCCGATCGGCATCTACACGATTCCGGAGATCAGCTTCGTCGGGAAGACCGAGGAGGAGCTGACCGACAGCTCGACGCCGTTCGAGGTGGGCATCGCGCGCTACCGCGAGCTGGCCCGCGGCCAGATCGTGGGGGACTCGTACGGCATGTTGAAGCTGCTCGTCTCGCCGGACGACGGCCGGCTGCTCGGCGTACACGTGTTCGGGACCGGCGCCACCGAGATCGTCCATATCGGACAGGCGGTGATGGGCTGCGGCGCTACGGTCGACTACCTGGTCGACACGGTGTTCAACTATCCGACGCTGGCTGAGGCGTACAAGGTGGCTGCCCTGGACGCGTCCAACAAGATCCGCAACATCGCTCGGATCGACGGTTGATCGACCCCGACGGCTCGCCGGCGCCTGTGGTCACCACTTGTCCCACGGTACGGTCCAGTCGCCCACCCCGTCGGTGAGCGCCATCGGTCGAGGAGTGTTGCGTACATCGACCACGTCACCGAGCCGGAAAGTGTTGTAGAACCATTGGGCATCGGCCGGTCCGACATTGATGCAGCCGTGCGAGGTGTTGTCGCTGCCCTGCACATCGATGTTCCAGTCAGCCAGGTGGACGAACTCGCCGGAGTACGAGATCCGCAGGCAGAGCTTGATGATCTCGTCGTAGTAGTTGGGGTCCTTGGGATCGACGATCCCGTAGCTGGCCGAGGTCATCCGGTGCGAGGGCTCCCGGGTCATCACCACGTGCGGGCCGGAGGCCGTCCAGTAGCTGATCACCTCCCCGTTCGCGCCCACGGCGGTGCCGCCCTTGCCCATGCTGATCGGGATGTCCCGCACCATCTTGCCGTCGAGGTAGACCTTCATCCGGTGGGTGCTGGCGTCGGCGATGGCGATCCGCGACGGGCCGATGGTGAAGTTCGTGCTGGCGTTGACGCCGCCGTAGACGCCGTTGCCGAGACTCTGGCCGAAGAGGTTGATCTTCACCGAGATCTTCGTGCCCGGGGTCCAGTACTTCGCCGGCCGCCAGTGCGCGTTATGCCCGTCGATCCAGCGCCACCGTCCCTCGACGGCCGGCGTGGTCTCCACCTGCATCGCCTTCTCGGCCTCGGCGCGGTTCTTGACCGGCCGGCTGAAGTTCACCATGACCGGCTGACCCACCCCGTACGTGCCGCCGGTCCGCAGGGCGGTCAGCGCGCTGGCCTGGAACGTGACGGAAGCGACCCCGGACGGCTTGACCGTGCTGAAGCTGCTTGTGTGGTGGGTCAGCGTGCCGGCGGAGTCGGCCACCGACACGGTGACGGTGTAGGTCTTGCCATAGGCCAGCTTGCCGGTCGAACGCCACGCCTGATCGTCACCGCTCACCTCGCCGGCGACGGTCTTGCCCCCCGTGACCACCGAGACGTCCTTGAGCGTGCCGCCCTCCACCGCCACGACGACCCGCTCGAGCGGCGACACCTTCGTGGCATCGGCAGCCGGCGTAACGGTCACTCGCACCTCGCCCGCGGGCGCACTCGCCCCAGCCAGACCGGGCTGCGACCACGCGGCGTCGGACCCGGACCCACGGCTGCAACCTGCCGTCACCAGGCCGGCCGTGACACCCACACCGGTGGCGATCAACTTTCGACGACTGATCATCGCGTTCCTCTCCGCCCGGGAGAGTACTTGCCAGCAACGCGCCAGGGGAGCCCGGTGGTCGGACCGATCCGTCCGGGGTCACAGCGTGGCCGCCATCCACCACGCGCTCGCGGAGAGCCGCCGCGAGAGCGCGCGGATCGAGCTCGCGCTGCACCTGGCAGTCCCCACAGGCCAGGCCCTGGGCTACTCCACGCATGCCTTCGGGTCGTCGTCAACCTGAGCGCCTCCGACCTCGCCGGCCGGCGGGCCACCGAGGCCCTGCAGAAGCCGGGCCGGAGCAACCCGGACGGCAGTGTGCGGACCGTGTCCGGCGGCCTTCCGAGCCTGAACAAGCGCCGCCGGCGAGCACGAGCGACGGAGACGCCGGCCGGGCATGGCTAGCGGAGCGGTCCTCGGACGCGATGCCGGCGTCTCCGTCGCTCCTCAGGCAGTCACCGAGCCGAGGCCGAGGCCGTCGAGCAGGTTGATGAGTTCGTCGTCGCGGGTCACCTCGTAGCCACGCTCGCGCAGCTCCGCGACCAGTTCCGCCTCGCCGTCGAGCGGAACCTCGAGGTACTCACCGTCGTGAACCGTGAGCACGACTTTGCCGTACCGGTCCTGCAGGTCCTGCGGCAGCACGTCGAGCGCCCGCGCCGTGACCATCCTGGGCCAGCTCATCTCCACGACCGCACCCACCTCGGTGATGTCGAAGGGCTCGTCGTCAGGGTAGTCGTCCTCTTCGTAGCACTCGGGGCCGGCCGGGTTCGACAGGTGGGTCATCTGAGCCTGCCGGGCCTCGCCCCAGGTACGGGCGGCGGCGAGCGCCCTGATCTCCGCGGCCTCCCCGGCGGCGGTGTCGGCGTCGACGAAGGCGAGGCAGTCGTGATTGGTGGCGTGGCCGTAGACCAGGCGCAGGCTGTCCGGGTGGTGCGTCGTCATGGCGCACATCCTGCCCGAGGGGTACGACTCCCAAGATCGGCATACGGGCCGGGGGAGCCTCCACCGGTCGGACGACCGCTAGGCTGACGAGTCCTGGCCTTGCCACCTGGAGAAATGCCCATGTCCGACAGCGTCTTCGCGCAGTTCACCGCCGACGACGACCAGCTTGCCGTCGCGTTGCTCGTGCAGCCGGCGATCAACGCCGCCCTGGTGCACAACCGCGTGCCGCTGGTCCGCCACCTCACGCTGGTCAACCGCGGCACGGAGCCGCTGGCGGACGTGACGCTGGCGCTGGAGCTGCTCGGCCCCGACGGCGCCCTCACCGAGCCGTGGACGCGTACGCTCACCGCGCCGCTGCGGCCGGGCGCGAGCACCGGCTGGGACGACTTCCGCGACGTCACGCCCGACCGGGCGCTGCTGTACCGCACCGACGAGGCGTTTCCGGTCGACTACCGCCTCACCGTCCAGGCAGATGACAAGGCGTTGACGCTGGTCGCCCCGTCCAGAGTGCTGGCGCACAACGAGTGGTTCAACAGCCCGGCCCTCTACGACAGCCTGGCGGCCTTCGTGCAGCCGAACACCCGGGCGGTCGAGGCGGTGCTGCGGTCGGCAGCGCAGATCCTGCTCGCGCGTACCGGCTCCGGCTCGCTGCAGGGCTACCAGGACGGCTCGGAGCGGGCGGCGCTGATTGCCGGCGCCGTGTACGAGGCGCTGCGCCAGCTCGAGATCACCTACCAGATGCTGCCGGCGTCGTTCGAGAACAGCGGCCAGAAGGTGCGGACGACGGCCGCGGTGCTGGACGGGCGGCTCGGCAACTGCCTCGACCTCTCCGTCACCTACGCCGCGTGCCTGGAGGCGGCGGGGCTGCACCCGCTCATCTTCATCAGCGAGGGGCACGCCTTCGGCGGCTTCCTCCTCGAGGAGGAGCGGCTCGGCTCGGCGGCGGTGACCGAGACCAACCTGCTGATCTCGATGGTCGACTCGGGCCGGGCGGTGCCGGTCGAGCTGACCCGCATCGGGCCCGGCGCCCAGTCGGCGACCTTCACGGAGGCGGTACGGGTCGGACTCGGCCACTTCCGGGGCGAGGGCCACCGCCTGCAGGGTGTCGTCGACGTCCACGTCGCCCACCGGTCCGGGATCCGGCCGCTGCCGTCGGCCGACGAGCTGGTCGCGCCCGCCCCGGTCGACGCCGAGACCACGCCCGACGCCGGCGCGTCCCTCGACCTTCCGCCCGGTGTCGCCGCCGCCAAGCTGCGCCAGCTCGCCGACGAGGGCGACGAGGTGGCGCAGCCCTCCGACGGCTCGCCGGCCCGGATCCAGCAGTGGCGGAAGTCCCTGCTCGACCTGAGCCTGCGCAACCCGCTGCTCAACCTGCCCAAGCGCGGCCGGGGGCTGGACCTGCACGTGCCGGCCGGCGCCCTCGCCCTGCTCGACGACCTCATCCACGACGGCCGGCAGGTGCAGGTCATCCCGCAGGACGACATCAGCCACGTGCACGAGCTGGCCGGCGCACGCCGGGCGCAGGATCTCGACGCCGAGATCCTCACCCGGGAGCTGCGCACCGACCGGCGGGTCTACGGCGCCGTCACCGAGACCCGCTACAAAACCGTCATGCGAGCGCTGCAGCGCGAGGCACGCACGATGGAGCAGGAGACCGGCAGCAACTACCTCTACCTGACCATCGGCACCCTGGTGCACACCAAGACCACCGGGGGAGAGGCGTACGCGCCGCTGTTCCTCCTGCCGGTACGCATCGAGGGCGGCACCGGCCGCCGCCCGTACGCGATGGTCGTCGACGGCACCGAGGTGGCCAGTCCGAACTACTGCCTGATCGAGTGGCTACGGGTCAAGCACGGCGTGCGCATCCCCGAGCTGGAGCAGCCGGTCCTCGACGAGCACGGCATCGACATCGCGAAGACCCTGGCCGCGATCAACACCGGGCTGGTCGACAACCGGCTGAACTACCGCATCGACGAGACCGCCAGCCTGCGGCTGCTGCAGTTCTCCACCTTCCAGATGTGGCGGGACCTCGGCGACCACTGGCCCCGGTTCATGGAGAATCCCGTCGTCCGGCACCTGGTGGAATCCTCCGGCGCCACCTTCGACGACCCGGCCCGCCCCGACCACGATGCCGACGTCGCCGTCGACGAGGCCGAACTGCACCTGCCGATCCCCGCCGACGGTTCCCAGATGCAGGCGATCGTGATGGCCGAGCGCGGCCAGTCCTTCGTCCTCGAAGGCCCGCCCGGCACCGGCAAGTCGCAGACCATCACCAACATGATCGCCCGCGCGGTCGCCGCCGGCCGGTCGGTGCTGTTCGTCGCCGAGAAGCAGGCCGCGCTCGAAGTCGTGAAGCGGCGTCTCAAGCAGGTCGGCCTCGGAGCGTTCGCGCTGGATCTGCACGGGCGCAAGCAGTCCCTCAACGCGATCCGCCAGCAGCTCCGTGACGCCCTCGACCAGTACGACCTCGCCAGCGACGGCACCTGGACGGCCGTCGAGACGGCCTACCGCACCCGGCTCGCACCGCTGGTCGAGTACCCGGCGCAGGTCCACACCACCAACGTCGCCGGTATGTCGCTGTGGTCGGCCTACGAGCAGGTCCTCGCGTACGGGGACGGACCGGCGGCCCCGGTCCCGGTGAGCTACCTGCACGCGCCCGCCGAGGCACGCGCCCAGGTGGAGCGAACCCTGCGCGAGTTCCCGGCCGCCGCCCGCTCGGCGCGGTTGCGGCCCGAGCACCCCTGGGCGCTCAGCGGATGCCGCACCCTCGACGGGCTGCACGGCGCGGCGGTCACCGAGCTCGCCGCCGAACTCGAACGCCTCCGTGCCGACCTCGCCCCCCACCCGCACCTGCTCGGGCTGCTGCGGACCCTCCCTGCCCCGGAAACCGTCACCGAGTTGCAAGCCGGCGCCTGGCTCGCCGTACGCGGACTGCTGCCGGACCGGGAGACGACCCTGCGCGCCGGCGACCGGAGGTGGGACGAGGCGGTGGCCCGGCTCCAGGCCGACCTCGCCGCCTTCCACCAGGGCTTCGCCGGTGAGCTCGCCACCTTCCGGGCGGATGTGTACGCCCGCCCCGAGCTGACCGCGTGGCACACGGAGGCGGAGGAGGCGGCGAAGAAGCTCTTCGGCAAGCGCAAGCGCCGGCAGGCCGTCGTCGACAAGCTGGCCGTGTACCTGGTCGCCGGTGCAACGCTCGACGTCGAGCGGGTCGAGGTGACCACAGGCCGCCTGGTCGCCGCCCAAGCGCAGGCCGCCGCGCTGCACCAGCACGCGGCCGCGCTGGGCGGCCTGCACCTGCTGGGGTGGCAGCCCACGAACCCGGACGCGCAGCAGCGGCTCACGGAGGCGGTCGAGGCGACCCGGGCCGGCCGTACGCTCCTGGCCCGCCATCCGCAAGCCTGGGACCTGTTCCGGCGCGGCGTCACCGACGTCGACGCCGCCCTCCTGGACCGGGTCGCCTCCCGGTGGCGGGCCTGGCTCGGGGTGCTGCGTTCCGGAGAGCCGGAGCTGACCCTGTGGTCGGCCGGCATGCACTGGGTGGACGCCTGGCAGCGGGACGGCGCGACCTGGCTGCACGACCTGCGCACCGAGGAACTCTTCCCGCAGCGCCGCTGGGCCACCGTCCTCACCCACGCCGACGTGCTCGTTTCCGCCGGCCTCACTGACTACCGGGACCAGCTGCTGCGCGCCGAGGTGAACGGACAATTCGCCGAGGAGGTGTACCGGCGGGGAGTCGCCGCCGCGTCCCTCGGCGAGCGGCTACGGGCCGGTGGGTTGCAGTACTTCGACCCGGAACTGCACGACGACGAGATCGCCCAGTTCGAGACGGCCGCCGGTGAGCTGCGGTCGGCGCTGCCCGAGCGCCTGCCCTCGGTGCTGGTTCGCCGCCGCCCGTTCAGCCCGACCGACCGGCGGGGCCGCTTCGCCGACTTCGCGGCGGAACTGCGCCGCAAGCGCGGCGGCCGGTCCTTCCGGGAGCTGTTCGAGCAGTACCCCGACGCGGTGCTGGCGTTGACGCCGTGCGTACTGGTCAGCCCCGCCTCGGCGGCGAACTTCCTGGCCCCGGGAAGCCAGCGATTCGACCTGGTCATCTTCGACGAGGCGTCGCAGATCCGCGTCGCCGAGGCGATCGGAGCGATGGGGCGGGGCCGTGCCGTGGTGGTCGTCGGCGACTCCCGGCAGATGCCGCCGACCAGCATCATGCAGGCCAGCCACACCGCTGACGACGTCGATGAGGGCGACGGCCCGGTGCCGGAGGACCTGGAGAGCATCCTCAGCGAAGCCGTCGAGTCGGCACTGCCGCAACGGTGGCTGTCCTGGCACTACCGCAGCCACGACGAGTCGCTGATCGCCTTCTCCAACCGCTACTACTACGACAACAAGCTCTCCAGCCTCCCGTCGCCGGGCGCGAGCAGCTCCGCCGGCATCACCTGGCGGCGGGTCGACGGCCAGTACGACCGGGGCGGCTCACGCACCAACGAGGTCGAGGCGCGGGCGATCCTCGCGGACATCACCCGCCGCCTGCACGACCCGGCCACCGCGACCCAGTCGATCGGGGTGGTCACCTTCAACATCCAGCAGCGTGACCTCATCCTCAACCTGCTGGAGGACAGCACCGACCCGATCATCCGGGAACACCTGTCCGGTGCCGTCGCGGAGCCCATCTTCGTCAAGAACCTGGAGAACGTGCAGGGCGACGAGCGGGACGTGGTGCTGTTCTCGCTCGCGTTCTCCACCAACCCGGAGACCGGCCAGCTTCCGCTGAACTTCGGCCCGCTCAGCCAGGCCGGCGGTGAGCGGCGGCTCAACGTGGCGATCACCCGGGCCCGCCGGCAGGTGGTGCTGTTCTCGTCGTTCGACCCGTCGGACATCGACCTGTCCCGCACGTCGGCGGTGGGCACCCAGCACCTGCGTGCGTACTGCGAGATGGCCGCAGCCGGCGCGGACCGCCTGGGCGATCTGGCCACCGACCGGGCTGAGCGGCGCAGCCGCATCCGCGACGAGGTCGCCGCCGCGCTGCGTGCCCGCGGCCACGATGTCCGCACCTCGCACGGGCTGTCCGACTTCACCGTGGACCTGGCCGTACGCCGGGCGGGCTCGGTCCGCTGGCAGGTGGCCGTCATGCTCGATGGTCCAGACTGGAGCGCCCGCCCGACGGTGGCCGACCGGGACCTGGCGCCCGCCCTGCTCCGGACGATCATGGGCTGGCCGGAGGTCGTGCGGTTCTGGCTGCCGGCGTGGATCCACGACCGATCCGCGCTGCTCGACCGCGTCGACGACGCCGTCGCAAGGGCCGACGCTCCAGAGCCCCCCGGGCCAGCGGAGGCCGTCGCGACCCACGGTGAGGTGGAGCTGCCGTCGCCCCGCGCTGCCGAGGACGCCGAGCAGTCCCGCCCTGTGGAGGACGCGACGACGGCGCAGCCGCACCGCGTGGAGAACGTCGTGTTGTCGCCCCTGGTTGTCGAGGAGGCCGAGCCCGCCCCGGCAGCTCTGCCGGCACCCGTCACCGGCCTCGCCACCGCACCCGCGCCGGCTCCCGCTGTGGCCGCGCCGCCGGCGACGGCCGGCGCCATCGAGGTCAGCCCCTTCGTCCCGTACGCCCCGGCGCCGCTCGGCGACCAGAGCGACCTCGACCTGCTCGCCACCGACCAGCGGGTACGCGGGCTCGTCCGGGAGGCGCTGCGGGAGATCATCGCGGCCGAGGGGCCCGTCGAACAGCACCGGCTCGCCCGCCTGGCCCTCGCTCGGTTCGGTTTCCTCCGGACCCGGGAGGATCGACGCCTCGCCGTGCTCGCGCTCGTCGACGCCCGCCGACTGTACGACCACCCCGCCGTCGGGCGGTACGCCTGGCCGGAGGGGACGGACCCGCAGACGTACCGCGCGTACCGGGTCACCCAGGCGAGCAACGACCGGGCGTTCGAGGAGGTGCCGCCCGAGGAGGTGGCGAACGCCTTCGTGCATGTCCTGCAGGGCGTGCCGACCATGGACGAGGAGCGCATGCTGCGCGCGGGGCTGGAGCGCCTCGGCTACCGGCGGCGCACCGACAAGATCGACAAGCTGCTCCGGTACGGCTTGCACGTCGCCCTGACCAGCGGCCGCCTCCGGCT
This sequence comes from Micromonospora globispora, assembly GCF_003857015.1. Taxonomy (GTDB): domain Bacteria; phylum Actinomycetota; class Actinomycetes; order Mycobacteriales; family Micromonosporaceae; genus Micromonospora; species Micromonospora globispora. The sequence goes on along the minus strand of NZ_QGGF01000445.1, from coordinate 11,347 downwards.
GGACCAAGAGGGACGCCTCACCTTGGGTTGACGTGACTACCGATGTGACCGTGCCAGAGCGGGAGCCGCCGCCAACCTTCGCCGCCCCAGCGGCGACCCTGAGCTGCGGGCGAGGGCAGGATCGCGAGGTCGGACAGCGCGTCGAACGGCGAAAGCGCCCCATCACGGCGGCGGCCCATACCGCACCGCGCGGCCTAGGATCAGGCCATGGCGATGACCGTGAACGACGTCGACCGGTTCGAGGCCGCCAGGTCGCGCCTGGAGGCCATCGCCTATCGCCTCCTCGGCTCCGCCGGGGAGGCCGAGGACGCCGTGCAGGAGACATTCCTGCGCTGGCATGCCGCCGACGTCGACCGCATCGCGGTCCCCGAGGCCTGGCTGACGAAGGTCCTGACCAACCTGTGCCTCAACCAGCTCGCCTCCGCGCGGGCGCGCCGCGAGACCTATGTGGGCCAATGGCTTCCCGAGCCGCTGCTCGCCGGGGACCCGATGCTCGGCCCGGCCGATACCGCTGAGCAGCGCGAATCGGTCTCGTACGCGGTCCTCACCCTCATGGAGCGCCTCTCGCCCAACGAGCGGGCGGTGTACGTGCTGCGGGAGGCCTTCGACTACTCGCACCGGGAGATCGCCGAGATCCTCGACATCACCGAGGTCGCCAGCCAGCAGATCTTCCACCGCGCCAAGAAGCACGTCGCGGACGGCAAGGCCCGCATCGAGATCGACGAGGCCGCTGCCCGGCGGATCGTCGAGGAGTTCCTGGCGGCCGCCACCAGCGGCAGGACCGAGCCGCTCGTGCGCCTGCTCACCGAGGACGCCGTCGCGATCGGGGACGGCGGCGGGAAGGTCCCGGCCCGCGCCAGGGCGTTCGAGGGTGCCGTCGCGGTCGCGAAGTTCCTGTGGGGCCTGTTCAAACCCAGCGCGGCCAAGCGCGCCATGGTCGGCGGCGCGCCGGGGGTCTACGCCTGGACCGCCAACGGCGATCCCGCCGTCGTGGCGGTCGTGGACGGCCGGGTCGTCGGCGTTATGTGCCTGGAGGTCAGCGCCCAGGGCATCGCCGCGTTCCGCAACCAGGTCAACCCCGACAAGCTCGAGCGCGCGACCGCGCTGTGGGCGGCCACCGCCCACGGGGAGCCCCTGTTCAACGCCTTCTGACGATCATGTGAGGTGCTTCACATCGCGTTCCTGTCAGGAATCGCGGGGTCGCCCGGTTCAAGTGGCGAACCCAAGCGAGACGGGAGCACGGAAATGCCGCACCGCATCATCGTCCTCGGAGCCGGATACGCCGGAGCCATCGCCGCCGGGCGCCTCGCCAAGCGGCTGCGCCCCGAGGACGTCGCCATCACCCTCGTCAACGCCGAGCCCGACTTCGTGGAGCGGGTCCGGATGCACCAGCTGGCGGTCGGCCAGGACCTCAAGCCCCGCCCCCTGGCCGAGATGTTCGCCGGTACCGGCGTGGAACTGAGGCTCGCGACGGTCACCGGCGTTGACGCCGACCGCAAGACCGTCGCCGTCGTCGACGCGAACGGTGCCCAAGAACTCACCTACGACACGCTCGTCTACGCCCTCGGCAGCGGCTGGAACGCCCAAGGCGTCCCCGGGACCGCCGGGCATGCCTACGAGATCGCCAGCCGCCCTGGAGCACTGCGGCTGCGCGAGCGGCTGGCGCGCCTCGACGCCGGGCAAACCGTGGTCGTCGTCGGCGGCGGCCTCACCGGCCTGGAGGCCGCGGCCGAGATCGCCGAGGCCCGCCCGGACCTCGACGTCGCCCTCGCCGCCCGCGGCGGCCTCGGCGACTGGCTCTCGCCCAAGGGCCGCGAGCACCTGCGAGAGGTCTTCGGCAAGCTCGGGATCACCGTGCACGAGCACGCCGCCGTCACCGGCGTCGAAGCCGACCGCGTCGCCACCGCCGAAGGTAAGGCCATCCCGGCCGCGGTCACCGTGTGGACCACTGGCTTCGCGGTCCACCCGATCGCGAAGGCGACCGCCCTGGAGGTCACCGGCACCGGCCAGATCGTGGTCGACGGGACCATGCGCTCGGTCTCGCACCCGGACGTGTACGCCATCGGCGACGCCGCCTTCGCGATGGGCCGGGGCGGCAGGCCGCTGCGGATGTCGTGCGCCTCGGGCACCCCGATGGCGTGGCAGGCCGCCGACGCGATCACGGCGCGCCTTACCGGCGGAAAGCTCCCGAACGCGCCGCTCCGCTACTTCAACCAGTGCATCTCCCTGGGCCGCAAGGAGGGCCTGATCCAGTACGTCACCGCGGACGACCGCGCCGTGCCGGCGGCCCTGACCGGACGGCTCGCCGCCGTCTACAAGGAACTGGTCTGCAAAGGCGCTGCCTGGAGCGTCGCCAACCCGACGCTCGGGCTGCCGGCCCGGCGCCGCCGCGTCACCCAGGAGCGGGCCGCCGCGGGCTCGGCCGTCAAGGCGCAGGCGTAGCGCACGAAGCGAAGCGGGTGCCCTCGATGCGAGGGCTCCCGCTTCGCTGCCGGTCCAGGCGGCGACGATCCCTCGGATGAGTGCCGCGGTTACGTGCACAACGGGGGCTCACGCGTACATCAGGTGCAGCGTCATCCCGGCGTCGGCGTGTGCCAGGTTGTGGCAGTGGTTGGCCCACATTCCGGGGTTGTCGGCCCGGAACGCCACCTCCCACACGTCGCCGGGGCGTACGTCGAAGGAGTCCAGCCACAATAGACTTCCGGACGCCGGTTTTCGGTTGCGGGACAGCACCAGGACATGATGGCCGTGCAGATGCCACGGGTGCACCACCAGTGACCGGTTCACGATCGTGAACTTGACGATGTCGCCGAGGCGTACGAGCTGAGGCGGGATGTCCGGGTCGGCCGCGCCGTTGACGGTGTGCGCGTATCGCGGAAGCAGCCCGTGCAGGTCGAGGCCGCGGTCGAGGACGAGGGTGAACTCCCTGTCGAACCGGGACCACGGCACCGCAGAACCGACGCCGTAGGTCAGCGGATCCAGCACCGGCCACGCGCCGGTCGCCACCGACACCGGTCCGGTCGAGTAGACCGCCCGTCCGTCGACGAACAGCGCCACCGGCGTGGCGGGCGCGGTGAACACCAGGTCGTAGCGTCCCCCGGCCGGAATCAGCACGGCGGTGTCGGCAAGCGAGGTAGGGCCCTGCAGATCGGATCCGTCGATTGCGGCGACCCGGAACGGGGTCCCGGCCAGGGCGTACCGGTGCGTGGTGCTGTCGGTGTTGACCAGCCGCAGCCGCACGGGTGCCCCAGCCTCGACCGGCTCCGCTCTCGGCGCGGGCAGCGGAAGGCCGGCCAGCGTGTGCACCGGCACCGTGACGTCGACGCCGGTGACCGGCGCCGGGCGCACCACCAGGACACCGTAGAGCCCCATCCGCACGCCGACGTCAGATACGGCATGCGTGTGGTACCAGTACGTCCCGGCCTGATCGGCGCGGAACCGATACACGAACTCCTGTCCGGGCAGCACCGCCGCCTGCGTCACGCCGGGCACCCCGTCCTGACTGTTCGGCACGTCGTACCCGTGCCAGTGCAGCGTGACACCCTTCGCGATGTTCCGGTTGCGCAGCGTCACCTCCAGGACGTCGCCGACGGTGGCGGTCAGCTCCGGCCCCGGAACCTGCCCGTTGAACGCCCACGCCCCGACGTCGCGGCCGCTCACGCCCACCGTGGCGGTCCCGGCCGTCAGGGTGAACCGCCGGGTCGGTTCGCCCGCGGTCCGCGCATCCCGATACCCATGATGATGTGGCACGCCGGGAGCAGCGCCCGGGGCGGCGGCCAGCCCGGGCACCTTCTGGTCGGCGCGGACCGGGCTGGCGTTCGACGCGCCGGGCGGCTTCTTCATCGGTCCCCGGAGCGCCGACGACCCGACCGCCCACTGGGGCGCGCCGGACCGCCCCACCTCACTGCTGCTGCGTCGGGCCGCCGAGACCGGCCAGGTGCCCCTCGTCACCGACGCCGACCGCCGCCAGGCCGTCGAGGACCTGCGCCACTGGCGGACGGCCGTGCTGGTGCAGGCCGCCTCGGCACCCGACGACCCGGTGCGGGCCACCGTGGACGCGCTCCTCGGCCCCGGCCGCGACGTGGACGGGGCGCACATCTGGGACGTCCGCCCGCTGGTCGGCTGAGCGCCCGCCCGCCGGGCCGGCGTCGGGCCGGTCCTCAGACCAGGCCGCGGACGTCCCAGAGCCAGACGTCGTCGACCCGCCGGGGCGGGCCGAGCAGGGCGGTCATCAGCTCCCGCAGGACGCCCTCCCGGGGGTTCGCCCCGAGCACCACCACCGAGGCCCGCCAGAAGCGCAGGTCCTCGACGGCCCGGCGGCGGTCCTCCTCGGTGATCGGCGGCAGCTTGCCCGCGTCCATGGTGGAGTAGATCAGGGTGCTGGTGGGCCGGTTCGGCGCACCGAACATGCCCTGCTCGCCCGGCCCAGGGCCGATGAAGTAACCGCCGGGGATGGGGAACTCCTGCCCGGTCAGCGCGCTCCACCGCAGCGTCGGCAGGCCGTGCACGTTGCTCGGGATGGGCACCGGCACCAGCGTCCGGCCCGCCGGGACGTACGGGCGCCACTCGCCCGCGGTGATGAAATGCGGCGGCGGGTCGACGTGCTGGGCGGGCAGCGGCACCGCCGGCACGGTACGGATCGGCGTCGGGGCGAGCGGGAGCAGCGCGGCGACCACCGCACCGGTCCAGAGCAGCCGGGGCGCCCGCCGGACGGGGCGACCGTGCACCCGGTCCAGGGCGAGCGCCAGCAGCACCGCCAGCACCGGTACGCAGACCAGCGCGAACCGGGCCGGCACCACCAGGTCGAGCAGCGGCACCCCGGTGAGCAGCCGGTACGGCCCGGGCAGCCCGGTTTCGTGACGGTTCACCCGGATCGTGGGGCCGAGGGAGAGCAGGGCGAAGAGCAGGCCGCAGCCGGCCAGCGCGCGGACCAGGGGCCGCCGCCACAGCCGCACCACGACCAGCACGGCGAGCAGCGGCACCGCCGGCCCGAAGAAGGAGTTCTCCTCGGTCGGGTTCGGCGACAGCAGCCCCGGCAGGCGAGCGTTCCCGGTCACCGTCTGCCGGGCGGCGGTGGTGAACGACGCCGCGTCGAGCCGGAAACCCTGCGCGAAGAAGGGCATTCCCCGGTAGTGGCCGGGGCCGGCGAACTGGAACCAGAGCGGGTACGCCAGCAGCACCCCCGCCACCAGCGCGCCGACGCCCAGCCGGCCGAGCACGGCAGGAGCCAGCCGCCGTGCGCTCGCCCGGTCGACCAGCGCGTACGCCGCGGCGAACACCCCGGCGGCGAGGGCGAGGAAGACCAGCACCTCCTCGCCGAGGAAGACCTGGTACGCGACGGCCAGCCCGAGCAGCACGCCGTGCCGCCGGACCCGGTCGGTGTCGGGCCGGAACACCAGCCCGAGGATCACCGGCACCAGGAACTGGGCGGCCATGTGCAGGTGTGCCCCGGCCTGCGACACCATGCCCGGGGCGAAGCCGCAGAAGAGCCCGCCGACCGCCGCGGCCCCCCGGGAGCGGACCAGCCGGCGGGCCAGCAGGGCGTACCAGGCGGTGGCGGTGCCGGCCAGGCAGCAGACCACCGCCACCAGGAAGGCCGCCTGGGAGCCGAACAGCAGGGTCACCGGGGTCAGCGGCACGCCGAGCCCGAGCACCGACGTGTTCGCCATCAGGTTCACCCCGTCGGGGGCGTTCAGCGCCGTGCTGTACAGCGGGTTCTCCGCCCCGGTCACCGCCCGGGCGGCCCGGGCCAGCATCCACTCGAAGAGGATCTGGTCACCGGCCTGGTGGAACAGCCGCTCCGGGCGTCGCCACTGCCCGACGGTGAGCAGCGCGGCCAGGGCGAGGTAGCCGGCGACCACCAGCAGGTCGAATCGGCGCAGCCGCCACCGACGCGGCGCGCGCTGCCGCGGCGGCTCGGCGGTCGGCGCGGCCGGCTCGGCCGGGGCGGTGGTCAGGCCGACCGGGCGGTCAGTGTCCGGACGTCCCACACCCACACGTCCAGCTCCTGCCGGCCGGGACCGACCAGCTGCTCGACGGTACGCCGCAGCGGCTCGGCGTTCTGTTCGTTCATCGGCAGCACCACGATCGCCGCCCGCCAGTGCCGCAGCTCGTCCAGGCAGCGACGCCGCTGCCGGTCGTTCAGCTTCGGCGTGCGACCGGTGCTGGCCACCTCCGCCAGCAGGTCCCCGAATCCGCTGGGCCGGCCGCCGAAGCGCCCCGGGTCGCCGGTGACGCCGTTGCGCGGCGCGAGGAAGTAGCCGCCGGGAATTTTGAAGTCCAGGTTGGTGCTGGCGGCCCAGCGCATCGCGTACGTGTTGCCCATGCTCGGTACCGGCACCGACACCAGCGTCTGGTCGGGGCCGACGTACCGGCGCCAGCGGTCGGCGGTGATGAACTGCGGCACCGCGGGACGGCTGGTGATCGTCAGCGGCATCGGCGCGATCGGCAGCAGCGCGAGGACCAGCCCGGCGACGGTCAGCGCCCGAACCGTCCGCCGCTCGGCCGAGCGCAGCGACCAGGCCCGCTCGACCGCCAACGCCAGCAATATCCCGATCACCACCGTGGTGATCAGGCCGAACCGGGTGGGCACCACCGCGTCCAGCAGCGGCAGCTTGACCAGCAGGTCCCACGGGCCGGTGGTGAGGTCCCGGTCCCACCAGGACACCCGCTCGCCGAGGGAGAGCACCGCGAAGACCACCCCGGTCACCGCGAGCGCCCGGACCAGCACCTCCCGCCGCAGCCAGAGCACGATGCCCACGGCCAGCAGCGACAGGCTCCAGCCGAAGAAGGCGTTCTCCTCGGAGTAGTTGGGGGCGAGGTTGACGTTGGCCCCCTCGTTCCCGCCCAGCGTGGCGGAGCCGGGGGCGAAGAAGGCGGCGATGTCGTTGCCGTAGTCGCGGACCGCGTCGCTGAGTCCGTGGTACGCCATCGGCCCGGCGAACTGGATGAACAGCGGGTACGCCAGCAGGGCCCCGGCCAGCAGCGCGCAGGTCGCCAGCCCGGTGGCCAGCGGGCGCCACGCCGCCGACCAGAGCTGCCGGCGCTGGGCGAGGACGGCGAGCAGGAAGACCCCGCAGGCCAGCGCGGTGAAGAGCAGGATCTCCTCGTTGATGAACGCCTGCGCGGTGACCAGCAGGGCGAGCAGCACACCGTCGCGTACCGGTCGGGTGGAGCGGGTCAGCACCAGCACCCGCCAGACGATGAACGGCAGCAGGAACTGGGAGATGATGTTGGGGTGCCAGCTGGCGTGCGACAGCATGCCCGGCGAGAACCCGCAGAACCAGGCGCCGACGGCCGCCGCCAGCCGGACGCGGACGACGTGCCGGGAGAGCACGTGGTACCAGGCAGCGGCGGTGCCGGCGAGGCCGAGCGTCACCAGCACGACGAACGAGACGGCCGGGCCGAACAGGAGGGTGACCGGCACCATCGGGATGCCGAGCGCCAGGATGGCGGTGTTCGCCATCAGGTTGACCCCGTCGGGGTAGTTGAACTGGTCGGTGTAGAACGGGAACTCCCCGTGCAGCACCACCCGGACGGAGTGGGCGAGGAAGAACTGCACCTGCGCGGGGTCGCTGGTGTAGAGCGGAGCGACCCGCCCGGCCGGGTCCACCCAGATCCGGCTGGTCACCCAGAGCGCGGCGAGCAGGAAGACCCCGTACGCCCCGAGGTCCTGCCGGCGGGGCGTCGAGCGCCACCAGCGCGCCACGGCGACCAGTCGTCCGCCGACCGGCGCCCCGCGCCGGTCCGGTTCGGTGCCCGGGCGGTCGTCGGAGGTGACGGCCGCGGAGCCGGTCGGGGCGTCGGCATCCGGTGCGGACTCGACGCGGGACTCGGCAGGGGTCACAGTCGGCGGAGTCTACCGGAGCCGGAAAATGCCACGAAACGCATGCCACCGTCCTTTGTGGGCCATCCTGCGGGGCGGTGGGCGCGGTCCGCCGACCGGACATCTCGTACCATGTGGCTTCGAAAATACGACCGGCGACGCGATCGGGGGTACAGGTGGCTTCAGTCCGCCGGCGCGGCACGACGGCCACCGCACTGCTGACCCTGCTGCTGGCCACGGCCGCCTGCGGGCCGGTCGCCGACCCCCAGGCTGCGGATCTGCGGGTCGGCTACGACAGCCTGGACGGGTCGTTGCCGGTCTGGCCGGCGCGGGGCGACCTGGCCGGTGACGCCGCCGCCACCACGGCGGTCACCAGGGCGGTACGCGACTGGCGCACCCCGGTCGACGACCGGGCCCACCTGCCCTCGTCCGGGATCCTGTGGTCGGGCCGGGTGGACGGCACCCCGCTGGCCGTGGTCGCCGCAGACGTGCCCGGCGAGCGCGCCTCCTGGCTGCTGCAGCTCACCAGGGACGGCGACCGGTACATGGTCGACCGCGCCGCCGAGTACACCGACCCCGGCTACCTGGTCTACGCCGACGTGCTGCCGGTCCAGCTCGGCGAGCGCCGGCGCTACCTCACCTCCGCCCGGGTGGAGCGGCTGCTCGGGCCGGACGGCCGGGCGCTGGCCAGTACCGACGGCCTCTCCGCGCCGGTGGCCGTGCCGCCCTGCCGGGTGGTGGAGCTGACCGCGACCCTGCGGCCCACCCGGTCGCTGCCGCGCGGCCGGCCCGCGGACCGCGTGCTCGACCTGGGTACGGCCACCGCCGACCCCCGGTACCCGCTGGTCCGTGACGAGACCGGCTCCGGCCGGCGCGCCCTGAGCGGGCTGGACACCTGCGTGCTGGCCGGCGCGCAGGGGCCGTTCGGCAGCATCCCGCGCCGGATCGGCGACCACGGCGCGCTCCGCTTCGCCCCGGAGTCGTGGCCGATGGCGAACGTCGCCGTCCGGTCCCTCGGCGAGGTCGCCCTCGACGGCGGGGAGCCGGCCGAGTTGGAGCAGCTGAGCTGGGAGAGCGCCACCGGCACGATGACCGCCGTGATCTACCGCCCGGCCGACGGCGGCGCCCCGATCTTCTCCCCCGCCGACCGCTCCACCACCCTGCAGGCGTACCAGCTGCCGGTGCCCGGGCAGCCGCTGGCGGTGCTGAGCTGGCGGGCCAGTCGGGACGCGTCGCTCGCGGTGCCGCCGGGCACCACCCGACTGGTCGACCGGCCGGGGCTGGTGGTGGTGCCCGAGCCGGCGAGGACGCAGACGTTCAGCCTCGCCGGCACCGAGAAGACCTGGTACCGCTCCCTCGGCGGCCGCTGACCGACGGGGCCGAATCCTGACCGACGACGAAGGGCGGCCCGCTCGGGGCCGCCCTTCGTCGTGGAGCGTCAGTTCTTGGCGCCGGCCTGGTCGGGCTGGACCTCGTCGACCGGCTGGGCGTCCAGGCGGGAGATCCAGCCGGTGACGTCCCGGGCCACGTCCTGCGCGGTCAGGCCGAGATCGGCGAGGATCTGCGCGCGGGTGCCGTGCGGGTGCCAGTCGGCCGGTACGCCCACGTCGCGCAGCGGCACCTGGACGTCGGCGTCCCGCATCGCCTGGGCGAGGGCGTCGCCGACGCCGCCGACCCGGACGCCGTCCTCGACGGTGACCACGAGCCGGTGCGCGGCGGCCAGCTCGACCAGCTCCGCCGGGACCGGGCGGACCCAGCGGGGGTCGACCACGGTCACGCCGTAGCCCTGCTCGGCGACCCGGGCGGCGACCTCCATGCCCAGCTGGGCGAAGGAGCCGACCGCGACCAGCAGCACGTCGGTCCGCGCCGACTCGGCCAGCACGTCGACCGTGCCGACCCGGCGGACGGCCGGCAGGTCCGCGGCGACCGTGCCGGTCGGGAAGCGGACGATGGTCGGGCCGTCGTCCACGGCGACCGCCTCGCGCAGCTCCTCGCGGAGGCTGCCGGCGTCCCGGGGCGCGGCGATCCGCAGGCCGGGCACCACGCCGAAGACGGACATGTCCCAGATGCCGTAGTGACTCGGCCCGTCCGGGCCGGTGATGCCGGCCCGGTCCAGCACGAAGGTCACCGGCAGCTTGTGCATCGCCACGTCCAGCAGGACCTGGTCGAACGCCCGGTTGAGGAAGGTCGCGTAGACCGCCACCACCGGGTGCAGGCCGCCGAGCGCGAGGCCGGCCGCCGACGTGGCCGCGTGCTGCTCGGCGATACCGACGTCGTAGACCCGCTCCGGGTACTTCCGGGCCAGGGTGGCGATGCCGGTCGGCTCGGCCATGGCGGCGGTGATGCCCACCACGTCGGGCCGTTCGTCGGCGATCGCGACCAGCTCGTCGGCGAAGACGTTGGTCCACTTCACCGACGGGACGGCGAGCAGCTTGCCGGTCTCGGCGTCGAACGCGCCCGGGCCGTGCAACCGGTCCGCCTCGTCCTCCTCGGCCGGGCGGTAGCCGTAGCCCTTGCGGGTCACCGCGTGCACGATCACCGGGCCGCCGAAGTTCTTCGCCGCGCGCAGCGCCGACTCGACCGCCGACACGTCGTGGCCGTCGACGGGGCCGACGTACTTGATGCCGAGGTCCTCGAACATCGCCTGCGGGGCGACCGCGTCCTTTATGCCCTTCTTGACCGCGTGCAGTACCTCGTACATCGGCTTGCCGACGAACGGCGTGTTGCCGAGAGCGTCCTTGACGGTGTCGAGCACCTTCTCGTAGCCGGGGTTGAGCCGCAGCGAGGAGAGGTGGTCGGCGAGGCCGCCGATGGTCGGGGAGTACGACCGGCCGTTGTCGTTGACCACGATCACCAGCGGGTTGCCGGCGGTAGCGATGTTGTTCAGCGCCTCCCAGCACATGCCGCCGGTGAGCGCCCCGTCGCCGACCACGGCCACCACGCTGCGCTGCTCGCCGCGCAGCGCGTACGCCTTGGCCAGGCCGTCGGCGTACGACAGGGCGGTGGAGGCGTGCGAGTTCTCGATGATGTCGTGCTCGCTCTCCGCCTGGTTCGGGTAGCCGGAGATGCCACCGCGCTGGCGGAGCTTGTCGAAACCGTCCTGCCGGCCGGTGACGATCTTGTGTACGTAGGCCTGGTGGCCGGTGTCGAACAGGAGCCGGTCCCGCGGGGAGTCGAAGACCCGGTGCATGGCCAGGGTCAGCTCGACCACACCCAGGTTGGGGCCGACGTGCCCGCCGGTGCGGGACACCTTGGCGATCAGGAAGTCACGGATCTCGGCGGCGAGGATGTCCAGCTGCTCGGCCGTCATCCGCTTCACGTCCTGCGGGCCACGGACGGTGCTCAGCAGCCGACCGTGGTTGGCCGTGCCCTCTTCAACACTCATGACGGAAGAGTCTATCGGCCGCCCCACAACCCGCAGCTCGGCCGTGGATCAATCGAGGTGGCGGCCCTGGTCACACCTCGATCAGCAGGCGGCGCGGGGGCGTCGGCGGGGTGGCCGCCCGGGCCGCCTGCTGATCG
>NZ_QGGF01000115.1 GCF_003857015.1 Micromonospora globispora | reverse complement strand
GGTGGTGGGGCGGGCCTCCGCGGGCCAACTGATCCTCGCGCCGCCCGGGGTGGGCGGCGGGGGTCACGTCGGGACCGGCCGGCACCGGGGAGGTGCCGGCCGGCTCGACGGTGCGTGACCACCTCAGGCAGCACGACGGCTGTCGGGGTGGTGGGTCCGCCGCCCGGGGTGCGGGTGGCGATGGTGGCGGCCGCGACCAGGTCGCGGTGCCCGGAAAAGGCGCAGTGCGGGCAGGACAGGGTCCGGCCGCGGGGTTTCGGCACCCGGCGCTGGCAGGTGGGGCAGGTGGAGGACGTGCCGCGTTCGTCGACGAGGTGGACGGTGATGCCGGCGAGGGTGGCCTGGTCGGTGAGGACCTGCAGGAGCCTGCCGATCTGCCACTGCCGCAGCCGCAGGTTGTGCCGCCGCCCAGCGTCGATGTCGAGCACCCCACGCGGGTCACCGACGTGCAGCACACCCACACGCTGGCGTACGGCCCAGGAGATCACCTCGCGGGCGGCTTCGCGCTGGGCCTGGCGGACCCTGCGCCGATGCCGGCCCTCCACCAACCGCGCCCGGCGGCGATATTGCCGCCACCGCCGCGACCCCCGCTGCCCCGGCCTCGGCGCCCGCCGGGCGACGGCACGACGGCGGGCCTTGGTGTCGGTCAGGTGCATGCGGTGCTCGGCGCGGATCGCCCGTCCCGACACCAGCAGCCCGTCACCGTCGGGGCCGGCCACCGCATACGGGTGGATGATTCCCAGGTCCACCCCGGCCACCCGGGCAGGATCCGGCTCCTCACCCGGCGGATACACTGCCACCGGGACTTCGGCGGTCACGTCCAGGAACAAGCGGCCGCCCTCGCACAGCAGGGTGATCGACCGGACCTGCTCCACGGGATACGGCACCTCCCGCGCCAGGCGCACCCACAACGCCAACGTGCCTTTGGCGCTGGGGATGCGTACCCGGCGCCCGTCGACGGTGAACGTGCCGTGATACCAGCGCACCGGCACCAACCCACGACGGCGACGCGGGAACCCCGCCGACCCGTCACCGTTGTTGCGGCGTTTCGCCGCCGCGAACCACGCATCCGAAAACCGGCGCAACACCGACCGGGCACCGGTGGTGTCGAGTTCGGCGAACGTGCCCGGCCCCGACGCCGTCAACTCCCGGCACAACTCCTGATAACCCACCAGCGGCACGTCATGGCGGCGGCGCCGCCACGCGTTGACCTCCAGCACACATGCCCATACGTCACCGGCCGAGCGCAACAGGCCGAAGCACCGCCGCCGCTGCCCCGGCGTCAATCGCAGAGCGACCCGCGCCGTGCGATGCACCACCCGCGCGGCGCTGCGGGATCCCGACGGCGAGGCATGAAGCCAAGCCAACACCACCCATACGACACTTTCCCGATGCCGACCAACCCGGCGAACGTTGGTGGACACCGCATTAGCGGACGCGGGAGCACCTCATGCACGTCGCGTACGTGGTCGTCACCCTCCTGGCCGTGGCCGCCACCGGCTTCTCCGGGGTTGCCGCGCTGGCCCACTTCCGCCCGATCCTGCCCGGCATGGCGGCGGCCGGGGTGCCGGTGTCCTGGCTGACCTTCCCCATGGGCACGCTCAAGACGGCGGGCGCGGTCGGCCTGCTGCTCGGCGTCCCGTGGATCGGCGTCGCGGCGGCGGCCGGGCTGGTGCTGTTCTTCGTCTGCGCGGTCCACACCCACCTGCCCGCCCGGGACTACTCGGCCCAGTTCATGCTGGCGAACGGGTTCCTTCTGCTGGTCGGCGCCGGGTTGGCGCTCGGGTTGATCGGAACCTGAACCGGAGGTGTGTAATGGTCGTCACTTTGGTGATCGGGTTGTCGATGGCTACCGGCGAGTAATACAGTCTGGGTTACTCATCGGTAACACCTGTCCGGAAGCGGGGCCAGCGAGCATGACCCACTACAAGAGCAACCTTCGGGACCTCGAGTTCAACCTGTTCGAGGTCTTCGGGGCGGACCAGGCGTTCGGCCAGGAGCCCTACTCGGACCTGGACGTCGACACCGCCCGTAGCGTCCTCGCCGAGGTTGACCGCCTCGCCCGCGAGGACCTGGCTGCCAGCTACACGGACAGCGACCGGAACCCGCCGGTCTTCGACCCGGCGACGCACACCGCGCCGCTGCCGGAGTCGTTCAAGAAGTCGTACCAGGCGTTCATGGACTCCGAGTTCTGGCGGATGGAGCTCCCGCCGGAGCTGGACGGCACCCAGGCCCCGCGGGCGCTCGTTTGGTCGCTCGCCGAGCTGGTGCTCGGCTCCAACGCCGCCGTCTGGATGTACTCCTCCGGCCCGTCCTTCGCGAACGTGCTGCACACCGAGGGCACCGAGCAGCAGAAGAAGTGGGCCAAGCTCTTCGTCGACAAGCAGTGGGCGTCCACCATGGTGCTCACCGAGCCGGACGCCGGCTCGGACGTCGGCGCCGGCCGCGCCCGCGCCATCCTGCAGCCGGACGGCTCGTGGCACATCGAGGGCGTGAAGCGTTTCATCACCTCGGGTGAGCACGACCTGAGCGACAACATCATCCACTACGTGCTGGCCCGTCCGGTCGGCGTCGAGGGTGTCGGTGGGCCGGGCACCAAGGGCCTCTCCCTCTTCGTGGTGCCGAAGTACCACTTCGACGAGAACACCGGCGAGCTGGGCGAGCGCAACGGCGTCTTCGCCACCAACGTCGAGCACAAGATGGGCCTGAAGGTCTCGAACACCTGCGAGATGACCTTCGGCGAGCACGGCGTACCGGCCAAGGGCTGGCTGCTCGGCGACAAGCACGAGGGCATCCGGCAGATGTTCATGATCATCGAGCACGCCCGGATGATGGTCGGCACCAAGGCGATCGCCACCCTCTCCACCGGCTACCTCAACGCGCTGGAGTACGCCAAGAACCGGGTGCAGGGCGCCGACCTGACCCAGATGGCCGACAAGACCGCGCCGCGGGTGACCATCACCCACCACCCGGACGTGCGTCGCTCGCTGATGCTGCAGAAGTCGTACGCCGAGGGCCTGCGGGCGCTGGTCTGCTACACCGCCTCCTGGCAGGACAAGGTCGCCATCGCCGAGGCGGCCGGCGACGAGAAGGCGACCAAGCTGGCGCGTCGGGTCAACGACCTGCTCCTCCCGCTGGTCAAGGGCGTCGGCTCGGAGCGGGCGTACGAGCTGCTCGGGCACGAGTCGCTGCAGACCTTCGGCGGCTCCGGCTTCCTCCAGGACTACCCGCTGGAGCAGTATGTCCGGGACGCCAAGATCGACACCCTGTACGAGGGCACCACGGCGATCCAGAGCCTCGACCTGATCTTCCGGAAGATCGTCCGAGACAACGGCAAGGCCCTGATGGCGATCGCCGCCGAGATCCAGGAGTTCATCACCACCGAGGGCGGCAACGGCCAGCTCAAGGAGGAGCGGCAGGCGCTCGGCAAGGCGCTCGCCGAGATCCAGAACATGCTGGGCGTGCTGACCGGCTGGCTCGGCGAGGCCCAGGGCGGCGAGGCCCGGTCCCTTTACAAGGTCGGCCTGGCCAGCCGCCGGTTCCTGCTGGCGATCGGCGACCTGGTGGTCGGCTGGCTGCTGCAGAAGCAGGCCGACGTGGCCCTGCAGGCGCTCAACGGCGAGGTCTCCGCGGCCGACAAGGCGTTCTACACCGGCAAGGTGGCCGCCGCCCGGTTCTTCGCCCGCGAGGTGCTGCCGCGCATCGGCGCCGACCGGCGGATCATCGAGGGCACCGACCTGGAGCTGATGGACCTCCCGGAGGAGGCGTTCTGACCCCCGACGGGGTGAGAAGTCCCGTTCTGCACTGACGCCCGGCGGCCGGCGAGCACACGCTCGCCGGCCGTCGTGGTATTTCGCCGCCCCCGCCGGGTAGGTGGGGCCGCCTGGCGGGTAACCGTCGCGGACCACGTCAGGGCACGCCCAAGAGCCACCGCACAGGGGAGTGCAGCGCACATGGGCATCGGTAGTGCAATCTTTCTCATCGCGCTCGGCGCGATCATGGCGTTCGCCATCCGGGCCAACGTCTGGTGGATCGACCTGCGCGCGGTCGGCTGGGTGTTCATTCTGGCCGGGCTGGGTGTCCTGCTCACCACGCTCTGGTTCTGGCAGGACCGGCGCAAGCGGGCCCGCACGCTGATCGTGGAGGAGAACCGGCTCTCCCATCCGACCGCGATGATGCCCCCGCCGCCGGACCCGCCGCCGCCGACGGCCCCGCCGTCCTGAGCGGGCGGCTCAACCGCGTGCCGTGTGGCGGGTGCTGATCGGGGCGGTGCCCGGGGCGAGGTCGGTCCACGACGAGGTCGGACGGTGTATCACCAGGTCGCTGGTGCGCAGCCCGTCCGGGTCCGCCCGCTCGGGGTCGAGCAGTGCCGAGAGCAGCGAGATGCCCGGGTTGTGGGCGACCAGCAGCACGGTGGCGGCCGTCGGCTGCACCGCCCGTACCAGGTCCAGCAGGTCGATCGGTTGCGCCTCGTACGCGGCCGCCTCGTAACGCACCACCGGTGATGACCCCGTCGGTCCCCCCTCCGGCGGGGATCCGGTCATGCCCAACGCCACCGCGTGCCAGGTGTCCCTGGTCCGTCGGGCGGTGGAGCAGAGCACCACGTCGGGGAGGAGCCCGTGCCGGGCCAGCCAGGCACCGGCCGCCGCCGCGTCGGCCTGCCCGCGGGCGGTCAGCCGTCGTCCCAGGTCCGGCGCGTCGGGGGACTGTTCCGCCTTCGCGTGCCGGAGCAGCACCAGGGTCCGCTCGTGTCCAGCGCCGTCCGTCATGTCCACAGCTTGCCTGATTGGCGATCGGAACGGCTGGGTAAGTCGAAGTGTGCCGCTACCTCATCCATGGCCGCGGCGGGTAGGAAACGCCAGCTGATAGCCAAGGAGGCGACACAATGGGCATTGGTGGCAGCATCTTCCTCATCGCGCTGGGCGCGATCTTCGCGTTCGCCATCGACGCCAACCTGGGATGGCTCGACCTCAACGTCGTCGGCTGGGTGCTGATGCTGGTCGGTCTCGTCGGTCTGGCGATGACCCTCTACTTCTGGAACACCCGCCGCCGTACGGTGGTCGCCGCGCCCCCGGTGGTCGAGGACCGCGTCGTGGCCGACCGGGTTGTGCCGGTGCAGGACGACCGCGTGGTGCAGGAATACCGCGAGGTGCGCCGTCCGGGCCGCCCCACGGTCTGACGTCGCCCGTATCCGTCGGGGCCCCGCAACGGCGCGGGGCCCCGCATCATGTCCGGCGTCGGCCGGGTCAGGCGAAGAGCGCGAAGTAGATCGCGATGTGGTGGCAGATCGCCGCCACCAGGGTGCAGGCGTGGAAGAACTCGTGATGGCCGAAGACCGTCGGCCACGGGTTGGGCCGGCGCAGCGCGTAGAAGACCGCGCCGACGCTGTAGACGGCGCCGCCGACGATCAGCAGCACCAGCGCCGTGACTCCACCGGAGTGCAGGATCTGCGGCAGCATCGTCACCGCGACCCAGCCGAGCGCCAGGTAGAGCGGCGCGGAGACCCAGCGCGGGGCGTGCGGCCAGACGAGCTTCAGCGCCACGCCGGCCAGGGCGCCACCCCAGACCAGGCTGAGCATGATGGTGGCGTGCCGGGTGTCCAGCAGCAGGACGCAGAACGGTGTGTACGTGCCGGCGATGAACACGAAGATCATCGAGTGGTCCATCCGGCGCATGATCTGATAGCCGCGCTCGGACCAGACCCGCCGGTGGTAGAGGGCGCTGGTGCCGAAGAGCCCGCAGACGGTCAGGCTGTAGATCAGCGTGCTGACCAGGGGTGCCCAGCCGGGGCGGGTGGCGGCGATCGAGGAGAGCACGATGCCGCAGACGATCGCGACGAAGAACGCGTAGGTGTGCAGCCAGCCGCGCATCCGGGGTTTACCGATGTCGACCGGCTTCAGCCGAAGCGGTGCGGAGGTGGTCACACCAATAGGCTACGGCACCGTAGGTTACCTGCAAGTAGTGTGGACCGTCACGCCACCTGACCGGCCGGAAGACTCTGGTCGCCGCGCCGATCCGCGAGTATGGCGGAATGCGGATCCGACCCGTCGGCAAGCACGCCCTGCTGCTCGACTGCGACGACCCCGACCAGGTCCAGGCGTGGCGCGCCGAGCTGTGGCAGCGCCGGGAGGCCGGCGAGCTGGCCGCCGCCGAGATCGTCCCCGCCGCCGCCACGGTGCTGCTGGACGGCGTACCGGACCCGACGGCGACCGCCGCGCTGATCGCCGGCTGGACGCCGCGCCCCGCCACCACCGCGGCCGCCGCCGACGAGGTCCAGGTCCCGACGGTGTACGACGGGGAGGACCTGCCGCTCGTCGCCGACCACTGGGGCGTGGACGTACCGGCGGTGGTGGAGCGGCTGCGGCGAACCGAGTTCCGGGTCGCCTTCTGCGGCTTCGCCCCCGGGTTCGGGTATCTCACCGGGCTCCCCGCCGAACTGGCGGTGCCCCGGCTGACCACCCCTCGGCCGCGGGTGCCCGCCGGCTCGGTGGCGCTCGCCGGACCGTACGCGGGCATCTACCCGACCGCGTCGCCGGGCGGCTGGCTGCTGGTCGGACGGACCGACCTCGCCCTCTTCGACGTGCACGCGGACCCACCCGCCCGGCTCACCCCCGGCACCCGGGTACGGCTGGTGGCAGTGTGAGCGCGAAGAGTGGGCCGGTCGGAGTGATCGAGGTGCTCCGGGCCGGTGCCCTCACCACCGTCCAGGACCAGGGCCGAGCCGGCTTCGCCCACCTCGGCGTACCCCGGTCGGGAGCCCTCGACCCGGGGGCGCTGCGGCTGGCCAACCGCCTCGTCGGCAACCCGGAGACCGCCGCCGGCCTGGAGATCACCCTGACCGGCTGCGAGCTGCGCTTCACCCGGGCCGTCTGCGTCGCGCTGACCGGGGCCGAGGCGGAGATCCGGATCGACGGCCACCCGGCCGGCGTGGCGCGCCGGCCCGACCGCCAGCCGGCAGAGGTGGGCCGCTGGACCGACCGCCCGGCGGACCTGGGCCGACCGCTCGCGCTCCCGGCCGGAGCGGTGCTGCGGATC
>NZ_QGGF01000386.1 GCF_003857015.1 Micromonospora globispora | reverse complement strand
CCGTACGCGACTTGGCAAGAGACTCCAGCAGTTCCCGCTGGCCGGGTTCGAGCACCAGTGGTGCGGCAGCACGTGTCACGCCCAGAGCCTACTAAAACGGCTATCTATTTGCGAGACAGGACACTAGAGCGTCCACGCCATCAGATTACATTCCTAGGAGATGTATCTCAAGGAGATGGGTTTTCTGTGATACACGCGTGGCTCCACGGGTGCCCGTGGGAGTACGTGGCTGGCTGGCAGTGGTCACGCGTAGCCGCACGAAGAGCGTGAGAGCGAAAGGCGAGCATCCTCATCTGCCGCTGATCGCGCGTCTTGACCGGCGTCGAGGATCGCATGCCCCAGCGATAGGCGGCACGCCAGTTACGCACCGTGACAGCCGAGCCCGGAGAGAGCCGGCCAACTGGCACCCTTCAAGTGAAGTCGATGTGTAACGAATCAAGTAGAGCCCGGCATGCCGGCAGCCGGCTGTGTCCTGTCACGGGACATGCTTGACGCTCGCGTCCCACCTGATGCCCGACATGATCCTCAAGAAGCGACGCGGAGGCCTTCACCGTCTGCGACAGGGGCGCGCATCGCATGAGCGCACGTTGCTGCGCCGGAGTTCGCGCTGCCCCTGGCGGCCGGTAGCGTTCGACCGTGATCCGTGGAGCGGTGTTCTTTGATGTCGACGGGACGTTGGCGCGGACCAGCAGCGGGCAGCACCTGGCGGAGTTCCTCGGCCATGCCAAGGTCATTCAAGAGGTGCAGGCCGGCTACGGCGCCGGCACCCTGAGCAGCCAGGAGGCTGCCGTCCTCGAAGCTCGTGGCTGGGCGACACGGACGCCCACGGAGGTGCGAGGGTTCTTGGAGTCGCTGCCGCTGGTGGATGGCATTGCCGAGACGGTCCTGTGGTGCCGTCGGCGGGGGCTGGTGCCCGTGCTGGCCACGCTGGCGTGGGACGTCGTGGGCACCCATCTGTGCGACCGCTTCGGCTTCGATCGCGCTTGCTGACCGCGTCTGGAGCTGATCGACGGCCGCTACAGCGGGGAGGTCGCCGAGCAGTTCGACGAGCTGAGCAAGCGCGACTTCGCGGTGAGCGTGTCGCCGAGCTGGGCGTGGACCCGAAGCGTTGCGTGGCCGTTGGCGACGGTCGCTCGGACGTGCCACTCTTCGCTGCGGTCGGGCTGGCCATCGCCTTCAACGCAACCCCGGCGGCTCGCGCAGCCGCCCACGTATCAGTCGACGGAACCGATCTGCGGGCCGTGCTGCCACTCCTCGGCGCATGGCTGAACGCCGTGCATGCATCGTGGGAATGACCAGCGCGCCGAACTGCACCCGCAGACGGACGCCGGGCACATTCAGGTGTCGATCCCAGTGCTGCCACGATGCGGCTGGCCCACTATGGCGACGCTGTCATGCGAAAGATCGCTGGGCACGGATCACTCACCACGACCCAGCGGTACCTGCATCCCGATCGCCAATCGATCACGGACGCGGGAACTGCCTTGAGTGCTCACCTGCAGGCTCGGCGGTCCCCGGATGGTCCCCAGCTACGCGCTGTCTAGCTCGGCAACCAGGCCAGCTCCGGGAAGCAAGAGAGGCCGCTCACCAGGGCATATGCTCCGGTTAACGGCCTCTTTCGCTGCTGTCGGGACGGCCGGATTCGAACCGACGACCCCTTGACCCCCAGGCAACGATTCCGCTTCGTTGAGCTGGCGTTGCTGAGCCTCTGACCTGCGTGATTGGTGCGCCGACGTCCGTGGTTGTGCAGCCGTGTTCGCACCCGTAGTCACTCAGTTAGACACTCACCTTGACCGCCAGCCTGGCTGCCATCGCGAGAGTCTCCACCCCTCGTTTGCAAGTTCTGGGCACTTCGTCCTGCCGCGTCCAGCCGCGTCGCCACCTCGAACGACCGTCCGGCCAAGTGTGCTGCTGGCTGGTGGCGTCCCGGCTCGCTGCTGTCACCGTTGCTGTCGGCAGCCTCCCCCGCCCGGTTCGTTGCGGCAGCGGCGGTCAACCGTCTGCCCGGCGTGGCGAACTGATCTACGACTCAGTCGATGGCACGATCATCGCGCTCGCCGACACCCCTTCGCACGATCGGCTGAACCGTTGGACATCTGGGCACCAGTCCAAGGCGCTGCGGCCGTCGCCGCCGCTGCCATCGCGGCCATCGCCGCTTGGCAAGCGAGGACGACCGCCGTCCGAATGACCGCCATCGAGAGCGAGCGCCGCAAGAGCGAGCTCTCCCCTCGGTTACGTGTGACTTGCGAGCCCTTCAACCCAGGTTCCGAAGGCATCCTGCGTCTGCGGGTGGCGTTGATTGGCCCGCCGGGGCTCGACCGCCTCGATCGGCTGACCGTAGCCGTCAGGAATGACCACCACCGCCGAGGTGAAAGTGGGTCCCAGCAGTACATGGACGGCCCGACCCGGGAAGAGGTCAAGCAGCACGTCTGGGGGCCTTACCGCTTCACGCCTCACACTGGGCCGGACGATGCGCAGGCTGATGGCATGGGGCGCCAAGTCGTGTATGACAAGAGTCTTCCGGTCGGCGAGGAGCTGCCGTACCAGCTGGAGCACACCCACCCCGGGCACTGGATGAGGAGTTACACGCAGGAGTCCTGGCTGCGCGAACGGGGTCCGGTTATCCGTCTGGCATTCACTGCTGAGCACCAGGATCATGGGAGTTGGTATCTACCCTGTGAGATCGACACGGGGACCATGCCAGCGACAGTCCAGGTGCCGCAGCAATGACTCTCGTCGCCACCCTGCCACCCGCAGCGGCGAGGCCATAGTCTCCGGCGTACAGGTCGACTCGTCCGTCGCCCACCAGGCCAGCCGCTCTCACATGGCGGCTGACCTGCTGTTTCTTTAGGTTCTGCTGGTCGTCGTCGGTCGTCTCTGGTCGGCGTTTGACGGCCCCGTGACGGCCCAGGCGGCCCAACGAAGGGCCCGAGAGGCTAGCACTGAGGGGACCAGAGAGAACCGTCTCGCCGGGTTCGCGGATCCCGACCAGGCCCACGTGCTGCTTAGAATGAGGGTCAGCGTCGGGACCGGAGGAGCATTTGCAGATCAACGAGGCAGCCCGCCGGCGCGAGCGCTGGCGACAGGCAGGAAGCCCACCGTGCGCCCACGAGCAGCATGAGCGCGAGTACTACCTCGGTTCGGACACGGGCGACAACGTGTGCACCGACTGCGGTGCGATCTGGACGCGCGGAGAGCCGAAGCCGGGACCGTACGACGCGCAGGACTACTAGCGCAGCGATGCAGTACACCAACTTCAGGTAAGGCCGGTCCTTCGTGGCTGGTCGGCTTGTCGTCACGCCTTGTAACGTCGGCAAAGGCCGCCGCCAGTAGTCGTCATTGGTGGGCAATGTTCGCCCTCTGACGGCCTAGCGACGGCCTGGCTCCCTCTTCGCCAGCGAGCCTGTGCGGCGCGGCGGTATGCCAGCAGGCCGGCGACCAGGTCGGGCAAGAGGCCGGCGACGCCGTGGGCGCTGCCGTTGCTGCTGTCGTTGGTCGCCCACCAAGAGTCCACGGGCGTCCGGCCGTTGCTCCCGTCGTCGCCGCCCGGTTGACCCACGGCGGCCGGTCAGGACGCCTGGTGTCCTGCAAGCTCGGCCGGTCAGGCTGCCTTCACGGTGCCGGGAGCTGTAGCTGACGGTTCGCCGTACTCCCGCGACTCGTACTTTCGTCCCTCCAGGTCCCGCCCTCGCCCGTACAACTTCGGCGCGGATCGGACTATCATGATCGACGCTAGACGCAACGGACATAGACATCGACAACGGGTACGGACGTCACCTCGTGAGCCTGGTAACGTTCTGCAGCTGTTGTAACGCAGGAGGCGAGCGTGCCCGAGAAGCCGATCTCTTGGAACGACATCCGAGAGCGGGCAACCAGGTTTGTAGCGGACTGGCGAGGCGAGACGCGAGAGAACGCCGAAGCACAGACATTCTGGAACGAATGGTTCGAGATATTCGGCATTAAGCGCCGGCGGTATATCCAGTTCGAGCGTAAGGCGATCCGTCAATCCACCGGGGGCCGTGGCCGAATTGATGCCTTCTGGGAAGGCCAAATCGCCGTCGAACATAAATCTGCCGGCAAGTCGCTTGCGGAAGCCGAGGAACAAGCTCTCGACTACTTGAACTCGCTCGACAACATCCAGCAACCACGGATGGTAATCACGAGTGATTTTGCGACCTTCCGGGTCTTGGATCTAGAGCAGGGCGATGTCACGGAGTTTCCTCTCGATGATCTACCGACGCAGATAGAGCGCTTTGGCTTCATCGCGGGCTACGAGTCTCGGACGTTCAAGCCTGAAGACGAGGTAAACATTAAGGCCGCCGAGATGATGGGTAGCCTTTATGATGCTCTTGAGGAGACCGGATACCAGGGCCACGACTTGAAGGTGTTCCTGGTGCGGCTCATGTTCGTGTTCTTCGCCGACGACACGGGCGTGTGGGAAAAGGGCTTGTTCAGCGAGTTCCTCGAAACACGAACGTCGGAGGATGGATCGGACAACGGGGCGCTCATTGAGCGCCTATTCCGAGTCCTTGATACCCCGGAAAGCGCCCGGACGAGCACGCTCGACCCAGTATTGAATCGCTTCCCGTACGTCAATGGAGGACTCTTTCAAGAGCGAATTAACATACCTGACTTTAACAGCGATCTACGCAACCTAATGATCGCGTGTTCGGCATTCGACTGGTCGGCAATCAGTCCTGCAATCTTCGGTTCGATGTTCCAGTCCGTTATGGACCGCAGCGCGAGGCGCGCCCTTGGCGCGCACTACACGTCTGAGCGCAACATCATGAAGTTGATTGGTCCACTCTTCCTTGATGAATTGCGCGCCGACTTTGAATCGGCGAAGAATAGCGTTCGGCGGCTGCGCGAACTTCAAGACCGCCTAGGTTCTCTAACCTTCTTCGATCCTGCCGCAGGGTGTGGCAACTTCCTCGTCGTTGCATATCGCGAGCTGCGTCGCCTCGAATTCGACGTTCTTGTCAGGCTGGATGAGCTAACCGGACACGGACAGCAGCACCTCAGCATTGATTTCATCAGCGCGCTCTCCAAAGTCGATGTTGACCAATTCTATGCGATAGAGATCGAGGAGTTCCCCGCCCGTATCGCCGAGACTGCAATTTACCTGGTTGACCACCTGGAGAATATGCGCCTGTCGAAGCGCTTCGGCCAGTACTTCGCCAGAATCCCGCTCCGAGCTGCCGCTCATGTTCATGTCGCCAACGCTGTCCGCGTCGACTGGCGAGAGGTGATTACCCCGGAAAAATGTTGTTACATCCTCGGGAACCCGCCCTTTGTCGGCCGCCAGTATCGCAGCTCACAGCAACAGCAGGACATGGAAATTGCCTTCGGCGGCGCCCGAGGAAACGGAGTCCTTGACTACGTAACGGCGTGGTACGCAAAGGCCGTGGACTACATGCGTGGCACCCAAGTCCGCGCTGCCTTTGTCTCTACGAACTCAATCAGTCAAGGCGAAAATGTCGGCGTGCTGTGGCCTGCAATTTTGGATGCCGGCTTCGCGATTGATTTCGCGCACAGGACATTTCAATGGACAAGCGAGGCACGACGAAGCGCAGGGGTGCACGTCGTCATCGCCGGTTTCTCCTGGGCTGGCCTTCGGAAAACGAAGCTTCTGTTTGACTACCCGGATACTTCCGGTGACCCAGTCGTCAAGGTGGCGGCGAACATCAACCCATACTTAATTGATGCGCCGAACATCATTGTGAAGAAGTCGCGTGCGCTTCTTAGTGACGGCTACCCGGCGGCCGCGTACGGCAGCATGTGTAACGATGGCGGGCACCTTATTGTTGAACCTGCAGATCTAGGGGAGGCGCTTGCGGACCCCGTGGCGGCGAGGTATCTGCGTCCATACATTGGAACAGATGAGATGCTAAAGGGAATCGACCGGCGGGTCCTCTGGCTCGCAGACGCCTCTCCGAGCGAGCTGAGAAGGTCGGCCTTCATCAAGGGCAGAATAGAGGGGGTACGGCGGTATCGCCTTGATAGCCGAAGGGAAGTGACGAGGCGCGCCGCCGACACTCCCTCCCTATTCACCGAGCCCCGCCCCCAAGCCAAGAGGTTTTTGCTTGTCCCGTACGTAAGCTCCGAGAAGAGGAGATACGTGCCGATGCGCTTCTACGAACCGGACACGCTGGTTCGTGCGCCCAGTTGGTGCATCCCGGGAGCAGACGAATTCCTGTTCGGGATCCTCCAGTCGGGAATGTTCATGGTTTGGGTCAATACTGTCGCCGGAAGACTAGAAAGCCGGCTACAGCTCTCGCCCGGCACGATTTACAACACCTTTCCTTTCCCACGCGTCGATCACCCCCGCAGAGGGGCAGTAGAGGATGCGGCACGGGCCGTACTGATTTCACGAGAAGGCTACGGCGAATCAACGCTCGGCGAGCTTTACGATCCGATGCTTATGCCGCCAGGATTGATGGCAGCCCATAAAACCTTAGACCGTGCTGTTGAATCGCTGTTTGGCAGGCGAAAGTTGGCGGCAGAGGCGGACAGGCAAGCGATCTTGTTTGAGGAGTATCAGAAGCTTGCAAGTCCTTTGTTGAACGCTGGGCTCAGTAGTTCGCGGAGCCCTCGGAAGAGCACCCGTTAACGAGGCTTCTCGCGCCGGCAACGCCGATCCTTGCCATCCCGTCTGCCATCGACCCGCCCTTCTGGGGAGCGGGCCGCCGCCCGGCCCGCCACGTCAAGCGGACCTTGACACTGGTTCGGACGCTGGCGGGTCGGGCGGTGGTCTGCTCGGTCTGCCCGGGTCGGTGGCAGGCGGGATGGCTTACCGCAACCACCCACCGACCCTGCGGCTGCCGACGGTCTCCGGCCATCCTGGAGCCGGAGCGCCCCCGCCGGAGGCGCACTGACCGCAGCCCCGCGACCGCCGCCAGATCGCCGACGTGGCCGGCGAGCGCTCCTCTACGCCGCGCGGGCTTTTGGCCGCGCGGCCCGGCCGGCTGCCGGCCCACCACACCACCGGTCAACCCCCTGTCGTCCTGCCGGCGGCCCACGGGGCTTCCCGCTCTCCGCGCCAGCCGCCGGCAGGACGAC
>NZ_QGGF01000194.1 GCF_003857015.1 Micromonospora globispora | reverse complement strand
CGGTGGCCCCGGTGGCGGCGGTGGTGCTCCGGGCGGCGGTTTCCGTCCGGGTGCTCCGGCCGGTGGCGGCGGTCGTCCCGGTGGCGGTGGCCGTGGCCGTGGCGGCGGCGCCGCGGGCGCCTTCGGGCGTCCGGGTGGCCGGCCGACCCGTGGTCGCAAGTCCAAGAAGCAGCGCAGACAGGAGTTCGACAACCTGTCGGCTCCGACCATGAGTTCGGGTGCTCCCCGGGGTCAGGGTCAGGTCGTCCGGCTCTCCCGTGGCGCCTCGCTGTCGGACTTCGCCGACAAGATCAACGCCAACCCGGGTTCGCTGGTCCAGGAGATGTTCAACCTGGGCGAGATGGTCACCGCGACCCAGTCCTGCTCTGACGACACCCTGCTGCTGCTGGGTGAGCACCTCGGCTTCGACGTGCAGATCGTCAGCCCGGAGGACGAGGATCGCGAGCTGCTCGCGCAGTTCAACATCGACCTCGACGCTGAGGTAGCGGAGGAGCGCCTGGTCAGCCGTGCGCCGGTGGTGACCGTCATGGGTCACGTCGACCACGGTAAGACCAAGCTGCTCGACGCGATCCGCAAGGCGAACGTCGTGGCCGGCGAGGCGGGTGGCATCACCCAGCACATCGGCGCGTACCAGGTCCACGTCCCGCACGAGGGCGAGGACCGCGCGGTGACCTTCATCGACACCCCGGGTCACGAGGCGTTCACCGCCATGCGTGCCCGTGGTGCCCAGGTGACGGACATCGTGGTGCTGGTGGTGGCGGCCGACGACGGCGTGATGCCGCAGACCATCGAGGCGCTCAACCACGCCAAGGCGGCGGACGTGCCGATCGTGGTCGCGGTCAACAAGGTCGACAAGCCGGAGGCCAACCCGGACAAGGTCCGCCAGCAGCTGACCGAGTACGGACTGGTCGCCGAGGAGTACGGCGGCGACACCATGTTCGTCAACGTGGCCGCGAAGCCGGGCATCGGCATCGACGAACTGCTCGAGGCCGTCCTGCTGACCGCCGACGCGTCGCTGGAGCTGACCGCTCCGATCGACGGGCCGGCGCAGGGTGTGGCCATCGAGGCGCACCTGGACAAGGGCCGCGGTGCGGTGGCGACCGTGCTGGTGCAGAAGGGCACCCTGCGGGCGGGCGACTCGATCGTCGCCGGCGGGGCGCACGGCCGGGTCCGCGCGATGCTCGACGAGAACGGCAAGCAGGTCCAGGAGGCCGGTCCGGCGCGTCCGGTCATGGTGCTCGGCCTGACCGCGGTGCCGGGTGCGGGTGACACCTTCCTGGCGGCCGAGGACGACCGCACGGTGCGCCAGATCGCCGAGCAGCGGCAGGCGCGGCGACGGGCGGCGGCATTCGCCAACTCCCGTGGTCGGGCCACCCTCGAGACGCTCATGGAGCAGCTCAAGGAGGGCGAGAAGACCTCGCTCAACCTGG
The DNA here is from genome assembly GCF_003857015.1 of Micromonospora globispora. Classification (GTDB taxonomy): domain Bacteria; phylum Actinomycetota; class Actinomycetes; order Mycobacteriales; family Micromonosporaceae; genus Micromonospora; species Micromonospora globispora. Next base: position 5,676 of record NZ_QGGF01000194.1, on the reverse strand, counting down.
TGCTCAAGGGCGACGTCTCCGGTTCCGTGGAGGCGCTCGAGGACGCGCTGTTCAACCTCGACATCCCCGAGGAGGTCCAGCTCAGGATCATCCACCGGGGTGTGGGTGCGATCACCGAGAGCGACGTCATGCTCGCGAGCGCCTCGTCCGAGGCGGTCACGATCATCGGCTTCAACGTGCGGGCCGCCAACAAGGTCCGCGAGATGGCCGACCGCGAGGGCGTGGAGATCCGGTACTACACCGTCATCTACCAGGCCATCGAGGAGATCGACGCCGCGCTCAAGGGGCTGCTCAAGCCGGAGTACGAGGAGGTCGAGCTCGGCAGCGCGGAGATCCGCGACGTGTTCCGCTCGTCCAAGATCGGCAACATCTCCGGTTGTATCGTCCGGTCCGGCATCATCCGCCGCAACGCCAAGGCGCGGCTGCTGCGGGACGGGGCGGTCGTGGCGGACAACCTCACGGTCAGCTCCCTCAAGCGGTTCAAGGACGACGCGACTGAGGTCCGCGAGGGCTTCGAGTGTGGTCTGACGCTGGGCGGTTTCAACAACGTCCAGGTCGGCGACATCATCGAGACCTTCGAGATGCGGGAGAAGCCGCGCGCCTGATCCGGCGGTGACACAGTGATCAAGGGGTTTACGCCGAAAGGCGTAAACCCCTTGATCATGTCCGGGGGTGACCGTAATGTCCGGGGCGATGTTCACCGGAACCGTGGTCTTCGACCTGCTGCTGCCGGGCGACTCCCGGTCGCTCAAGGCGAAAAGATCATATGTACGGCCGATCGTGGCGGCGCTGCGCCGCTTCGAGGTGTCGGCCGCCGAAGTCGGAGCGCTCGACCTGACCGGTCGGGCCGAGATCGGGGTGGCCGTGGTGGCCGCCGAGGCGGCACACGTCCGCGAGGTGTTGGACTCGTGTGAGCACCTCGTGGCCGGCCGCCCGGAGGTGGAGCTGCTGTCGGTGCGCCGCCGGCTCCACGGCCCGGAAGACTGAGCCCGCCCGGGTGGTGGCGACCACCGGCGGCGACGCGCGACGGCCACGATCGCGCGGGTAGTGTTCGAGATGTTGGGCGGTCGGACCCGGCGGCGTCCCGCGCCGTCGTTCCGGCCGGGAGCAGGATGCCCTGGAGGTGGGGGAGATGACGGATCCGGCCAAGGTACGCCGGCACGCGGAGCGCATTCGCGAACTGGTCGCGTCGGTGGTGCGGAGCCAGATCAAGGACCCCCGGCTCGGCATGATCACCATCACCGACGCCCGGATCACCGCAGACCTGCGGGACGCCACGGTCTTCTACACCGTGCTCGGTGACACGGCGGCCCAGTCCAGCACCGCGGCCGCGCTGGAGAGCGCCAAGGGCATGCTGCGCAGCACCGTCGGCAAGGCGCTCGGGCTGCGGCACTCGCCGACCCTGACCTTCGTGCTCGACGACGTGCAGGACCAGGTCAAGCACATCGACGACCTGCTCGCGGCGGCGCGTAACGCCGACGCCGAGGTGCAGCGGCTGGCCGCCAGGGCGCAGTACGCCGGCGAGGCGCAGCCGTACCGGCTGGACGACGAGGACTCCGACGTCGAGGACGAGGAGACCGAGGACGAGGTCGAGCCGCGCGGCGGCGACCAGCGGTGACTGCCCCCGCTGAGGGTGCGGGCGGTACGCCGGGTGATTCCGGTCCGACCGACGCCGACTGGGCGGCCGCCGTCGCCGCGGTACGCGGGCTGTCCGCCGACGCGCGGGTGCTGATGATCTGCCACGTCAACCCGGACGGGGACGCGCTGGGCAGCATGCTCGGCTTCGGGCTGGGCCTGCGCCGGCTGGGCGTACGACAGCTCCAGGCGACCTTCCCCGGGCCGCCGGAGCTGCCGGAGTCGTTCGGCTGGCTGCCCGGGCTGGACCTGCTCGTGCCGGAGCGGGCGGCGTACTCGGATCCGGACCTGGTGATCTGCTTCGACGCGGCGAGCGAGTCGCGCCTCGGCGACCTGGTCGACCGGCTGGCGGTGGCGGGGACGACGCTGGTGCTCGACCACCATGCCTCGAACACCCGGTTCGGCCGGATCGACCTGGTCGATCCGCACGCGGCGGCCACGTCGGTGCTGGCGGAGGGGCTGCTCGCCCGGCTCGGGGTTCCGTTGGACGCCGAGATCGCGGCCTGCCTCTACGTCGCGCTGAGCACGGACACCGGCTCGTTCCGCTTCGACGCGACCACCCCGGCGGTGCACGAGCTGGCGGCCCGGCTGCTGGCCACCGGTATCCGGCCGGGGGACATCTCCCGGCGGATCTTCGACACCCGGCCGTTCGGCGCGGTCCGGCTCTTCGGTGAGGTGCTGGGTCGGGCCCGGCTCGACCCGGCGGCGGCCGGCGGGCGGGGGCTGGTCTGGACCGTCGCCACCCTGGACGATCTGGCCCGGTACGACCAGCCGCCGCACGTCCTGGAGTCGCTGATCGACTCGATCCGGGTCACCGCCGAGGCGGAGGTGAGCTGCGTGGTCAAGCAGGTGGCGGCCGAGGAGTGGTCGGTCTCGCTGCGCAGCAAGGGCGCCGTGGACGTGAGCCGGGCGGCGGTGGTGCTGGGCGGCGGTGGGCACCGGTTCGCGGCCGGCTTCACCGGGCGAGGCAGCGCGGACGAGGTAATGGACCGGGTCCGGGCGGCGCTGGACGGGGCGCTGCTTCCGGCCTGAGATCAGGGTCGACTCCGAGGTGTGGCGGTCTTCCCGCGCTCGGTGACGGTGAGGACAATCGGGTGATGGATCGCCCCCGAGAGCTCACCGCCGAGGTGCCCCGAGCCTGGGATCGTCCGGTCGTCTCCGTCCCGATGCTGATCTGCCTTTCGCTGGTCGGTGGGCAGCTCCCGTCCTTCTCGGCGCAGGCCAACCTCTACACCCTCGGCACCGGTGGCGCGCTGATCTGGCTTGGGCTGAGCAACCGGGTGCCCCGTCGGCCCGCCCCGCGCCGGCTGGCCCCCGGGGCGGTCTGGTGGCTGGTTCCGGTGACCGTCTTCGGGGTCTTCGAGGGGGCGACCTTCGCGCTGTCCGTGGGCGACGAGTTTCCCACCTTCTCCCGGCTGGCCGACCCGCTGCTGGAGGACCATCTCGTCCGGTCGACGGCCTGGTTCGCCTGGCTGGCCGCGTTCTGGGGGCTGGTGCGGCGATGATGCGGACCCTGGCCATCGGCGGTTTCCTGACCGCCGTGCTGCTCTTCGCGGCGGTCGAGGGGGCGGCCCGCCGGGAGGGTTCCCGGATCCCGCCGCTCGGTGAGGTCTGCGCCTTCGTGATGCGCTACGAGGTCGGCCCGGTCCCGGTCGGCCGGATCGGGCTCTTCGGTTTCTGGTGGTGGCTCGGCTGGCACTTTCTGGCCCGCTGACGCCCCCGTGTCCAGATCTCGGGAACACTGGGCAGTATGTGGAACTGAACGATAGCTTGGGAAAAGACCGGCGCCGTGCTGCGACGCAGGTCGTGGGCGGTGGCGCCACACCCGGTGCCGCCTCCCTCCAGGGTCAGACCGACCCGGGCTCACGCTGCCAGGCGAGCCGCTCCGGTGATCCCGGACCGCTGCCGGGCGCTCAGCATTGCCGCCCGTAGGGCCACCGTGTCGGTGGCCCGCACCCTGGAAGGGATTTCCCATGGCGACCAAGCGCAAGCCCCAGACCGAGACCACCGACGAGGCGCGCGAGCAGATGCGCCGCGCGCTGCAGACCTCGATGGACACCCGCCAGTGACGCACGCCGCCCGGCGGTGATGTCGCCGACGTCCGTCGCCGGCATCACCGCCCGCCCGGCCCCCGTGGCCGCCAACCGGGCGCTACCGTCGCCCGGTGCAGCGATCCTGATCGTCGGCAGCCCGGGCGCCGGCAAGAGCACCCTTTCCCGTGAGGTCGCCCGCCGGCTCGATCTTCCGCTGATCCACCTCGACCGGCACTACTGGCGGCCCGGTTGGGTCGCCTCCGACGGGGCGGGCTTCCGCGCCGAGGTGGCCGGGCTCGCCGCTCGCCCGGCCTGGGTGATGGACGGCAACTACGGCGCGACGCTCGACCTCCGGCTACCCCGCGCCGACCTGCTGGTGATCTGCGATCCGCCCCGGCTGCGCTGCATCGTCCGGGTGCTGCGCCGGCACTGGGCCCACCGCGTCACCCCCCGACCTGACCTGCCGGACGGCTGCCCGGAGCAGATCGACCTGGAGTTCCTCCGCTACATCTGGCGGTTTCCCCGCCGGTCCCGCCCCGGCATCCTCGCCGCCGTGGCGGCGGCCGCGGCGCCACCCACGGTGGTCCTGCTGCGCAGCCGTGCGGAGGTCCGTCGCTGGCTCGCCACCCTCCCGACCGTCTGAGCCGCCCTCCTCGGCGGGCTCGGCGCGCCGAGCGGGTCTGGTGACCCGGCCGGCGCGAGACGGCCCCTCGGGCCGGGGCTCAGGGCCCGATCCTGCCCTGAGCCATGCGTCGGCTGATCTGCCCACCGCCCGGTCCGCGGAGCAGCAGCGCGATCGCGACCGCGATCGGCACCGCCAGCAGTGGGCCGAGCAGGTACGCCCACCAGCCCCGGGGCTGCCCGTACACGAGCGCCGGGCCGAGCGAGCGGGCCATGTTCATCGAGGCGCCGGTGAGCGGGGAGGCCCAGAGCCCGGCGAGGGCGAGATAGCCGCCGGCCGCGACGGCCGCCAGCGGCCCGACGTTCTGGGCGCCGGAGGCGGTGCCGAGGATGGTGCTGAGCAGGCCGACGGTGAGGATCAGCTCCCAGACCAGCGCCAGCGGGGTGCCGATGCCGGGGCCGGGAACGGTGAGGCCGGCGGTGCCGTGCCCGCCGAGCAGTCCGGCGAGGAGCGCCGCCGCGGACACCGCCCCGGTGAACTGGGCGACCAGATAGCCGGGCACCCGGCGCCACGGGAAGTCCCGCCGCAGGGCGAAGGCCAGCGTCACCGAGGGGTTCAGGTGCGCGCCGGAGACCGCGCCCATGAACAGGATGATCGAGGCCAGCATCAGGCCGGGGGAGACTACCGCCGCGGTACGGCTCACCGCCTCGGCGCCGAGGCGCTGGTTGACCACGCCGGGGCCGACGGAGACCAGCACCAGGAAGAAGGTGCCGAGCAGCTCGGCGAAGAACCGTCGCCACCAGATCGGGTCGGTGCCGTTGACGACTCGCTCGTCGTTGGCCGCCATGGGCTCACCGTACGGCGCCGGACGGCGCCTGACTCCGGGTACGCGGACACCCGCCCGACCCGACCGGTAAGTGATGCATGAGGTTGCGTCCCTTACTCGTCTCGTGCCAGGATCGGCGACGATGAGTCAGACCGCCACCTCCGCCCCCGCCTCCGACGCGGCGTCGCCCCGCCGGATCGCCGCGCTCGCCCTGCCGGCGCTCGTGGTGCTCGCCGCCGAGCCGCTCTACGTCCTGGTCGACACGGCCGTGGTCGGGCACCTGGGTCGCGTTCCGCTCGCCGCGCTCGCCGTCGGCGGCACGGTGATGACCCTGACCGCCTGGCTCGGCACCGTCGTCGCGTACGGGACCACGGGGCGGTCGGCCCGCCGGTTCGGTTCGGGGGACCGGGCCGCCGCGGTGGCCGAGGGCGTCCAGGCGTCCTGGCTCGCGCTGGCGGTGGGCGTGCTGGTGGCGATCGGCATGCAGGTCGGCGGCGGGGCCTTGGCGCGTACCCGCGTCGGCGCTCCCGGCGACGTGACCGACGCCGCCGCGCAGTGGC
>NZ_QGGF01000502.1 GCF_003857015.1 Micromonospora globispora | reverse complement strand
GGCGACCACCGGATCGGCCAGCCAGTCGGGCATCGGGGCCTGGCGGACGTTGACCGCGAGGTCAACCAGGCCGGGGGTCGCGGCGGGCCGCGAGGTCCGGCTCGCGCGTCCACGCCGGGGGCGAGGGTGGTGTCGGCGAACGCCTCGTCGACCACCAGGACCCGGCCGGGGCGGGCCAGCTCGGCCAGCGCGGCGGCCGGGTGCAGCACCGAGGTGGGATTGGTGGGGTTCCCGATCATGACCAGGTCGGCGTCGGCGGGCACCCGGGCCGGGTCGAGCCGGAAGTCCTCGGCCGGGTCGAGCAGCACCCGCTCGACCGGGTGCCCGGCGGCCCGCAGCGCCGCCTCCGGCTCGGTGAACTGCGGGTGCACCACCACCGGCCGGCGGGCCTCGCGCAGGGCCCGGGCGATCAGCACGAACCCCTCGGCCGCACCGGCGGTGAGCAGCGCCTCCTCCGGGGGACGCCGGTGTCGGGCGGCGACGGCGGCGCGTGCCGGGCCCGGGTCGGGGTACGCGGCGAGGTCGGCCAGGGCGGCGACCACCGGATCGGCCAGCCAGTCGGGCATCGGGGCCTGGCGGACGTTGACCGCGAGGTCAACCAGGCCGGGGGTCGCCTCGGCGTCGCCGTGGTGCCCGAGGTCCGGTTCGGCCCCGGCGTCCGGCGGCGTCCCGATCAACTGACCACGCATGTCCGCGATCCTGCCGGGAACCCGCCGCAGAGGACAGCGGATCCCGGCGTGGGCCGCGTCACCACCGGTGGTCACACTCGCCCGTTTATGAATTCTTCTCATTTCCGAATCGGAAATGTCATAGCTTGACCCCGTGAGCAACCGACCCCTTGCCTCCGCTGGTCGTGCTATTCCCCTCCTGCGCGCCGGGCTCATCGCCGGCATCGTGGTCGCCGCGGCGGCGTACCCGTTGGCCGCCGTCACCGGCGTCGGCGCCAAGGCCACCGCGCACGCCGTGGAGCAGAAGACGAGCATCCTGAGGACCGCGCTGCCCGCGGAGACCTCGTACCTGTACGCGCCGGACGGCACGACCGTGCTGACCATGTTCTACGAGGAGTACCGGCAGTACACGAAGCTCTCCGACATGTCGCCGAACATCCAGCAGGCGATCGTGGCCGCCGAGGACAACCGCTTCTACCAGCACCGCGGCGTCGACCCGAAGGGCGTGGCCCGCGCCTTCGTGGCGAACGCCCGCTCCAACGGCGTCTCCCAGGGCGCGTCGACGCTCACCATGCAGTACGTCCGGATGGCCCTGCGAGACAGCGCCAAGACGCCCAAGGAGGTCCAGGAGGCCACCCAGCAGACCAGCCTGCGCAAGGTCAAGGAGATGCGGATGGCGCTGGACGTGGAGAAGGAGCTGACCAAGGACCAGATCATGGAGCGCTACCTCAACTCGGCGTACTTCGGCCACCGGGCGTACGGCATCTACGCGGCCTCGCAGATCTTCTTCTCCAAGACCCCGGCCACCCTGACGCCGGACGAGGCGGCCACCCTCGCCGGGCTGGTCAAGTCCCCCTCCGAGTACGACCCGATCACCTCGGACCAGAAGGACGCCACCGGCCGGCGCAACTACGTGCTGGACAACATGGCGCGCCTCGGCTACATGTCGCCCGACGCCGCCGCCGCGGCGAAGGCCGAGCCCATCCAGCTCCGGCTGACCAACCCGCCCAACGACTGCGCCTCGATCGACAAGAAGTACACCAGCTGGGGCTTCTACTGCGACTACCTGAAGAACTGGTGGAGCTCGCAGCCGGCGTTCGGGGAGAACCGGCTGGAACGGATGGACAAGCTGCGCCGCGGCGGCTACCGGATCGTGCTGGCCATCGACCCCAAGATTCAGGAATCGGCCGAGAAGAACGTCGGAGCCAAGGAGAACACGGGCAGCCCGTTCGCCAACGGGATCGTGGTCGCCGAGCCGGGTACCGGCCGGATCAAGGCGATGGCGGTGAACCGCAACTACTCGCTGGACCTGAGCGAGAACGGACCCAGCTCCAACCCGGAGGCCGACCCCAAGACCAAGGCGAACTACCCGAACACCGTCGCACCGCTGCTCGGCGGCGGAACGCTACCGGGCTACCAGGCCGGGTCGACGTTCAAGATATTCCCGATGCTCGCCGCGCTCAACTCCGGGATGACCCTCTCCACCGCGTACAACTCGCCGTACAAGTACAAGTCGGCCGTCTACGACGGGTGGGCACCGTCGAACGCCAGCGCTGCGATGACCGGCCGGCAGACCATGTGGTCCGGCTTCGGCAAGTCCGTCAACACGTACTTCGTGCAGTTGGAGGAGCAGGTCGGCGCGGACAAGGCGGTCCGCCTGGCCGAGCAGCTCGGGCTGCGCTGGCGGACCGACGTGGACCGGGACCAGGCGTCCCCGACAAAGGCGAAGAAGTGGGGCGCGTTCACCCTGGGCGTCTCCGACGCCACCCCGCTGGAGATGGCGAACGCGTACGCGGCGGTGGCCGCCGACGGGCGGTACTGCGAGGCGATCCCGGTGAACGCCATCTTCAACCGGGACGGCACGCCGGCCACGTACACCACGCCGGGCGGGGTCACCCGGGAGGTCGCCAAGCCGCGCTGCCGCCAGGTGGTCAGCGCGGACGCGGCCCGGGCCGCCACCGACGCGGCCCGCTGCCCGACCGGCGACACCCCGGCGAAGGGGGGCTGCGGCGGCTGGTCGACCGCCGACAGCGTGCGGGGTACGGTCGGCCGCCCGGTGGCCGGCAAGACGGGTACCACGGACAGCACCCGGTCCGCCTGGTTCGTCGGCTACACGCCGGAACTGGCCGCGGCGAGCTTCATCGCCGACCCGGACAACCCGTTCAACGCCGTCGGCGACGGCCAGTCCGAGGTACCGGTGGCCGCGGTCGCCGACACCCTGCGGGACGCCCTCAAGGGCCAGCCGGTCCGCCAGTTCACCCCACCATCGGACCGCATAGTCGGCTGACCACCCACCACCCACCACCACCCCACCACCGGACCGCCCGGGGGTGCGCCCGGGCTAGTTGATCAAGAGGTTTGCGTCAGGGAATCGCCCCGATTCCGGGCGCGAACCTCTTGATCGACTTCCGCCGCGGGTCAGCGGAGGTCGGCGGCGACGAAGGACCAGAGTTCCAGGTCGACCCGGGCGCCGCGGACGAAGCCCGCGTTGCGCAGCAGGCCCTCATAGCTGAAGCCGGCCTTCTCGGCCACCCGCTTGGAGGCCACGTTCCCCGGTGCGACCCGCAGCTCCACCCGCTGGAAACCGTGCTCCAGGATCAACGCGATGGCCACCGCGTCCACCGCCTCGGCGGCCAGCCCGTAGCCCCGAGCGTGCGGGGCGATCGCGTAGGAGACCTCGGTCAGCCGGGCACCCCAGTCGGTGCGCCGGGTCCAGAGGCAGCCGACCACCCGCCGGTCCTCCCGGCGGACCACCCCGTAGTGGTCCCCGTCGCCGCTGTCCCGGCGCTGCCGGGCCAGCTCGGTGCACCAGGCGCGCCCGTCGATCTGACCCGACGACTCCGCCAGCGGCAGCCAGCGCTGCGTCTGCCGGTCGGCGAAGACCTCGTCGACCGCGGCGGCGTCGGCCGCGGTGAGCTGCCGTACCTCGGTGCGCGGGGTGGAGACGGTCAGCACCGGGAAGCGACGCACCGCCACCTGCCCGATCACGCCGAAGCCTCCGCGGTCGCCGGCTCCACCGCCGCCGCCGCGACCAGCCGCGCGGCGATCTCCGGGTACGCGGCCCAGTGCGGCACGAGCTGCGAGGCGTGCACGCCCCGCCAGACGAAGCCCTCCGGCGCCCCGCCGTCCCAGCTCCACGCCGGCCGCTCCCCCGCCCGCGGGGTCAGCACCGTACCGTGCTGCTTGTGCCCGACCACCACCGCACCGGCCGGGGCGACCACGCTCTCGGTGCGGGCGGTCGCCGTCCGGTAGCCGATCACCAGGCCGTCCCGGCTCTCGCCGATCGCGTCCAGCACCCCGCACATCGGCAGCCCGTCCAGCTCCCGGGCCAGCCAGATCAGCCCGGCCCCCTCGGCGATCACCGGACGACCGGTGCGGGCCAGCTCGGCGACCGCGATGCAGAGCCGCCGGTTGGCGGAGAGCTGCTCCGCGTACGACTCGGGAAGCCCACCGCCGACGACCAGCGCGCGGGTGCCCGCAGGCAGCGTCTCGTCCCGCAGCGGGTCGACGGTGACCACCTCGGCGCCGGCCGCGCGGAGCAGCTCGGCCGTCTCAGGGTGGCTGTAGCTGCCGCCCGGACCACCGGCCAGCGCGACCACCGGACGCTCCCCACTCTGCGCCGCGCCCTGCGGCTCGGGTGACCACGGGTCGACCGTCAGCTCCGGCGCCGACCGGGCCAGCGCCAGCAGCCGGTCCAGGTCGACGGTGGCGGCCACCGCCTCGCCCAGCCGCCGCACCGCACGCGCCGCCTCGGCGTGACCCCCGACCACCGGAACCATGCCGTGCCGCCGGGCGGGCAGGACCGGGGGCAGCTCGTGCCGGCGTAGCGCGCCGTAGACCGGCACGCCGATGTCGTCCAGGGCCTCCCGCAGCATCGCCTCGTGCCGGGGCGACGCCACCCGGTTGAGGATCACGCCGCCGAGCCACAACTGCTCGTCGTACGCCCGGAAGCCGTGCACCAGCGCGGCCACCGACTGCCCCATCGCGGCCACGTCCACCATCAGCACCACCGGGCTGCGCAGCGCGGTGGCGACGGCGGCCGTCGAATCGGTCTCCGGCCGACCGGAGACGGAGTCGTAGAGCCCCATGGTGCCCTGTACTACGGCGAGCCCCGCCCCGGCCGATCCGTGCGCGAAGAGCGGGGCGATCCGCTCCGGGCCGACCAGCCGCGGGTCCAGGTTGCGCCCCGGTCGCCCGGCGGCCAGCCCGAGGTACGCCGCATCGACCTGATCCGGCCCGATCTTGAACCCGGCGACGTCGAGCCCACGGTCGGCGAAGGCGGCGAGCAGGCCGAGGGAGAGGGCGCTGGTGCCGTGCCCCGAGGACGGCGCGCTCAACACGACGCGCGGCACGACGGTCATCATCGACTCCTCGCAGGCGACGGCGGGACGCGGTGGCGTGGTGTGGTGGGACCGATCGAGCGGTCCGCCCGCGTGACCATACCCGGCGCGGCCGACGGACGGCGGCCGGCGACCGGCCCGCATCGGACCTGCGCAGCTCAGTGGCCCCGCTCATACGGGTAGCCTCAAGGCGTGTACCGGTTCCTGCTGACCCCGCGCTGGCTGGGCTACCTCGCGCTGACCCTGGTCGCCGCCGCGCTGATGGTGTTCCTCGGCAACTGGCAGCTGGACCGCTACCGGGGCCGTACGGCGGTCAACGAGCGGATCGACGCCGGTGCGAAGATGGCCCCCGCGCCGCTGCGCGACGCGATGCCGGCCCCGACCGGCGGCCCCGGCACGACCGGTCCGGCCCCCGCCGAGCGGGTCACCTGGACCCGGGCCACCGCCACCGGCCGGTACGACACGTCGAACGTGATCCTGGTCCGCGGCCGCACGGTGGACAGCACCGTCGGCTTCGAGGTGCTGACCCCGCTGGTCCTCGCCGACGGCACGGCCGTGCTGGTGGACCGGGGCTGGATCCCGCCCGCGCCCGGCGGCAGCGCCACCGCCCAGCCGCAGGTGCCGGCCGCGCCCACCGGCGAGGTGACCGTCGCCGGCCGGGTGGTGGCCAGCGAGAGCGGCGCCGGCGCGGTGGACCGGCGCGACGGCAAGCTGGAGATCCGCCGGATCGGCGTGAGCCGGATCGCCCGGGAGCTGCCGTACCCGGTCGCCGGCGGCTACGTGCTCCTGGACCAGCAGACCCCGGCCGCCGACCCGGCCTTCGAGGCGGTGCCGATCGGGCACACCAACAACTGGCAGAACTTCGGCTACGTGGTCCAGTGGTGGCTCTTCGCCGGCATGAGCCTCGTCGGGTACGCCTGGGTGGCCCGGCGGGAGGCGCGCCGGGCGGCCGGCCTGGACAAGCCCCGCCCCCCGGTCGACCGGGCGGACGAGCCGGCGTCCAGCGCCTCGGCCTGACCGGCCGATCGGGTTTAGCCGGTGGGCCGCCCGGCGTGGATGGCGCGGACCGCGTCGATCGTGTCGGCCTCGGCGGCGGACTTGTCGTCCCGGTAGCGCACCACCCGGGCGAACCGCAGTGCCATCCCGCCCGGATAGCGGGTGCTGGTTTGCACGCCGTCGAACGCGATCTCGACGACCTGTTCGGGGCGGACCCGGACCACCCAGTCGCCCTTCTCCACCGCCAGGCTGAGGAACCGCTCGGTCTGCCAGCGCAGCAGCTCGTCGGTGAGCCCTTTGAACGTCTTGCCCAGCATGACGAACTCACCGGTACGCGGGTCCCGGGCGCCGAGGTGCAGGTTGGAGAGCCAGCCCTGCCGCCGCCCGCTGCCCCACTCGACCGCCAGCACCACCAGGTCGAGGGTGTGCCGGGGCTTGACCTTGACCCAGGCCGATCCGCGGCGGCCGGCGTCGTAGGGGGCGGCCGGGTCCTTGACCACGACGCCCTCCTGGCCGGCGTCGATCGCGGCCGCGAACGCCGCCCCGGCCTGCTCCGGGCCGTCCACCTCCAACCGGCCCACCAGCAGGGTGGGGTCGACCGCACCGGCCAGCGCGGCCCAGCGTTCCCGGCCGGGCAGGTCGATCAGATCCTGCCCGTCGAGGTGCAGCAGGTCGAAGAAGTACGGCGTCAGCACCGCGTCGCCGGTGGTCTCGGCGGCGGCCAGCACCGCCGGGGCGACGGGCGTGCCGCCGGTGGTGCTCGGTGTGGTGCGACGGGCGGCCCGGCTGGAGGTCTGCTGGAAGGGCAGCGGGCGGCCGGTGGCGTCCAGCCCGATCGCCTCACCGTCGAGGACCAGCTCCCGGGCGGGCAGCGCGCGTACGGCGGCGACCACCTCGGGCAGCCGGGCGGTGATGTCGTCCAGACTGCGGGTGAAGACCGCGATGTCCTCGCCGGAGCGGTGCACCTGGATGCGGATCCCGTCGAGCTTGACGTCGACCACGGCCGGGGTGCCGGTCGCGGCGAGCGCCTCGTCGACCGACGGGGCGCTCTGGGCCAGCATCGGCGCGAGCGGGCTGTCTCTTATACCCATCT
>NZ_QGGF01000118.1 GCF_003857015.1 Micromonospora globispora | reverse complement strand
AGGCGGGGCCGGCCGGGGCCGGACGCGGGCACGCCGGCCGGCCGGGACGCGTCGGGCGTCCCGGCCGGTCGGGGTTCGGTGGGTCGCACGGTCACCGACGGGGAACCGTCACGCGGGCACCTTGGCGGTGGCGTCCACGATCGCCCGGAGCAGGTCGACCACCCGCGGGCCCCAGCGCGAGGCGACGTCGTCGTCGAGGGCGACGATCTGGTTGTTCTTCACCGCGGTGATCCCGGCCCAGCCGGACCGCGCCTTGACGGTCTCGGGAGTCTGCTTGCAGCACTTGGTGTCGGCCAGGAAGACGAAGTCCGGGTTCGCCTTGACGATGACCTCCTGGGAGAGCTGCGGGTAGCCGCCGTTCTTGCCGTCGGCGTCCGACGGGTCGGCGATGTTCTCCAGGCCGGCCAGGGCGTAGATCGAGCCGATGAAGGTCTTGCTGGTCGCGCTGTACAGCTCGGGGCCGAGCTCGTGGTAGTAGGTCAGCTTCTTCGCCCGCTGCGGCAGGTCCTTGGTCAGCGCGGCAATGTCGTCCTTCATCTTTTTGGTGACGTCGGCCGCCTCCGCCGGGTGGCCGGTCAGCGCGCCCAGGTCGGTGATCTGCTGGTAGCTGTCGTCGAGCGTGGTCGCCGCGGGGGTGAGCAGCACCGGGATCTTCAGCGTGGTGAGCTGGTCGACGATCTTGTTGGTGTCGTTGGAGAGCACGACCAGGTCGGGGCTCTTGCCGGCGATCGCCTCGGCGTTCGGCTGGAAGCCGGACAGGTCGCTCTTCGGTGCCTCCGCCGGGTAGTTCGAATTGTCGTCGACGGCGGTGACCTGCTTGCCGGCGCCGATGGCGAAGAGCATCTCGGTCGCGGTCGGCGAGAGCGAGACGATCTTCTCGGGGCGCTTCTCCAGGGTCAGCTTGCCAACGGTGACCGGGAATGCGGCGGCCGCCGAGCTGCTGCCGGCGGCGGGGGTGTCGGGGGTCTTCTCGGCGCAGGCGCCGAGGGTGAGTGCGGCCACCGCGAGGGCGGCGGCGAAGAGCCGGGGGGTTCGTCTGGACATGGGGTCCTCCTGTCGGTCGAGGAGTGTGGTGCTTCGCCGACAGGGACCGCCTTCGCGTGCCCGTCCGCGAGGCGCCCTTCCTCGAGAGCGCGTGTCGCGACCACGCCGCAGGCGACCTGGCTCGCCCCACGCGCCTCGTCGCCGGCTTGTGGCCGGGCGCCGGGGGCGGCTCCGGCGGGGCCGGGGACCGCGGTGGGGCATCACAGTTGCGGGACAGCGCCGGTTTCGCACCGGCTTCGCTGCGGTTTGGTCGGTAGCACCGTAGCGCACGAGCAGCGGAGATCGTCCGGACGGGAGGGGTGGGTGCGGCCGTTGCCTCATCCCAGCCGGATCCTCACTCCGGCAATGATTTTCCATCCGTCAACATCTGGCGAAACTTCCTTCCAAGCGGGACAGTGAACGGCAAGGATGCCTCACCCGTGTGGAGCTGCCATGACCATGACACCTCTGCGCGCGGTCGCCCTCGCCGGCGCCACCGCGCTCGCCCTCCTCGGCACCACCGCCACCGCCGGTGCCGTCCCCCGGACCACCAACGCCGACGCGGTGACCCACGACGAGCAGATCACCTGGCAGGGCTGGGCCGGCGACGCCGACTGGCAGGCCGGCGCCGCCGCCGGCACGGTGGTCACGCCCGCCGGTCTCACCCTCGGAACCCCGGTCGGCACCATCCAGTACAAGGACCCGCACAGCAAGAGCAAGCGCACCTGGGCGTACGGCACCTGGACGTCCCCGCTCACCGACGTCGGCTTCGGCGCGAGCGAGCTGGTCGCCTCCTGGAACGCCGACACCCCCGCCGGCACCTGGATCCAGGTCGAACTCCAGGGCACCTACACCAGCGGCACCCTGACGCCCTGGTACGTCATGGGGCGCTGGGCCTCCGCTGACGGCGACATCATGCGGACCAGCGTCGACAAGCAGGGCGACAAGATCTCCAGCATCTGGACCGACACCTTCGCGATCAACGACGCCAGCGCCGGACAGTTGCTGCGGGCGTACCAGCTCCGGCTGACCCTCTACCGCGACCCGGCGCAGGCCGCCTCGCCGGTGGTCCGCTCGGTCGGCGCGATGAGCTCGAACGTGCCGGACCGGTTCACCGTCGCCCCGAGCGCCGGCCACATCGCCTGGGGGACCGAGCTGGCGGTGCCGCGCTACTCCCAGGAGATCCACGCCGGGCAGTACCCCGAGTACGACGGCGGCGGCGAGGCCTGGTGCTCGCCGACCTCCACCGAGATGGTGGTCGAGTACTGGGGCCGCAAGCCCTCCCCGGCCGACACGTCCTGGGTGGACCCGGCCTACGCGGACCCGACCGTCGACCACGCCGCCCGGATGACCTACGACTACCAGTACCAGGGCGCCGGCAACTGGCCGTTCAACACCGCGTACGCGGCCAGCTTCCCGGGGCTGGAGGCGAAGGTGACCCGGCTGCACTCGCTGGACGAGCTCGAGCACTTCATCGCCGCCGGAATCCCCGTGGTGACCAGCCAGTCCTTCCTCGCCAGCGAGCTCGACGGGGCCGGCTACGGCACCTCCGGGCACCTGATGGTGGTGGTCGGCTTCACCACCACCGGTGACGTCATCGCCAACGACCCCGCCTCACCGAGCGACGACGCGGTGCGCCACGTCTACCAGCGCGACCAGTTCGAGCAGATCTGGCTGCGGACCAAGCGGACGACCGCCAGCGGCGGCACCGGCAGCGGCTCCGGCGGCATCGTCTACCTGATCAAGCCGACCGAGGTGGCCTGGCCGCAGGTGGCCGGCTCCACCAACTGGTGACCCCTTCCTTCTCACCCTGCGGAGATTCCATGGCCAGATCAGCCCTGCGCGCGGTCGCCCTCGCCGGCGTCACCGCGCTCGCCCTGCTCGGCACCACCGCACCCGTCCACGCGGACAACAACCTCCCCGTCGTCGCGCACGACGAGCAGATCACCTTCCAGGAGTGGTCCTCGCAGCCGGACTGGCTCGCCGGCACCCACCAGGGGACGTACGCCATCCCCGGGTACCGCACCGGCATCACCATCGGCCAGCCGGCCGGCACCACCGAGTTCACCGACGAGCACAGTGGAACCACCCGCACCTGGGAGTACGCCACCTGGACCTCCCCGCAGCGGCAGATCGGCTTCGACGCCACCGAACTGGTCGCCTCGTGGAACGCCGAGACGCCGGCCGGGACCTGGATTCAGGTCGAACTGCAGGGGACGTACAACACGGGCGGGCAGACGCCCTGGTACGTGATGGGTCGCTGGGCCTCCGGCGATCAGGACATCAAGCGGGCCACCCTGGACGGCCAGGGTGACCCCTGGTCGACCATCTGGACCGACACGTTCTCCATCGACGACGCCAAGGTCGGCGTGCTGCTGCGGTCGTACCAGCTGAAGCTCACCCTGTACCGCGCGCCGGGCCGGACCACCGCACCCCGGGTGTGGATGCTCGGCGCGATGAGCTCCAACGTGCCAGACCGGTTCACCGTCCCGCCGAGCAAGGGCGGGATCGCCTGGGGCACCGAACTGCCCGTACCGGCCCGCTCCCAGATGATCCACCGCGGCAACTACCCGGAGTGGGGCGGCGGCGGCCAGGTCTGGTGCAGCCCGACCTCGACCACGATGGTCCTGGAGTACTACGGCAAGCTGCCGTCCGCCGAGGACATGTCCTGGATCACCCCCGGCTACACCGACCCGCAGGTCGCCTACGCCGCCCGGAACACCTGGGACTACGAGTACGAGGGCGCGGGCAACTGGCCGTTCAACACCGCGTACGCGGCCAGCTTCCCGGGCATCGACGCGAAGGTGACCCGGCTGCACTCGCTGGACGAGGTGGAACGGTTCATCAAGGCCGGCATCCCGGTCATCACCTCGCAGTCCTTCCTTGGCAGCGAGCTGGACGGCTCCAACTACGGCACCTCGGGGCACCTCTTCGTGGTGGTCGGCTTCACCGCCGACGGTGACGTCATCGTGAACGACCCCGCCTCGTCGTCCGACGCCGAGGTGCGCAACGTCTACAAGCGGGAGCAGTTCGAGCAGATCTGGCTGCGCACCAAGCGGTACCGGGCGAACGGCACCGTGGCCGGCGGCTCGGGCGGCATCGCGTACCTGATCAAGCCGGCGGACCGGCCCTGGCCGATGATCCCGGGCTCCACCAACTGGTGACAGCCCACCCCCGGACGACACGAGCCCGGCACGGTGGACCGTGCCGGGCTCGTCGTTTCCGACGTTGTAGGGCCCTGTCGTCTCAGAGCGACGGGGCGAACGAGGCCGGCGGGGCCGGCGGCTGCGCGGCCTCGCGACGCCGGCGGATCTTCCGCACGATGATCGCCACCCAGGCCACCAGGGCCAGCACACCGGCCACCGTCAGCCCGGTCACCAGCAGGTAGGTCGACCCACCGGTGGTGGAGAAGACGCCCTTCCGGGCACCCGTGTCGAGCGCCGGGGCGGTGCTGCCCTTGCTCATCCCGTCCGGCGCGTCGTAGAGGATGACGTCGGCGCGCCGGGCGCCGCCCTCGGTGGCCGCGAAGTTTCCGTGCCACTCACAGTTGCGCCGGGAGCATTCCTTTTTCACCGCGGTGAACGTGCCCGCCGTCCCGCCGCCGCTCTTCGCCTGCCACGCCGGGCCGAGGTCGGTGGCGCCCAGCATCAGCCCGATGGCGGCGATGACCGGAAGCCCGAACCAGACGAACACCTTCGTCTGCCAGCCGCTGATCTTGTCCATGAAACCCACGGCGGCAGACCCTAGCGGCCCGGACCCGATCGCGCTGCCCCGGTCGACCCGGGAAGCAGGGATTCAGCCCTCGCGGTGCGGGTCCGGCTGCTCGGGCTCGTCCTCGCCGGCGAGGGCGGACCGCAACCGGTCCTTCTCGGCGCGCCGACGCGCCGACGCCTCCGCCATCTCGTCGGCCATCTCGTCCCGCCAGCCCCGGAGCAGGAAGAAGGAGAGCGCGGCGGAGAACACCAGCGCCAGCATCAGCCGCAGGAACGGGTTCATCTCGACGAACCAGAGGGCCGCGAGCACCGCGACGAACAGCCCGATCCGGCCCAGCGTGTACTTGACCGCCGCGCTCACCTTCGCACTCCGTTCTCCGCCACCGGATCGCCGGTCGCGGGAGGTTCAGCCCGTCCGCCGGGCCAGCCAGTGGACGCCATGAAACCAGATCACCGCGTAGACCACGGTGAACACCGCCGCGGCGAGCGCGCCGGAGGCCAGCGGCGGCAGACCAGCGGCCAGGCCGGCCGCCAGCAGCCCGGCGAGCACCCCGACCGCGCCGGCGACCAGAGCGGCGATCACCCGGGCCGCGCC
Source organism: Micromonospora globispora (assembly GCF_003857015.1). Taxonomy (GTDB): domain Bacteria; phylum Actinomycetota; class Actinomycetes; order Mycobacteriales; family Micromonosporaceae; genus Micromonospora; species Micromonospora globispora. The sequence continues at coordinate 1,874 of NZ_QGGF01000118.1, read as the reverse complement.
GAACTCCCAGGCGCGGAAGTCGTCCCAGAACAGCCAGAGTGGCAGGATCACCGCCAGCCAGCCGTTGGTACGACCGAAGCCACCCGCACCGATCGAGGCGAACGCCCACTCGAAGACCAGCAGCGCCAGCAGCCCGATCACCAGGCCGGCCAGGCTCACCCCGAGCAGGTCACCCACGGTGAGGATGCGCCCCTCGGCGTCCCGCCGGGGGAAGGTGCGCTGCTGCTGCTCGGTCATCGGTCCGCGGTCCGCCGTCATCGGTCCGGGGTCAGGCCCAGACCTGCTGCGGCTCGGAGCGGCGCTCGGCCAGCGACGGGGCGGCGTCGTACTCGCGGACCACCTCGTACCGGGTGTTGCGCTCGACCGGGCGGAAGCCGGCGTCCCAGATCAGGTGCAGCAGGTCGTCCCGGTGCATGGTGTTCGGCGTGCCGTACGAGTCGGCGTCGTGGGTGATCTTGTATTCGACGACCGAGCCGTCCAGGTCGCCCACGCCGAAGTTCAGCGACAGCTGGGCCACCGAGAGGCCGTGCATCACCCAGAAGCACTTCACGTGCGGGACGTTGTCGAAGAGCAGCCGGGAGACCGCGAAGGTCTTCAGCGACTCCGCCGGCGAGGCCATCGTGGTCTGCGCCTGGATCCGGTTACGGATCTTGCCGTCCGCCGAGTCGACGAAGTCGTGCTGGTAGCGCAGCGGAATGAAGACCTGGAAGCCGCCGGTCTCGTCCTGCAGCTCGCGCAGCCGCAGCACGTGGTCGACCCGGTGCCGGGGCTCCTCGATGTGGCCGTAGAGCATCGTGGACGGGGTCTTCATGCCCTTCGAGTGGGCCAGCCGGTGAATCCGCGACCAGTCCTCCCAGTGGCAGGCGTGGTCGACGATGTGCTGCCGGACCTCCCAGTCGAAGATCTCCGCGCCACCGCCGGTCAGCGACTCCAGGCCGGCGTCCATCAGCTCGTCGAGGATCTCGTCGGCGCTCAGCCCGGAGATCTTCTCGAACCACTGCACCTCGGTCGCGGTGAACGCCTTGAGGTTGACCTTCGGCAGCGCCGCCTTCAGCTCGCGCAGCACCTTCGGGTAGTAGCGCCAGGGCAGCGTCGGGTGCAGGCCGTTGACGATGTGCAGCTCGGTGAGCTGCTCGTCCTCCATCTCCTTGGCCTTGCGGACCGCCTCGTCGATCCGCATCGTGTACGCGTCCTTCTCGCCCGGCTTGCGCTGGAACGAGCAGTACGCGCACGAGGCGGAGCAGACGTTGGTGAGGTTCAGGTGCCGGTTGACGTTGAACATCACCCGGTCACCGTTCATCTCGGTGCGCTTGTGGTGGGCAAGCCGCCCGAGCCAGGCGAGGTCGTCACTGTCGTAGAGGGCGATCCCGTCCTCACGGGTCAGCCGCTCCCCCGCGTACACCTTCGCTTCGAGCTCGCGCTTGAGTCCGGCGTCCATCGAAAGCCACGTCCCTTCCACCTGCGGTCCCGGTCGAGCGTACGTCGGTCCTCCGACGAACCCGCGAGCCGGTCAACCCCAGCGGACGTACTTCACCGGACTATCAGCCGGTGGTTACCCTCCGCGCATCGACATCCCTGCCTCGGTGAGGTAAGACAGGATGGGGCGGAACACACCCACTGGTACCGTCCCGGGCTACCGCGCGCAGACAGGCGCGGAACACACCAGACCGGACGGGGAGCGGAATGGCCGACAGCGAGCAGGAGCGACGGCAGCGACGCGGGAGCTCGGTGGTGTCACCGGTGCTGCGTCCGACGCTCTGGTCCGCGCTGCTCGGCGCCGTCGCCGCCGCGGCGCTCGCCACCCCGGCCTGGGCCGAGCCCCCGCTGCCGAACACCGTCCCGGACACCGGCTCCCGGCCGGTCGCGGCCGGGAG